>PARU01000004.1 GCA_002712065.1 Rickettsiales bacterium | reverse complement strand
TGGTTGCTGAGTAACCAAGCTATAAGGACCAGTCGATCGAGCGTGGATTTTATCATCTGCAAGATGGTGGAGCTTTAACATGTATATATAACCAACAGTAACTGAACGTTCAAACCTTTCACCAGTAAGGCCGTCGGTTAATTCTGTTTGCCCCGTAGTTAGTAACCCCGATTTTTCTAACATTTCCACTATATTCTTTTCATTAGCACCGTCAAAAACAGGAGTTGCAAAGTGAACTCCTCTTTTTATTTTTTCAGAAAATTCTTCTACATTTTTCGAATCTAAAGAAGAGCAGTTCTTTTGATAAATTTCTTTACCATAAAATGTTTTTAATTCATCCTTTAACGCCTCAATATTCTGTTCATCCTTTTGAAAATTATTAATGAGTTTATTAATCTGCTCACCTATGCCAACAGACGCCCAACCTAAATGAGTTTCCAGTATTTGCCCAACATTCATCCTGGATGGAACACCTAAAGGATTCAAGACAATATCAACCGGGCGCCCACTCTTTGTGTATGGCATATCTTCTACAGGAATAATCCTAGAAATCACTCCCTTATTACCATGTCTCCCAGACATCTTGTCACCCGCTTGAAGTTTGCGCTTGACCGCTACGAAAACTTTTACCATTTTCATTACTCCAGGAGGCAAATCATCTCCAGCAGTAATTTTCTCTGATGCAGTATCAAAACGATCGTTTAGATCCTCAACGCTCTTCTCAAATTGAGATCGTAATTCTTCGATAGAAGCCATAGTTTTATTGTCCTTAATATCTATCTTACGCCATTGACTTTGGGGTACTTTCTGGAGATTCTCTTCGATAACTTTGCTTCCCGACTTTAATTCCTTAATGCCGCTAGCCACAGTTTGATTTAAGAGCAAGCTTTTGAGGCGACTATTAAAACTGTTTTCTAGAATCTTCTTCTCATCGTCCCGATCCTTCATAAGCCTCTTTATTTCAAAAAGCTCATTGGCCTGGGCTCGTTCATCTTTTTCAACGCCCCGTCTTGTAAATATTCTTACCTCAACAACAGTGCCGGAAACTCCTGGAGGAACTTTGAGGGATGTGTCACGAACATCAGCAGCCTTTTCACCAAAAATTGCTCTCAATAATTTCTCTTCCGGAGTCACTGGTGATTCACCTTTAGGTGTAACCTTGCCAACCAAAATATCCTGTGGATGCACTTCAGCCCCTATATGGACAATCCCAGCTTCATCAAGTTGTCTTAGCGCTTCTTCACCTACGTTCGGAATATCTCTAGTAATTTCTTCCTCACCAAGCTTTGTATCTCTAGCGAGGACCTCGAATTCTTCTATGTGTATTGACGTAAAAACATCTTCATGAACCAGACTCTCTGAGATCAAAATTGAATCCTCAAAATTGTACCCATTCCATGGCATAAATGCGACAAAGACGTTTCTTCCCAATGCTAATTCTCCAAAGCGCGTTGATGGCCCATCCGCAATAATTTCCCCCGCCTTGACTGCATCTCCGGCTTTTACCAACGGTCTTTGATTTATGCTAGTGCTCTGATTCGATCTTTGAAATTTCTGAAGTCTATAAATATCTACACCCGATTTAGAATGTGATGTTTTTTCAGTTGCGTGAACCACGATACGCCTTGAATCAACCTGATTGACAATACCATTCCGTGAGGCAGTAACTGTAACTCCAGACTCTCTAGCAACAACACTCTCCATTCCAGTACCAACAAAAGGCGCCTCCGGCCTTAGAAGAGGAACCGCCTGTCGCATCATGTTTGATCCCATTAATGCCCTATTAGCGTCATCATTTTCTAAAAATGGAATCAATGACGCCGCAACGGACACCAATTGTTTAGGAGAAACATCAATATATTCAACAGATTCCGGCTTAGACATTACAAGCCCACCACCTTTTCTACAATTGATTAGATCTCCAACTAATAAATTATTGTCATTCATCTCAGCATTTGCCTGAGCTATGGTATATTTGTCCTCTTCAATTGCAGACAAATAAACAACTTCGTCAGTAACCTTACCTGCCTCGACTTTTCTATATGGAGTCTCTATAAACCCATACTTATTGATTCTCGCATAAGTCGCCAACGAATTAATCAACCCTATGTTTGGACCTTCGGGAGTTTCGATTGGGCATATACGACCATAATGGCTAGTATGGACATCACGAACTTCAAACCCAGCTCTTTCCCTAGTTAAGCCACCAGGCCCAAGGGCTGATAATCTCCTTTTATGAGTAATTTCAGCAAGTGGGTTGGTTTGATCCATAAATTGCGATAACTGAGATGATGTAAAAAACTCCTTCAGAGCGTTCGCTGCCGGTTTAGCATTAACTAAATCGCTAGGCATAACTGTTTCTAGCGAAACAGAACTCATCCTCTCACGAATAGCTCTTTCCATCCTCACCAATCCAACACGGTATTGATTCTCAAGCAACTCACCAACTGATCTAACTCGTCTATTACTTAAATGATCGATATCATCCACATCTCCAATACCATCCCTGAGCTTCAAAAGAACCTTTATGATTTCTAGTATATCTATTGTTTGCAATACTCTGACGGTATCATCACAGTCAATTCCAAGCTTGCTGTTTAACTTAACCCTACCAACATCAGACAAATCATATCTTTCTGGGTTAAAGAAGAGATTATAGAATAGTGTTTGTGAAGCTTCTCTCGAAGGCGGCTCTCCTGGTCTTAAAATCTTGTATATATCAAGCAAAGCAGTTAATCGAGAATCATTCTTTTCAATATTAAATGTATTTGCTAAATAAGATCCAATGTGAATATGATCGATATCAAAGATAACAATTTTATCGATATTATTGCCTTTCAACAATTCGATATTTTCATCATTAATTTCGTCACCAGACTCAAAATATATCTCACCAGTCTTCTCATTTATCATATCATCTGCGATATACCGTCCAACCAAATCATCAAAGGGAATAAGCAAGTTCTTGACGCCTTGATCCATTAATTGTTTAGCCATAGCAGCATTGACTCTTTCTCCAGCCTTGATAAGAATTTTTTGATTCCTTGCATCTATTAAATCATGAGAAAGTTTAATCCCCGTAAGCCTCTTTGCATCAAAGGATGTCTCCCATCCATTCTTTGTCTTTGTAAGCGGTATCTTCTTATAAAAATAGTGTAAGATTTCCTCCCTGTTCATGCCGACGATATCGTCATGAGGGATTTCTTTCGATTTACTTACAGCCTTGTCAATTAACTGCTGAGACGCTTCATTTGGCAGACAAAGAAGAAAAGTGGTTATCGGAATTTTTCTTTTTCTATCAATTCGAGCATAAACCATATCTTTATGATCAAATTCGAAATCGATCCACGATCCTCTGTAAGGTATAACCCTAGCAGAGAACAAATATTTACCAGATGTGTGTGTTTTTCCACTATCATGATCAAAAAAGACGCCTGGGCTGCGATGCATTTGAGACACAACAACTCGGGTCGTTCCATTTACCATAAAAGTACCCTTATCGGTCATAATAGGGATATCCCCCATATAAACCTGTTGTTCTTTAATATCTCTTACGGAACGAACGCCTGTCTCATCATCAATATTCCAAACTATTAAACGAAGAGTAACTTTGAGCTGTCTACAATAAGTAGCTCCTCTTTGCTGACACTCCTCAACCGTATAAGGATGCTCATCCAAATCATATTTAACAAACTGAAGCTCAGCAGTCTTAGAATAATCAGAAATTGGAAAAATAGACTTAAGAACGGCCTGCAGGCCTCTCTCTTTTCTTTGATCAAGAGGAACATCTGTTTGTAAAAAATCCTCGTAAGCCAGCCTCTGAACATCGATCAGATTCGGCATGACCGCTACCTCTGAGAGGTGACCAAAATTTTTCCGCATTAATTTTAAATCTGAGTCTGCCGTACTACCCATCAACCGTACTCTATAAACCGACCTTCAGTATCAAAAGCACAATAAGACACCTGCTTCGCTTCCTATAAAATATAGGATCTCGAAGAATCTGAAAGACCTGTTGTTTAATTTAATCTAAAAATTTTATACACAAAACACTACTTGAGTTCTACGGTAGCTCCCGCTTGTTCAAGTTTCTTTTTCATCTCCTCAGCTTCTTCCTTCTTCACATCCTCTTTAAGAGGCTTTGGAGCTGAGTCAACCAAATCTTTTGCTTCCTTTAACCCTAAACCTGTAATTGTTCTGACTTCCTTAATAACTTCAATCTTTTTATCACCAGTGGCAGCTAAGTGAACAGTAAAACTAGTCTTCTCTTCAGCAGCCTCTCCACCTCCAGCAGCAGCACCTTGAACAGCAGCAACTGGCGCAGCAGCTGAAACTCCCCACTGTTCTTCCAAGATTTTGCTTAGCTCTGCCGCATCAACAACTGTAAGCTTTGAAAGATCATCAACTATTTTTTTTAATTGTGGATTATCTATCTTTTTCTTTGGCTTAGAACTTCCATTCGTATCCTTAGCGTCCTGATCAGATTTACCAGATTCTGCGGGCTTTTTTTCTGCCGCTTGAACCGCTTCCTTTTCCTTAACTTCCTCTGTTTTAACTTCTTCAGACATCAATTGACTCCTATTTACATGGGGTTTTTATCAGTTACGGCAACAATTTCAACAAAATTCTTAACATTTTAGCAAAATATTTGAGATTCTTAGGTTATTCATTCTCACTATAAGCTCTAAATACATTGGCAATTTGAATAGCCGGTGCTTGTAAAATACATGCGATATTCCTGGCAGGAGCGCTTAAAATCCCAATTATTTTCCCTCTGAGTTCATCAAGGGATGGGAGATTAGCAAGATTTTGTATTTCTTCTAAAGTTAACTCATTTCCATCATGGCACCCCCCCACAATAGTAAGTTTTGGGTTTTCCTTAGCAAAAGCAAAAGCAATCTTTGCTGGAGCAATCATATCTTCTGAGAACGCAATTGCTGTGGGACCTAAAAAAAGCTTACCCAGCACCTCAAATTTTGTACCCTTGAGTGCACGTAGGGCCAAACGATTCTTTATGACCTTATACGCAGCATCACTTTCTCTCATCTTATTTCTAAGATCGGTGCTTTCGGCCACAGTCAAGCCTTCTTGATGGGCCACGATAACAGTCTTTGCCTTCTTCAAGCTATCTTGTAGTTGAGTAACTAAATTTTCTTTTTGCGACCGATCCAAGCGACCTCCAAAAAAATATAAAAATTCTATTTCTGCCCGAACCGTGCTTGGTAAAGAAACCTTACCACCATCTAAGAACACTGCCTATGCCGGCAATTACATTAAGCTCAAATAGAGCGCCCGCAGTCTCGGACAGAATCGGAGGAAAATCCCCCACGCTAATATCCAACCTAAAATCTACCAATCAGATAAAGCCTGAATATACTTAAACTAACTTTGCAAATTATGCCACATTTAAATTAGAAGTATTCAACTTTATTCCAGGACCCATTGTGGTGCTAACTGAAACTTTCTTTATATATATGCCCTTAACGCTGGTCGGTTTTGCCTTTTGCACCGCCTTAAAGAATGCACAGATGTTTTCCTCAATAGCTTTTGATTCCATATTGATCTTTCCTATACCAGAATGAACAATACCAGACTTTTCAGATCGAAACTCAACTTGTCCTAGTTTTAGAGAATTCACCGCTTTTTTTACATCATCAGTAACGGTTCCAAGTTTTGGGTTAGGCATCAGGCCCTTAGGGCCAAGAACTTGACCTAGCTTACCAACCGCTGGCATCATATCTGGAGTAGCTATACAACGATCAAAATCAATTTTTCCATCCTTTATTTTTTCGAGCAACTCTTCTCCTCCAACAATATCCGCGCCCGCATCTTCGGCTTCCTTAACCTTCTCGCCTTTCGCAAAGACAGCTACTTTAACTTTTTTACCAATACCATGAGGAAGAGAAACAACTCCGCGCACATGTTGTTCTGTTTTTTCCGAATCTATACCTAGCTTAATAGCAATATCGACAGTCTCAACAAACTTGGCTTGTTTAGAGTTTTTTAAAATTGCGCATGCGTCCTTTAGATCATAAATTTTATTATCATCAACTGATTCATAATTCTTTTTCATTCTCTTGCTATGCTTTCTTTCCATCTGCCTTTTTCTCTCCTTCCGCTGGTTTTGTTTCTTTTTGATCAGATTCTTTACCTTTGCCCTCCGCATCCTTCTGATCTGCAGAATCTGCTTGCTGCTCTCCTTCTACAGCTTGTTCTTCCTTAGGAGCAGGAGCAACCTTTGTGAAATCAATATCTGCCTTAACACTCCTATCAGCAACGTCAATTCCCATGGAACGAGCTGTGCCAGATAATATCTTTACAGCAGCATCCATGTCGTTTGCATTCAAATCAACCATCTTTTTTTCAGCAATTTTTTTAATATCGGCAATGCTGATCGTGCCTCTAGATTCTCTTCCCGGCAATGGAGATCCTCTTTTCGCATTTAAAGCTTTTTTTAAAAGATAGGAGGCTGGTGGCGTCTTCGTCTCAAAAGTAAAGCTCTTATCTTTAAAGATGGTAATCGTTACTGGAATCGGCATTCCTGATTCTTCCTCTTTGGTCTTTTCGTTAAAAGATTTACAAAAATCCATAATATTGATTCCTCTTTGCCCTAAAGCTGGGCCAACTGGAGGGGCCGGAGTTGCCTTCCCAGCAGGAATTTGTAACTTTACATAACCATCAATTTCTTTTGCCATAATTCCTTATCCTTTCTCAACCTGAGAGTATTCTAATTCAACTGGTGTTGCTCTTCCAAAAATTGACACTGAAACTTTCAGCCTGGACTTCTCTTCATCCACTTCTTCTACAAAGCCGTTAAAAGAGTTGAACGGGCCATCACAAACTCTTACCTGCTCACCCACCTCAAATGTCACTAATGGTTTGGACTTTTCCTTTCCAATTTTTGTCTGATTCAAAATTTGATTTACTTCATCTTGTGATATGGGGGCCGCCATTCCATTCCCGCCACCCAAAAAACCTGTAACCTTTGCGGTGTTATTAACCAAATGCCAAGTTTCATCATCCATTCTCATTTTCAATAAAACGTATCCCGGAAAAACTTTTTTCTCTAAATTCACTCTCTTNCCTCTTCTTAACTCAACAACATCTTGTGTGGGAATTAATATTTCTTCAAAAGCATCTTCTACACCTTTGTGGCGAGCTTGCTCTCTAATTAAATCAGATACCTTTTTTTCAAAACCAGAGTACACGTGCGCAATATACCACGCCGTATTTCCTGGCGAAGCTTTTTCTACTAAACCCTCCTGGGATCCTGAAATCTCGTTTACAGATTCCGTTTCAGAAGATTCAGGTTGATCTGTTGTGGCTTTCTGAGATTCAGGCGCTTGATCAACGGTTGCTTGTGCTGGCTGCTCAGATTGTTCTGGGGATTCATTTACAGATTCCGTTTCAGAAGATTCAGGTTGATCTGTTGTGGCTTTCTGAGATTCGTCTCGATCTTCNAAAGTAAGATTAGCGNNCTGATCATCTGTGCTTTTATTATNATCCAATGCTATACTAGCCTCCAGTAATGAACCTAACTCCAAAAGACATAATCTGATCGATCAATAAAAAGAACAAGGCGGCCAATAAAACAAAAATAAAAACCATAATAGTTGTCAATATGGTTTCTTTTTTGGCTGACCAGGTGACCTTACTAGCCTCTTGCTTTACCTCGCGAATAAATTCCGTTGGATTCTTCATTAAAAATTCCTTAGCTCAAATTGGCAGGAGTGGAGGGACTCGAACCCACAGCCCCCGGTTTTGGAGACCGGTGCTCTACCAATTGAGCTACACTCCTATAAACCTTTGGCCNTAAATCATTGTGCAAAAAAACCATACAATTTTGCAAGATAATTTGCATTGTTCCNCTGTATTTAATTTTTGAATCGCTTGTTTTTTTTGAGATTTGCTTTATTTAGACTCTTCCGGTTTCTTTGCTTCTTTCTTTGCTTCCGGTTTCTTTGCAGCCTTCGGATCATCCGCTTTTTTATCAGCTTTATCACTTTTTGCTGCTTCTGCTTCCAATTTAGCAGGATCGATATCAGGAAGAATCTCAGCAACGACACCCGAGCCAACGGTCTTGCCACCCTCACGAACNGCAAAGCGCAACCCTTTGTCCATAGCAATCGGCGTAATGAGTTTAACAGTTATCGCAGTATTATCTCCAGGCATGATCATTTCAGTTCCACTAGGCAGCTCNATTGATCCAGTAACATCTGTAGTTCTAAAATAGAATTGAGGCCTATAATTTCCAAAGAACGGTGTGTGACGACCGCCTTCATCTTTTGTTAAACAATAAACTTCGCATTTAAAATGATTGTGCGGTGTGATGCTTCCCGGTTTTGCTAAAACTTGTCCTCGCTCAACTTCCTCTCGTTTTGTACCACGAAGCAAAACGCCAACATTATCACCTGCTTCGCCTTGGTCCAGAAGCTTTCTAAACATTTCAACTCCGGTACAAACAGTTTTAGTTGTTGGTTTAACGCCAACAATCTCAACTTCTTCATTTANCTTTACAACGCCCTGCTCTACACGACCAGTAACAACAGTACCGCGTCCAGAAATAGAAAACACATCTTCTATTGGCATTAAAAATGGCTTATCTTTAGGACGATTCGGCTGCGGAATAGTGTCATCAATAGCTTTCATTAACTCCGTGATTGAATTTTTACCTGTTGCTTCATCTTTTCCCTCTAAAGCAGCAAGCGCTGATCCTTTAATAATTGGTATCTTATCGCCAGGAAATTCATACTTTTTCAAAAGATCTCGGATCTCAACTTCAACTAAATCGATCAACTCCTGGTCATCAACTTGATCCACTTTATTAAGATAAACGACTACAGCAGGCACACCCACTTGTCTTGCCAAAAGAATGTGTTCTCTAGTCTGGGGCATTGGGCCATCGGCCGCAGAAACAACGAGAACGGCTCCGTCCATTTGCGCCGCACCAGTGATCATGTTTTTAACNTAATCAGCATGNCCGGGACAATCAACATGNGCATAGTGGCGTTTCTCNGTTTCNTACTCAACATGGGAAGTTGCGATAGTAATTCCTCGCTCNTTTTCCTCAGGAGTCTTATCAATCTGNTCATAANCNACNGCNTCGGCTCCGCCTGNCTCTGCCAAAATTTTGGTAATCGCAGCNGTTAANGTCGTCTTCCCATGATCAACGTGGCCTATTGTGCCAATGTTGCAATGGGGTTTGGTTCTTTCAAATTTTGTATCAGCCATATAATCTAATTTCCTCTACTTTAAGCCATACTATAAAACACATAGGTTTTAAATATTAAATTTGCAATTCTAAATCAATAGAATTATGGAGCGGGTGATGGGAATCGAACCCACGTCACCAGCTTGGAAGGCTGNAGCTTTACCATTAAGCTACACCCGCCTACCATCGACTTTNGTCTACACCTAGTTTGTGGTGGAGGGGGTAGGATTCGAACCTACGTAGACGTACGTCGGCAGATTTACAGTCTGCTGCCTTTAACCACTCGGCCACCCCTCCGCGGCTTATAGGGTTAATGGCATTAAAGAAATGCGAATATCAGCGTTTCCTTTGCCAATGTCAACTCAAAAACAAAATAAATAGCGTTAGCCTTCAAATCAAGNCAAATCGGTAATATAATCATCTTATCAGATAATTAGGTAATATTNCTTGCGTTAATTGTTTTCAAAAATTATGAATAATTATGAGTTATTTNAAATCTGAATGGATCTACGGAGTTCATGCCGTTTTAGCTAGCCTATCCAATCCTTCGCGAGTTGCAGAAGAATTATTAATCACTGCTGAAACGAAGAATAGAATAGAAAAACGAATGAATAGAACTCTAAATGAAAAAAAACTACGTTCCCAGCCTGNAATTAGAATGGTCTCAAAAAAAAGATTTAACGAAATTTTTGCTCCCGGAACTGTACACCAAGGAATAGCTCTTAAAACAAAAAAAAGTAAAGAAATCAATTTCAAGAAATTTATTGCAAGCATTGTAAACAAAAAAAAAGTGATAATTGTAGCGCTNGATCATGTATTAGATCCTAGGAACGTTGGTGCTATTATCCGAACATCCGCAGCATTTGGTGTTGATGCTATCATTCAAACCAAGGATCATTCACCAAAAAACAGCCCAGAATTAATTAAAGCTGCGGCGGGAGGGATTGAGCTTTTGCACCTTTTTTCGGTAGTTAACCTAGCAAATACGCTGAGACAATTAAAAGATCTAGACTTTTGGTGTATTGGAATGAGTGNAGACAAAGGAAAAAGAATTGCAGATTTCAATATACCTAACCGACTAGTATTAGTTGCGGGATCTGAAGGAAAGGGATTAAGAAATCTCACGCAAAAAAATTGCGATGTACTTATAAATATTCCTTTGGAAAAAAAGATTGGAAGTTTAAATGTATCCGTAGCAACTGGAATATTTTTACACGAGGTAAAAGGTAAAGATTTTGGATAGTTTTGATACTCCGCAGGCTGCTCTAATATCAATTATATTAGCCGACCTGGCTCTTGCTGGCGATAATGCAATGCTAGTAGGCATGATTGCTAAAAGTATGCCAAAGGAATTTCNAAACAAAACGATTTTCTACGGAATAATGGGGGCAGTGATATTTAGAATCATATTTGCCCTTTTTGCNTTCAAATTGATGCAAATTCCGGAATTATTAATAGTAGGAGGAATTTTTCTCCTCTGGATTGCCTGGGGGTTAGCAAGACATGACTTTGGATCGAGTCCTCTAAAGGAAAAACTCATTTCCTCAAAACCAAAAAGCGTTAGGACGGCAATTATTCAATTGATTCTCGCTGATCTTGCAATGTCTTTTGATAATGTCATTGCCGTAGCAGGTGCTGCTCACAACTATTTATGGATTATGATCTTTGGACTTGCTTTATCAGTTGCCCTAATGATAGTTGCCTCAAAATTTATCGCAAACTTCTTAGAACGATATCCAAGAATGATATGGATAGGTATTATAACAATATGCTATATCGCCATTGTCCCCATGATTATTGAGGGAATAAAAAACAGCTATTTATTATGAACTGAAAAACTTCTTTTGAATTTGCAGGATATATTTTATTGTTGTAGATAGATTACCGTAGTTAGGCGCCGGCTTAGCTCAGTTGGTAGAGCGGCTGATTTGTAATCAGTAGGTCGGGAGTTCGAATCTCTCAGCCGGCACCAATATGTCAATCTTTGTTAATAGCCAAAATTGAGGCTTGCAAAATTGCTAACACTACTGTAGAGAAGAGATAATNTGAATTTGCTGCTGGGTTTGAGACTCTAATATGGTTAATGACGTCCGCAAGCTGATTCGCTAATTATAAGACTAAAATGGAGAGAGAAAAATATGGCTACTGGTAAAGTTAAGTGGTTCAATCCAAGAAAAGGTTACGGCTTTATCGCCCCCGATGATGGTGGAAAGGATGCCTTTGTTCACGTAAGTGCTTTAGAAAAAGCAGGCATAACTGAGCTCAACGAAGGTGATTCCGTAACATTTGAACTTGCCACCGAAAAAGGTAAACAATCAGCTGTTAATCTAAAAAAAGCTTAGTTAGATCGTTAAACAAAACCATTAAAATCTGGGATGATTTGATGGAAGCTAATTGGCCAAACCTGGTGTTGATCAAGAACTGAATTGCACATTTTTGTGATGTTGGCTTCTTTGCTCTGCGAAAAAATCTTCCTCAACGGAATGGTTAAAAAGAAACTAAACAATTTAGATCTGGCTAAAACCAAGATCAATTATCCGGCAACTTCGCTTATTTATGAATATAATTAATATATTATATATCAATTGCTTATATAAAATATTTAATGTAATTACTTATATATAAATATGATTGTAGAACAAATCTGGACTGGGAATTCTTTAAGAAATTTTAACTATTTACTGGCCTGCCCTGATACTGGAGAAGCGCTTGCAATTGATCCCTTGGATTATGAAAAGTGTCTTTCAAAAGCTAAAAAGAAAGGTTGGGATATTACGCAAATTCTCAATACCCATGAACACGGGGACCACACGGGCGGCAACCAAGCAATGATTTCCGCAACAAAAGCCAAGCTCTTGGCTCACGAGAAATCTAATATTCCTGGTATGGATATTGGCCTCAAAAGTGGTGATGTGGTTCGGATCGGAAAAACCGTTGAATTGCTTTCCCTTGATACGCCTGGGCACACCATGTCTCATGTTTGTCTTTTATCAAAAACGGATCAACCTAGCATATTTTCAGGTGATACATTATTCAATGCAGGGGCTGGTAATTGTCATCACGGTGGTCATCCAGAAGAACTTTACCTTACTTTCACAAAACAACTTGCAAAGCTTTCAAACAACACGTTGATTTATCCTGGCCATGATTATATAGAAAATAATTTGATGTTTACATTAAACCGTGAACCAGAAAACAAGAAAGCAAAAGAATTGCTTGGTAGAGTTGCGAATCAAGATCTCAATAAACCTCTTGTGACAAATATAGGGCTTGAAAAAGAAATCAATACTTTCTTCAGACTGAATAATCCTGTTATTATAGAAAAGTTAAAAGAAAACTTTCCCGAAATGAGAAAAGATCCTGATAAAAAGGAAATTTTCTTGAAACTGCGGGAAATTAGGAATGAGTGGTAGAGAATAATACTCTAAGAAATTAGGGTCAGAAAGTTGACCTTAAGGTGTTGATATCCTTCTGAATGCAGAAAAAAGATAAAAACCATATAGAACTCGCAAATGCTATTCGCTTCTTATCCGCAGATGCCGTAGAAAAAGCTAAATCAGGTCATCCTGGAATGCCAATGGGTATGGCCGATGTAGCGGTGGTTTTATTTAAAAAATTTTTAAAGTTTGATGCGTCTGCTCCAAATTGGCCTGATAGAGATCGACTGATTTTATCAGCTGGTCATGGATCTATGCTGCTTTATTCACTTGCATACTTGACGGGATATAAGGACATAACCATTAACCAGATAAAAAGGTTTCGTCAGCTTGGTAGTAAAACTGCCGGTCATCCTGAATATGGGCTAGCCTCTTGTGTAGAAACAACCACAGGCCCGTTAGGTCAAGGGATAGGAAATGCCGTAGGCATGGCTATTGCTGAAAGGCTTCTGGCTAATAAATACAAAAAAAATATAGTAAATCATTGCACTTACGTAATTGCCGGAGATGGCTGCCTGATGGAAGGTATTAGCCAAGAATCAATTTCTCTTGCAGGACATTTAAAATTAAAAAAACTGATAATCTTGTTTGATGACAACCAAATATCAATTGATGGGCCCACAAGTTTAGCCACTTCGGATAATCAAATCGCTCGTTTTCAAGCAAGCGGGTGGAATGCAGAAAAAATAGATGGTCACAGACCTGACCAAATAGAAAGATCGCTGAAAAAAGCTCAAACATCACAAAAACCTAGTTTAATAGCATGCAAGACGATCATCGGATATGGATCTCCAAATAAACAAGGAACAGAAGCAACACATGGGGCTCCGCTAGGACAAGATGAGGTCAGTGCTACAAGAAGACAGCTTAATTGGAAACATGAACCGTTTGAAATTCCCTCAAAAATTCTAAAGATATGGAGAAAGATAGGAATGAGAAACTATCGTACAAGAAAGCAATGGGAGAGTAATTTAAAGAAATCAAAACACGCTAACGAATTTTTACGACAAATCAACGGCAATCTCCCCAAGAATTGGGAAAAAGAACTTAATGATCTGAAAAAAAGTTTCCAGCATGAGGCGACTGATTGGGCAACTAGAAAATCTTCCCAAAAAGTTTTGGAGAATCTTACAAAGAATATACCTTCTCTACTCGGGGGATCTGCAGATTTAACCGGATCTAATTTAACCAAAACAAGTCAGCTAAAATCAATAAAGCCCGGACAATTTACAGGAAAATATATTTACTATGGTGTCCGCGAACATGCTATGGCAGCAACAATGAATGGAATTGCCCTACACAAAGGTTTTATCCCCTATGGAGGAACATTTCTAATATTCACAGATTATTGCAGAAATTCTATTAGACTAGCAGCATTAATGTCACAGCAAGTCATATACGTAATGACTCATGATTCGATCGGATTAGGAGAAGATGGTCCGACACATCAACCCATAGAACAACTGCCTGGATTACGAGCAATACCAAATTTATTCGTATTTAGGCCCGCCGATGTTATGGAAACTATAGAATGCTGGAATCTAGCAATCAAAAGAAGGAATGGGCCTTCCCTACTATCTCTTTCCAGACAAAATTTACCTATTGTAAGAACAGATCTTATTAATAAAAACTTATGTTCTAAAGGAGGCTATGTTATCGCAGGCAAACATAAAAATCCAAAAGTTGTGATTCTGGCAACTGGATCTGAAGTTAGCATCGCTTTAAAAACTAGAGAAAAGCTAGAAAAGACAAAAATTACCACAAACGTTATATCTCTCCCCTGCTGGGAATTATTTGATGAACAGCAAGAAAGCTATAGAGAAAAGATACTTGGGAAAAATAGTTTGTGTGTATCTATTGAAGCTGCATCACCATTTGGTTGGGAAAAATATGTCGGAAGGAATGGAATAATAATATCAATGAATAGTTTTGGCGCATCTGCTCCAGCAGAAGATTTGTATAAACATTTTGGTATCACCGCAGAGCGAATTGTCCAAAAAATTAAGAAAAAAATCAGATAAATTAGAATGAAGGATTTATTAAGTCTTGTAAAAACCGATCTGAGAAGAAAGAGGGTGCTTGTTAGAGTTGATCTGAACATACCGAAATGTGGAGAACAAGTAGAAGATGAATCACGAATAGAAGCAATAGTCCCAACAATAAAAAGACTTTTCCAAAAGAAAGCAAAAATCATTATCCTTTCACATCTTGGGAGACCCAAACAAGGAACAAAAAATAATCTATCTTTATCATCTATAATTCCTGAGTTGAGCAAGCATTTATCATTCGCAAAAATTATTTTCTGTAAAGATTGTATAGGTACAGCGGTATCCCAGACTATACAAAGATCTCAACCAAACGAAATTATTCTTCTTGAAAATTTACGTTTTCACGATGGTGAAGAGAAAAATGATCAAACTTTTGCAAGATTATTATCAAAAAACGGTGACATTTATGTTAACGACGCGTTTTCTGTTTCGCATCGACAGCATGCTTCAGTAGTTGGCATTACCAAGCACTTACCTGCATTTGCGGGTTTATCACTAAAAAGAGAATTACACCATCTAGATAAAATACTCAAAAAACCCAAAAAACCATCTCTGGGAATCATTGGAGGATCAAAAATATCTACCAAGATAGAGGTGATTAAGGGGTTAACAAAGAAACTAGATTATCTAATCATAGGTGGTGGTATGGCTAATACCTTTATATTTAATCAGGGCATCAGAATTGGAAAATCTCTTTATGAAAAAAATACAGAAAAAATTACCAGNNTGATTAATAACACAGCAAAAAANAATAATTGCGAAATTTTATTACCTATNGANTTTATCGTAACAACAACGATAACCAAGANNGGGCTNGTTAANCAAGCGCATCTTAATAACATTCCGGATCAACACATCATAGCGGACATTGGCCCAAAAACTATTNAGATATTTGCCGAAAAAATTAAAAACAGCAAAACTATATTGTGGAATGGACCGCTGGGAATATTCGAAATTGAACCCTTTAATAAAGGAACATATTCACTAGCAAAGAAAGTTGCGAAATTAACAAAAGAAAATAAAATGGAAAGTATTGCTGGTGGTGGGGACACCATTTCTGCAATCATTAAGGCTGGTGTTGCAAAAAGCTTTACTTACACTTCTCTTGCCGGTGGAGCATTCTTAGAATGGCTAGAAGGAAAGGAACTCCCTGGCATAAAAGCACTTCGAATTAACAAAAAAATGATATAAATTAAGTAAGAAAAAAATGGATAAGAAAAGGTTAAAAAAAATTGCTCAAACTTTATCTGCACAACCTAGNGGCATTTTAGCCGCAGATGAAAGTACTGGAACTATTGGAAAAAGATTTGAGCAAATTTCTTTAAAATCAACAGAAAAAACAAGAAGAGACTATCGTGAGACACTCCTGCGAACCCCAGGTCTTGGAAAATTTATTAGCGGTGTAATTTTATATGATGAGACCATACGCCAACGTTGTGCAGACAACACTCCTATAGTGAAAATAATTCGCAATCAAAATATCATACCTGGAATAAAGGTGGATACGGGCGCCAAAGACTTAGCTGGAAGCAAAAAAGAAAAAATTACTGAAGGACTTGATGGCCTTCGTGAAAGATTAATCGAATATAAAGCGATCGGAGCTGGTTTTGCAAAATGGAGATCTGTAATATCTATAGGTAACGGAATCCCAACCGACTATTGTTTAAAAACTAACGTTCATGCGCTAGCCAGGTATGCTGCTCTTTGCCAAGAATGTGGCTTGGTTCCTATTGTTGAGCCCGAAGTGCTCATGGATGGGAGTCACACAATCGATAAGTGTTTTGAGGTTACACACAAAACGCTGTCATTACTCTATGCAGAACTTCATTTACATGGAATATTTCTAGAAGGTACGCTGCTAAAACCGAATATGGTTATATCTGGAAAAGATTGCAAGAAACAAGCAGGTACTGAAGAGGTGGCAACAAAAACCATAAAATGCTTAAAGTCATCGGTTCCTCGCACTGTCACAGGGATAGTATTTCTCTCTGGTGGGCAAGAGGATGAAGTTGCTACGGTTCACTTAAACGCCATGAATACAATCGGTAACTTACCTTGGAATTTAAGTTTTTCTTACGGGCGCGCGCTACAACAACCCGCTTTGCAGGCCTGGGCCGGAAAGAATAATAACATAGGAAAGGCTCAGGACACTTTATTGCATCGCGCAAAAATGAATAGTTTTGCAACAAATGGACAATATGATTCGACAAAAGATTATTACCTGGCGGCTTAAGAATATTGCTTAATAAAATAAAAATAGCCCCCTCAATACTATCAGCAGATTTTTCAAAACTAGGAGAAGAAATCCGTGCGATTGATCGTGGCGGTTGTGATTATATACATATCGACGTAATGGATGGCCATTTTGTACCAAATCTTACCATTGGCCCGCCCGTAATTAGTTCTCTTCGAAAACATACGAAAAAAAAATTCGACACTCATCTAATGATTGATCCGGTCACACCTTATATCAAGGCCTTTGCGGATGCCGGAAGTGACATTATAACCGTCCATGTTGAATCTAGTGATGATACATTCGGTGCTATAAAGGCAATCAAAGCAAATAAAAAAAAAGTTGGTCTTTCAATCAACCCAGATACAAGTCCAGAAGCATTGAGTCAATTTATAGATGAAATAGACTTGGTTCTCATTATGACTGTACACCCAGGATTTGGCGGACAAAAATTTATCTCTTCTCAGTTAGAAAAAATAAAAAAGGTAAAAAAAATGATCGCCTCAAAAGCAATAGAGCTAGAAGTTGATGGAGGTATAAATAAAGATAACTGCTCTCAAGTAATAGAGGCTGGTGCCAATGTATTGGTGGCTGGCTCTTCAATATTTAACGGTGGAGACTATGCCGCCAACATGGAAAAGCTTAGATCCGAATCCTAAAAACAAACTACTTATTTTTCTTCGATCCCTCGCGTAATGAAACCACATTCACGGCCTCTTCCGCTTGATTAGGAATCGCGCGGTCACTAGCCATTTTACGATAAGAAAACATGCTAAATGGTATCGTCAAACAATACAGCGAGATAATTGAAATCATAGCCAGCCAAAATTGGGTTACTAGCAAGGTGAAGAAAACAGCAATTAGAATAAAAATGGGTAGCACGAATTTCTGAGCAATTTTAATTCTTTTAAAGGAATACGTTGGGATTGTGCTAACCATTAGCATTGACGCAATAAGTAAAGTTCCTATGTTAATAGCAGGTGTATTAAAATCGTAACCAAAGTAGAATGAAAACATTAAAGGCAAAAGAACTAACCCCGCTGCCGTAGGGGCAGCAATACCACGAAAATAACTACTCTGCCACTTAGGCAAATCTTTATCAGCCATAGCATTAAATCGTGCAAGTCTTAGGGATAGACAAACAGCATAAAGCATTGCAACAGACCAGCCAAGTTTTGGAAAAGATGATAATGACCAAAGATATACAAGAATCGCGGGAGCAACTCCAAAACTTATAAAATCTGATAAAGAATCTAACTCGATACCAAACTGTGTGCTCCCATCAAGAAATCGAGCAACCCTTCCGTCCAAAGCATCGAATAATGCCGCCAAAACAATTGCCGCAACGGCCCATTCCCACTTACCAGAAAAACAAAACTTAATTGAAGACAGCCCAGCACAAAGAGCCATCAAGGTCACAATATTGGGGATCAGCTTGCTTACAGTCTGTGATTTAATTTTATTTTTTACAAACATTTTTAAATATCTTATTTCACAAAATAACTAGTATTTATAACCTTGCAATTATCGTTTTTCCAGCTAAAACCTTCTGTCCTTCAACAATAGTCAATTTGAATTGATCAGAAAAATATAAATCTACTCTACTGCCAAATTTAATAATCCCAAAACGATCTCCAGATCGGACGTGCTTTTTCTCTTTTAAATCACAACAAATTCTCCTGGCAATTAAGCCTGCAATCTGAACAACACCTATTGATTGGACCGATCGCATTGTAATTTTAATCGCCATTCTTTCATTATGAACGCTAGCCTTATCGAAAGATGCATTGAAGAACTTGCCTGGATGATAATAAAGCTTTGACACCACCCCATCGCAAGGAATGCGATTCACATGCACGTCAAAGATATTCATAAAAATACTGACACGAAAATATCGTTTCTTACTCAAACCAAGCTCTGGAGGGGGAATCATTTTTCGAATGGGTAGAATTTTTCCATCTGCAGGACTAATCAAAAAACCGTCATTTTGCGGTGGTGTGCGTTTTGGATCACGAAAAAAATATATACACCAAACCGTTACAACGGCCCCTATAAGAGCAAGAGTATCGGAAAAGATACCAAGAAAAATAGTGACACAGGAGAATAGCAATATCATTCCCCATCCTTCACTATGTATAGGAATATATTTTTTAAGCATTATGTTTCATACACAATATCAACTTCAGCAAGAAGAAAAAAACATTTGCTGCTTATTAAGGGTAGAAAAAACTACCGGAGGGCACTATAACATTTGGGAAAATAAAAAATGAAAAAAATCAAATCCATATGTGTATTCTGCGGTTCCAGTAAAAATATAGGCTCAGAACATAGGGGAATAACTAAAAAAATAGGCACATTGTTTGCTAAAAAAAAGATCAAAGTCATATTTGGTGGCGGAAGATGCGGCTTATGTGGGGATCTAGCCGATTCAGTCTTAGAAGCAAAAGGTGAGATAGTCGGAATCATGCCAAGATTTCTAGAAAAATTAGAATTAGCCCATCCTCGTTTAACTAAACTCATCCTGGTTAAAAGCTTACAAGAAAGAAAAGAAAAAATGATAGAATCGTCAGATGGATTCCTGATCCTTCCTGGAGGGATAGGAACAATGGACGAGTTGTTAGAAGTCCTCACTTGGAAAACTCTTGGGCTGCTGAACAAACCGGTTGTGTTGTTAAACAGCAAAAATTTCTGGGAACCATTTCTAACTACCCACAGTCACCTTATAAAGAAAAAATATTCTAAATCTTCCACGAAAACATTGTATACTGCGGTTAAAAATCCAAAATTACTTTTAGAAAAATTCGGAATCTTTTAAAATTACGCTAATGACAAAAAACATTAAGATGAAAAATCCCATTATTGAAATGGGCGGCGATGAAATGGCTCAAATAATATGGGAATGGGTAAAGAATATCCTTATAAAACCCTATGTAGATCTAAAAACAGTGTATTTTGATCTGGGAGTTAAAAACCGTGATAAAACGAAAGACTCAGTTACTCTCAAGGCTGCTAAAGCAATAAAAAAATATCGAGTAGGCGTAAAATGCGCCACCATTACGATAGATGATACAAGGGTTAAGGAATATAGGCTCAAAAGCGTTTTACCATCGCCAAATGGAACTATCCGCAATATCATTGACGGTACCGTTTTTAGGGAACCAATACTCTGTAAAAATATACCTAAAAAAATACCTAGTTGGACCAAACCGATAATAATTGGAAGACATGCATTCGGCGACCAATACAAAGCTGGGGAAATTACCATTCCCGGACCTGGGAAACTCATGATCATCTTTCAACCAAAAACAAAGAAGAAAAAGATCCAACAAAATATTCATGAATTCCAATCGGCCGGAGTTGGGTTAGGAATGTTTAATATAGACAAATCGATACGCTCTTTTGCAAGATCTTGTTTTAATTTTGCTGTAGAACGAAAATGGCCCCTTTTTTTATCAACGAAACAAACAATATTAAAAAAATATGATGGACGATTTAGAGATATTTTTGACAAAATGTATAAAAAAGAATTCCTGAAAAAATTTAAGAAATTAAAAATTAGCTACGAACATAAATTAACCGACGATATGGTAGCTGCAACATTGCGGTCGAATGGTGGTTTTATTTGGGCGTGTAAAAATTATGATGGTGATGTACAATCCGATTTTTTAGCACAAGGCTATGGATCTCTAGGAATGATGAGCTCTATTTTATTGTCACCAAATGGAAAAATTGTTGAGAGCGAGGCTGCGCACGGCACCATAAGATCTCATTTCATGCAGCACAAAAAAAATAAGAAGACATCGACCAATCCGGTTGCTTCTATTTTCGCTTGGACTAAAGCAATAAGTTATAGGGGAAAATTTGATAAAATAGTAAAGTTACAGAAATTCTCAACATGCCTAGAAGAAGCATGCATAACTACAATCGAACGTGGAATCATGACAAAGGATCTTGCTCTGCTTGTGGGGCCAAAGCAAAAATGGGTTACAACAGAAGAATTTCTCAACTCAACAAAAAAAGAATTAGAAAAGAGATTATAAGTTAAAAAAAGTTAGGATGATTGTAAAAATTTTTCTATTGCCTGAATAGCCGCCCCAGTAGACTTGGTATTTGTGCCGCCTGATTGAGCTAAGTCTTTTCGGCCTCCACCTTTGCTACCACCCAAGATCTTTGCCCCAATTCCAACGATTTCTACAGCGTCATATTTCTTTGTACAATCCTCGGTGACTCCAACAACGATAGAAACTTTTGAATCATCAACGGATAATACAACCACTATACCTGACTCAATCTTAGTCTTCAGGCGGTCGACTAAAAATTTTAACTCCCTTGGAGGCACGTCTTGTATAATCTTTGCTAAGAAATTAGTACCTGAAATAGATTGAATATCTGAGTCATCAAAGGCCAAAATATCATCTAACTTCTTCTTAGTTTGTAATGCTTTCTCTCTCTCTGTTTTTTCTTTCGCTAACTGATCTTTGAGAGCATGTTTTTTACTAATCTCTAATTCACGAACATATGCTTTTACAAACGAACCTGTAAGCGCCTCAATTCTTCTAACTCCAGAGGCAACGGAAGACTCGCTAGTGATTTTAAAACCTCCCACTTCTCCAGTTTGGCTAACATGTGTACCACCACAAAGTTCTACAGAAGTCGCAAGATCTTCTTGATTCGACTCACCCATAGTAATCACTCTAACCCGATCATCATATTTTTCGCCAAATAAGGCCATCGCCCCTCCTTCGATGGCTTGTTTTTGATCCATAAAATTAACCTTTACTTCTGTATCAAGATCGATGTAGTGATTCACATCGGTCTCAATATGCTGAAGCTCCTTTTTTGTAANCGATCTNGNATGACTAAAATCAAAACGTAATCTTTCNGGAGCAACAAGCGATCCTTTTTGTGTNACATGCTCACCAAGCCTGCTCNTAAGAGCGCGATGTAGTAAGTGGGTAGCGGAATGATTTGCTCGCAGATAATTTCGTCTCGATTTATCAATTTCCATTTTCANGGTATCATTTTTCGCAATTGAGCCTTCCTGAATTGTGACATGATGGACAATTAAATCTTTTAAATGTATCTGGGTATCATGCACATTGATTTTGGCGACCTTCTTTCGATCGATGACNTTATAGATGGTTCCGGTATCTCCAACTTGTCCTCCCGATTCACCATAAAATGGAGTCTGATCAACAATCAATAAAGCCTCATCCCCTGAAGCNGCTTTGTCTACTTTCTTGCCATCAATTAGAATCATTTTCAATTTGCCTGATCCAGAATCCTTTTCGTATCCAGTAAACTTTACGGCCCCAACTTCATCTCTTATTTTAGGCCATATATCATCCAAGATTTCTTCTCCAGATCCAGACCAGCTTGATCTTGCTCTTTCCTTTTGTGTATCCATGGCCCGATTAAAAGCTTTTTCGTCAACCTTTATTCCTTTTTCTTTAAGAATATCTTGCGTTAAATCGAGAGGAAAACCATATGTATCATAAAGTTTAAAGGCTATCTCACCATCCAAGCTATCTCCCTTTTTCAAAGCATCGAGNTNTTTCTTCAGAATCTTCATGCCCTTATCAAGGGTTTCATTAAATTTTTCCTCTTCGGAGCGAAGAGTTTCCTTCGCTAAAGATTCAGCCCGCACCAATTCAGGATAAATAGTTCCCATTTCGCCAATTAATATTGGCACGAGTTGATGTAAAATAATTTTTTTACATTCAAGTTTATGAATATGCCGCATTGCTCTTCTCATTATCCTGCGGAGAACGTAACCTCTGCCTTCGTTGGATGGCAANACTCCATCGGCCATCAAAAAAGAAGAGGAACGCAAATGATCAGCGATGATTTTAAAGGAAACAAGGTTTTTTTGATTCACCTCAATACCNCTAATCGCAGATGAAGAGAGAATAATTTTTTTAAAAGAATCGGTCATATAATTATCATGAACACCTTGTAAAACCGCCGCGATTCTTTCGAGCCCCATCCCAGTATCAATGGAAGGGTTAGGTAAATTAATCCTGTTTCCGTCATCTAATAATTCATATTGCATAAATACAAGGTTCCATATCTCTACAAACCGATCTCCCTCCTGCTTTCCGCTACCAGGCGGATTACCTTTAAGTGGACGACCGTGATCATAAAAAATTTCCGAACATGGGCCACATGGGCCAATATCTCCCATTGACCAAAAATTATTATCATCGGCTATTTTTATGATTCTCTTATCATGAAGTCCTGAGATTTTTTTCCAAAGATCAAATGATTCTGAATCCTCAGCATAAACCGTCACCAGTAATTTTTCCTTCGATANTGCAAAAATCTTGGAAATCAGGTTCCATGATAATTCAATCGCATCTTCCTTAAAGTAGTCACCGAAAGAAAAGTTACCCAACATTTCAAAAAATGTATGATGCCTAGAGGTATGCCCAACATTCTCTAAGTCGTTGTGTTTCCCGCCAGCGCGGATGCATTTCTGACTCGTAGCAACTCTCTTGGATGCAATTTTTTCCTTGCCCGTAAAAATATTTTTAAATTGTACCATCCCCGCATTCGTAAATAAAAGNGTCGGGTCATTTTTAGGGACCAGTGGTCCCGAGGGGAGGATCTGATGATCNCTCTTCGAAAAATACTCAAGAAAGGTTTCCCTTATTTGGTTGCTGGTATACATACTTGATGAAGTATAGACTTGATTCNCTTTTTAGACTAGTGCATGAAGAAAAAAACGCGCAGCATTACTTTGCTGCGCGCCAAAAAAATAAACAAGAGGTTTATTTCTTTTCTTCTATAAGAATCTCTGATGAAGGTGAATCTTCTTTTTCAGCTGTCTTTTGTTCTTCTTTTTCTCTACCAACTACATCAATCCCTTCAAGCTTTGCATCATTTCTGATTGCTTTTTCAACCTTCTTGGATATTTCAGGATTATTATCAAGAAACAGTTTTGCAGTCTCACGACCTTGTCCTATCTTAACACCATCATAAGAATACCATGATCCCGATTTCTCAATAATCTTAGCCTGAGTGCCAATATCAATTAGCTCCCCGCTTTTTGAAATACCTTTGCCGTACATAATATCAAATTCAACAATGCGAAAAGGAGGCGCTAATTTATTTTTAACAATCTTAACACGTGTTTGATTTCCAATGATCTNNTCCTGTTCTTTTATGGCACCTATGCGACGAATATCAAGCCGAACAGATGAATAAAATTTTAAAGCNTTACCACCANTAGTAGTTTCGGGGCTACCGAACATAACGCCTATCTTGTAACGTATCTGGTTAATAAAGATAACCATGCANTTTGATTTTGATACAGATCCAGTAAGNTTACGAAGCGCCTGACTCATCAATCTTGCCTGTAANCCCATATGAGAATCACCCATTTCGCCTTCTAGCTCTGCCNTTGGAACCAAAGCAGCCACACTATCAANTACCAAAACATCAACTGCGCCTGAATGNACCAAAGTATCNGCTATTTCAAGAGCCTGTTCACCNGNATCTGGCTGGGATATCAATAACTCATCTATATTAAGACCAATTTTTNTTGCATATGAAGGATCAAGNGCGTGTTCCGCATCGATAAACGCNCACGTGCCTCCAGCTTTTTGGGATTCAGCAAGAACTTGTAATGCCATCGTGGTTTTTCCTGAACTCTCGGGTCCATAAATTTCGATGATTCTTCCTTTAGGAAGNCCCCCAATACCTAATCCAATATCTAATCCCAANGATCCGGTGGGAATTGTATCAATNTCTACATGTTCTCTTTGACCCAGCTTCATGACAGAACCTTTTCCATAATTCTGCTCAATCTCGCTGANCGCANTTTTTAGCGCTTTTTCTCTTTCTATGCCGTCTTTTTCTTTACTCACTAAACGAATATTTTTTGTTCCCATAGTTAACCTTCCTTCTATATTTCATATACATAACTAATTTTCAACTAACTATTTGTACACCTTTTGTTCTGCTTTGCAAGAAAAAAATTTTCTAATCGTTATTTTGTACCTTTTCTTTCTTTTCATGAAGCTCCTGCGCCTCAATACTCATCGTTGCGATAGGTCTTGCCTCTAGCCTANAAAGGCTAATAGGNGNACCCNTAACCTCACAAAAACCATATATTCCACTATCAATCCGTTCTAAAGCTTGATCTATTTTCAACAGAAGTTTTCTCTGGCGATCTCTAGTCCTTAACTCCAGCGCATGTTCCGTCTCAATGGTAGCTCGATCGGAAGGATCGGCTATACCAGAGGTTTCTTCCTTTAAATGTTTCAACGTTTCGCTTGATTCTTGAAGAACAGCCTTTCTCCACTTATGGAGTTTCTGTCGAAAATACTCTACTTGCATAGGATTCATAAACGCTTCGCTTTTAGTCGGTTTGTAATCTTTTTGAAGTCTGAGTCTTCTTTTTGAACCCTTAATTACCGACGTCTTCTTCCTTANAGTAGCCTTATTGACCTTCTTTGNGCCACGACGAACAGGTTTCTTAGATAGTGCTTTTCTTTTCACTAATGGTTTTTTAGACAAAGATCGTCTCTTCGCAAAGNCACTCTTTGGTGATATTTTTTTGACGATTTTCTTNTTTTTCTTTATGTTTTTCTTCTTTGGCATCTTTTTATCAACATCCTCATTAACTCTCTACTAACGGGCACGCATTATATAAACCTTTTTTTATCTGACAATATTTTTGTTAAGAAATCGCGTTTTTCCCTTCAAAAATATCAGCTAAAACTCAGATTCGTGCAGAAGAACAGCAATTGGGAATAATTGCGTTACATTCACCCAGACATATGATGTCGTGAATGGACGGGCCGAATAAGAAAATTNCTTACCAATGCTATCGCTAAAAGAGCAACCATCATATACATGGTGGAATTGTAAAGATATACAGAAGGATCGATTGTCCCTGCTGGGGCTATATCCATTAGTTTACCAAGNGTTACGGTCTTCGCTTCCACCAACATTTCTAGCTGATCCTTTCCAGCGCCAAATTTTTCAAAGAAAGATTCATCACTTACTTTTCCTGATAGATCCCCTATGGAAGCTAATCGGGTCTTTTCACGAAGAACATTAAGAGCCATTGGCCCAATAACTCCGGCAGCGCTCCATGCGGTCAAGAGTCGTCCGTGAATACCTCCAACATACTTTGTGCCAAANATATCTGCCAAATAAGCCGGTATTGTCGCAAAACCTCCCCCGTACATTGTGAAAATAATCATAGTTGCAGCGTAGAAAAGAACCAGCCAAGTAGTAGCCGGGTTAACCGCCCACTGTTCAGCAATAATCGGTATAGATCCGTAAAGCAGGATACCTAAAATAAAGAAGGTGTAGTAGGTATTTTTTCTTCCCAGGTAATCCGACATGCTGGCCCAGAAAAAACGACCTACCATATTGAAAACACTGATCATGGTTCCGTAGGTCACAGCAAATGCTGCAGACACATCGAACACGTCCCTAATCAAAGTTTTCGCTGCCCCAAGAACGCCGATGCCTGCAGACACATTAAAGCAAAGAACAATCCACAAAAGATAAAACTGTGGAGTCTTTAGCGCTTGATTAATATGCACATGCTGAGTAGTAATCATTTTTTTCTTTTGTTCTTCCTCGGTAGGTGGCTCCCAACCTTCGGGCTTCCAGCCTTCGGCAGGAATACGATAGGAAAAGGCCGCGATCGACATAATCACGAAATAAATTACTCCAAGAGTAAAAAATGTCTCAGCTAAACCAGAACTCCCAGTACCAACCAAATAAAATCCCGGTTCTCCGGGGACGATCATTTTTTGAACTTCATTCGCACCCACTAAAACAACCTGTTGAAGAGAGCCGGCAATTTCCACCACTCTCTCCCCTGCTGCATTGGTAATAGCATCCACTGCATTTTCTGCACCAACATAGTCCGGTTTTACATAAAATTTCTCTATCAAGTAAGTTTTCAAAGGAAACCCGATCATAGCACCACCGCCAAAACCCATAATAGCCATACCGGTAGCCATTCCTCGACGATCCGGGAACCATCGCACTAAAGTCGCAACTGGGGATACATAGCCTAATCCTAATCCGCAACCTCCAAGCACCCCATAACCCAAATACAACAGGTAAATATTGTGTTCAAGGATTCCCAATCCACCAATAATAAAACCTCCGCCCCAACAACAGGCGGCGACAAAACCAACCATTCTAGGTCCAACTTTTTCTAACCAATGTCCGGCAATAGCAGCGGATAAACCTAGAAAAACTATAGCCAAAGTATAGGTAAATTGGGTACTACCTAATGACCAATCAACAGCCGATGGAGCCGCCACTCCGACGACTCTCTCTAAAGCATCATTAAAAGCGCTCCAAGAATAAACTGATCCGATACAAAGATGGATAGCAACCGATGCGGGAGGGACAAGCCAACGATTAAAACCTGGCTTTGCTACAATATGTTCTTTCTTAAGTGCTGACAAAAAGCTCAAAAGATATGCCCCCCATATAAATCCCCTTTATCAAGTTGAAAAAATGACAAAAGAATCAGTAATTGTCTAGCATAATTATCAAATCATTCGCTTGGCTTTTTTAAATTGCTCCGGATTATTGATATTAAAGAAAGGATCAAAAGGCTCAGAGGTAAATTCTGCACGTGAAGTAACAAATTTGCTTGTCCAAAATTCAATTTTTCTAACCTTCTCCTCAATAATCGACTGTCGAAGATCTTGCTCAAGTTCTACAGGCCATAGACCAAACACAGGATGGTTTCTACCTCCCGAATATGCATAAGAAAGGCTAGCCTTTTTTTGTTCAACAGCCAAAAACAGCTTCTTGACTAGATTCTTGGGGAAAAATGGAGCGTCGGTTGGAAAGCTAGCAAGCCATCTACAATTAGGAAAATTCTTTTTTACCCATTCCATGCCGGTCAAAATACCTGCCAGCGGCCCACAATAACCGGAAACCACATCAGAAACGATAGGCAATCCATAGCCGCTATACTTTCCGCATTGACTGTTAACATTCAATATAAGCGTTTCAACTTGAGGCAGAGATCTAGAAATTACATGTTCTAAGATTGTTTTATCACCTAGCTTCTTAAGGCACTTATCTCCACCTCCCATTCTAGAAGATTTTCCTCCCGCCAATAAAATTCCTACGACACTTTCCATAACATGAAATTTTCTCTAATTTTTTTTAGCTTTAGGAGTTTTTTTTAAACCACTATTCTTTAAATCGTACCGAATCCTCTTTTCTCCCGACAAAACAAAGAATCTCTTTCCTCTTGCGCGACCAATTAAAGTTACATTTGCTTTTACGGCTAATTCAATTCCCCAAGCGGTATATCCGGATCTAGAAATTAAAATCGGAATTTTCATTTGGACAATTTTTATAATCATTTCGCTCGTTAGTCGCCCGGTAGTATAAAAAACTTTATCTTTTGCTTGAATGCGATTCAAAAACATATACCCGGCGATTTTATCAACCGCATTATGCCTTCCAACATCCTCCATATAGACCAATGGTCTTTCCTTCTTACACAAGACACAACCATGGATAGCGCCTGCTTTGAGATACAAGCTGGGTGTCGTATTGATCTCTTTTATTAGATTATATAACCAAGAAATTTTGAAAACTGGCGTATTGGGAAGTCTGATCCTGTCAAATTTTTCCATAATATCGCCGAAAATGGTACCAGTCGAGCAACCTGAGGTTAGGGTCTTCTTTTTTAGTTTTGCTTCATAATTGGTTTTTCTCTTTGTGCGTACAACAACAACCCCTAAGTCTTCTTCATAATCAACGCTTGTTATCTTATCTTTAGGAAGCAACATATTTTGATTTAGTAAGTAGCCAACCGCAAGATATTCGGGATAGTCACCAATAGTCATCATGGTTATCACTTCTTGATCATTCAAAAATAATGTTAAAGAGCGCTCAACGACAGCATCCAAACCAACCAGCTTGCCCACTTCGTTTCTGCCTTTTACGCTGGATGTTAGACGCCGATCGTATATATCGGGACTTATAGATTTTACTTTCATCTAAAATATATATAAATAAGATCTCAGTTTACAAACAGCAATTATCAATTTCCGTAAGAGCTACAGTCTTACAAATATTATTGCCGATGTTAGTTATTAAAACTACTTTTTAATTTAAAGATATTACTCTAATGACAGACTTTCAGACCGCTGCCTATATAGCAATAAAATTAATCCTGGAGCTAGATTCAAATCTTGTAGAAATTATCCTACTCTCCATGAAAGTGACTTTCTCATCGGTATTTATAGCAACAGTCTTGGGATTATACGTTGGAACGATAGTATCAATTACAAATTTTCCTGGAAAAAATATAATCGTTGTACTTCTGAATTCTTTCATGGGTCTGCCGCCCGTGGTGGTTGGTCTAGTGGTTTACTTAATGCTTTCAAGGGTGGGTCCCTTCGGAGTATTTGGGCTATTATATAGCCCAACGGCGATGATCATTGCTCAATCTATTCTCATAACGCCCATAATTGCTGCCCTGACTCGACAAATTGTTTCTGATCTTTGGGTTAAGTATGAGTTACAGTTCCGATCACTTTGCCTATCTTTGAGGGAATCTTTTTTTGAGATCATTTGGGATGCTCGCCATGGATTGCTAACGGCAATTTTTGCTGGCCTAGGTCGTGCGATAGCAGAAGTAGGAGCAGTTATAATAGTTGGAGGTAATATTGAGCACGTAACCCGGGTAATGACCACTACCATCGCAATGGAAACAAGCAAAGGTAATTTAGAGTTAGCAATGGCCTTGGGCATGATTCTTCTACTGTTAACCTTCTTAATTAACCTATCTCTATTTTTGATCGGAAACCGATCAAAAAACTATTAGTAAGGTAAGGAAAAATGTCTGAAATATTCCCATTAAAATTTTCTAAGGTTAATTACCAGGTAAATGGAAAAAGATTGATTAAGGACGTAAGCTTTGAAATCTTGAAAAATAAACGAACGGCCATATTGGGTCCAAATGGATCGGGAAAAACCACCATCATGCTCCTAATTCATGGACTCATAAAAACTAAAGACGGGTTAATCTCCTGGAACGGAAGAGATCATCAAGCAATTAAAAAACGATTGGCCATGATATTTGATAAGCCGATTCTCTTAAAAAGATCAGTCCGTGAAAATATAAATTTCTTCGTAAAAAGGACAAAAGTGCAAAGAAAAAAGAGATTGTTCGTCTGTAACCAGATACTTAAAAAATTTGATCTCAATCTCTTAGCTAATCAACCTGTGCAATCTCTTTCCGCAGGAGAGAAACAAAGATTGGCCATAGCCAGGGCGCTGACCCTCAATCCAAAAGTTCTGTTGCTTGACGAGCCATCATCAAACCTTGATCCAGAAAACACATTAGAGCTAGAGAGAATAATAAAAAATATTAGCAAACAAGGGATGAAAATTATTTTTTCGACCAATGATATTTTACAAGCAAAAAGAATAGCGCAACATATACTTTTTTTATCAAATGGAAAATTAATTGAATCATTAGATGCAAAAACTTTTTTTCAAAAACCACGCTTTAAAAAGATCGAGAAACTTTTAAGGGGGGTTTTGTAGATGAGGTTAATGAAATTTTTCTTCGCAATAACGCTTATTTTCTGGTCTCTTTTCTGTAAAGCCAACAATTTATGCGCCGAATCTAACTTTATCTTGCTTGGTTCAACAACCTCTACAGAAAATTCAGGCTTTTATCAATATATCCTCCCGATTGTTAAAAAGGAAATTGGTATCGAAGTTAGAGTCGTGGCAGTGGGTACCGGAAAAGCAATGGAGTTAGGAAAAAGAGGCGATGTAGATATCTTATTAGTGCACGCCAAAGAAGAGGAGGAAAAATTCATCAGAGACGGTCACGGTATAGTGAGAAAAGATTTAATGTTCAACGAATTTTTTATTGTTGGTCCAGCGGAAGATCCGGCAAATATAAAAAATGAAAACACAGCGCATAAAGCTTTAGAAAAAATTAGACAATCAGCAAAGGGAAACAAAAAAATAAAATTTATTTCTCGTGGAGATAACTCGGGTACACATAAAAAAGAATTAAAAATCTGGAAAAAGACAAATGCTAAAATAGATGAACCCTCAGGAAAATGGTATTTAAAAACCGGAAGCAGTATGGGGAAAACTCTAATTATTACCCGAGAGCTTAATGCCTACACTCTTACTGATAGCGCTACTTGGCTGAGTCTAAAAGATAAATATGGATTGAAAATCTTATATAAAAATAAGGCGGAGCTCTTCAATCAATATGGAATAATTTTATTAAAAAGAACTGCTAAAAAGAAATTAGCTAGAAAGTTTTTCGATTGGGCAATATCAATCGAGGGAAAGAAAGTAATAGAAAATTTTGAAATTAACGAACATCAAGGGTTTTTTGTCAAAAAATAACTAGTTGTTTGATTTACAAACAAAAATGATAATGTGTAATTATCTGATACTAATAAGGGATATTGATTCAAAATGATTGATCCATACGGAAGAAAAATTAACTACCTTCGATTGTCAGTAACAGATCGTTGCGATTTTCGTTGTATTTACTGTATGTCGGAGAATATGAAATTTCTTCCAAAAACAGAAGTTTTAACTCTCGAAGAGTTAGAGAAAATATGCGCCGCCTTTATTAGTCTTGGCGTCAAGAAGATTCGGCTAACTGGGGGAGAACCTCTGGTCAGAAGAAATATTTTGACCTTAGTTGACAAACTTGGGGTCTATAAACAAAATAAGGAACTCGAAGAATTAACGATAACCACAAATGGTGGACTACTTAAAAAATTTGCTCCACGACTTTATAGTTCAGGCGTTCGGAGAGTAAATGTATCGCTAGACACTTTAAATGCAAAAAAGTTTTATACAATTACACGAGGCGCAAATCTCGATAATGTGCTTGCCGGCATTGCAGAAGCAAAATCTTGCAATCTAAAAATTAAGATTAATATGGTGGCCCTCAAAGGAATAAATGATGATGACTTTGATGACATGATTCGTTGGTGCGGAGAAAGTGGATTCGATTTAACATTAATTGAAGTGATGCCAATGGGAGAACTTCCATATGAAAGAGTTGACCAGTATCTACCATTATCTATCGTGAGAAATCAACTTAGGAAAAAGTGGAATTTACAAGAAACTGATTACAGGACACCAGGTCCGGCACGATATACAACCATTAAAGAAACAGGTCAGCGTCTGGGCTTCATAACACCCATGACACATAATTTCTGTGAAAGTTGCAACCGAGTCAGATTAACTTGCACCGGCCAACTTTATATGTGTTTAGGACAGGAAGATTCTATGGATTTACGGAAAGTAATAAGAAAAGATGATCGTCCAAGAGCCCTAACCAACGCTATATTGTCGGCGATTGAAAGAAAGCCTAAAGGCCATGATTTTGTAATTAATCGCCGAGAAAGTAATCCTTCGGTCCCAAGGCATATGAACGTCACGGGCGGCTAAAATAAGTAAATGAAAAAGAAGATCACAAAAATTCATTTTTTTGCTGGTAATTCAAAGCAATCAAAGGCCGCGAAAATAAAGTTACTAAAAAAGCACAAGCAAACGGAAGTTGAAAAGGCTGATGTTATTGTGGCCCTTGGAGGAGATGGAACTATGCTAGAAACCCTTCATAAATTCATACATGCAAAAATTCCTATATACGGAATGAATTGTGGTAGCGTAGGCTTTTTAATGAATAATTTTGCGATCGATCGACTGCTTAGAAGAATTCAATTAGCAAAAAAAACCGTCTTGCACCCACTGCACATGAAAGCGAAAACAATTAATAAAAAAAAGGTTGAGGCGTTAGCAGTCAACGAGGTATCTCTTCTGCGCGAATCACGTCAATCCGCAAAATTAAGAATTTTAGTCAATGGCTCGATAAAATTATCAAAATTAGTCTGCGATGGAGTCTTAGTTTCGACGCCCGCAGGAAGCAGCGCGTATAATTTTTCCGCCCATGGGCCAATAATTCCTCTGGGAAACAGTATTTTAGCCCTTACTCCAATCAGCGCATTCCGTCCAAGAAGATGGCGTGGTGCTTTGTTACCAAAATCTTCAAAAATCAAAATCCAAGTACTGGAAAAAACAAAGAGACCTGTTAGTGCTGTTGCAGACTTTACGGAAGTACGTGATGTTGATGAAATTGAAATACAAGAAAACAAAAAAATTAGTCTAACATTACTTTTTGATCCAAATCACAATCTGGAAGAACGAATCATTAACGAACAATTTGTTCTTTAAAAAATACGAGATGAGAATTAGTGATTTTGATTTTTCTTTATCTCCAAAATTTATTGCTAAAAGGCCAAAAAAACCCCGGGACAATTCTAAATTATTACTGATCTCAAATATCCTGTCTGATCATCTCTTTCAGGATCTCCCTAATATTTTACAAAACGATGATTTAATAATCCTCAACAATACCAAAGTTATCCAAGGACAATTAAGCGGGAAAGTTAGCGATAAAAAAGTTACAATAACACTTATAAAACGACGAAAGTATTCGCAGTGGGAGGTATTTGCTAAACCAGCAAAAAAGCTTTACCCCGGAAATAAAATCTATTTTGCCAAGAAATTTTCAGCAGAAATAATTGAGAAAAGCCCGGAAGGAGTTGTGCTGATAAAGTTCTGCGTAAATGCTAAACGACTTCCTGTGCTGTTGTCTCGATATGGGAAAATGCCAATTCCTCCCTATATCCAAAAATTTCGTAAACCAGACTTGAGAGATAATACTGATTATCAAACAACCTACGCAAATAATTTGGGCGCTGTTGCTGCACCAACAGCAGGATTACATTTTACCAAACGATTGATAAGAAAACTTCGAGAAAAAAAAATTAATTTTGCAGAAATTACACTCCATGTTGGAGCCGGAACGTTTCTGCCTATCCGTTGTAAAGATATTAACCAGCATTTGATGCAACCCGAAACCGGATATATATCAAAAGATGTGGCAAAAAAAATAAACCACACAAAAAAGAGAGGTGGGAGGATTATTGCCGTAGGAACTACCTCCCTACGTCTACTCGAGACAGCCACGGACTCGTCTGGAACGGTCCAGCCTTTCTCAGGAGAAACAAATATTTTTATTAAGCCTCCATACAGATTCAAGTGTGTAGACCTATTGCTGACTAACTTTCACCTGCCTAAATCAACTTTATTTATCCTAGTCTGCGCATTTGCAGGAATAAAAAAAATGAAACGAGCATACGAATATGCAAAGATAAAAAATTACAGATTCTTTTCTTACGGAGACGGAACTCTGATTTATCGAAAAAAATAATGAGAAACAAAAAATTCTATAAATTAGTAAAGGAATCGGGTCAAGCTAGAACCGGAATCATTAACACTCTAAATGGAAGCATCAAAACCCCGACCTTTATGCCTGTTGGAACTCTAGGAACGGTAAAGGCGCTAACTCCGAAAATGCTTGAAAGTGCTGGAAGTGATATAATCCTAGCCAATACATATCATCTAATGCTACAGCCCGGAATCGATGTTATCAAAATACTCGGGGGACTTCATAAATTTATGAATTGGAAAAGGCCAATATTGACGGACTCCGGAGGATTCCAAGTCTGGTCATTATCTAAACTTGCAAAAATAAATGAAAAAGGGATTACGTTCCAGTCTCACCTGGATGGTAAAAAACACTTTCTGACTCCGGAAGATGCTATTGAACTACAGACAAAATTTGGATCTGATATCATCATGGTCTTGGATGAATGCACTCATTATCCCGTTAGCAAATCAAAAGCCAAAAAATCTATGGAGCTTTCTATGCGTTGGGCAGAACGCTCAATTCAATCTTATGATAAAAAAGAGGGACGGGGAATCTTTGGTATTGTTCAAGGAGGAATGTATATTGATCTTCGAAAGCAGTCGGCAAAGAAGTTAAATACTCTCGATTTCGACGGATATGCAATTGGAGGACTCTCTGTTGGGGAACCTCATAAAATTATGCTAAATATTGTTAAAAACACCGTAAAATATCTGCCAAAGGATAAGCCTCGTTATCTCATGGGTGTCGGAAGACCAGAAGATATCTTGGGTGCTGTTGAATTAGGCATTGATATGTTTGACTGTGTAATTCCAACGCGTTTTGGCAGAAATGGACGTGCATTTTCGTTACAGGGAGAAATCAATCTACGTAACTCCAGGCATGCAAAAGATCCAAGACCTCTAGAGAAGGGGTGGAATTCTCCTATCAAAAATTTCAGTCGAGCCTACCTTCATCATTTAATAAAAACTAATGAGATGCTCGGCTCAATCTTACTCAGTTGGCATAATATAAAATTTTATCTGGAATTAATGGAAAATATTCAATTGGCAATTAGTAAGAAACAATTTTCTTCTTTTAAAAAAAAATTTCTTGCAAAGTATAAAAAGGGAGACATACCATCCATTTAAGACGATGAAGAAACAATATACATCACTTAAGCAGCTCGGCAAAAACGCTAAACAACCAACAAGCCCTGATCAAGCTTTGTTAGAGTCAGTGTTGAATACTAAAAAAGTTTCAGAGAATTATGTGGTTCGGTTCACTTGTCCAGAATTTACATCAATATGTCCAATTACTGAACAACCTGATTTTGCTCACCTTGTAATTGACTACATCCCGAATAAATATCTGTTAGAAAGTAAATCACTAAAGCTATTTTTAAATTCATTTCGCAACCATGGAGCCTTCCATGAAGAATGTACAACGATGATTGCTCAGAAGATCATCAAAGCAATTAAGCCAAAGTGGCTACGTATTGGTGGTTATTGGAATCCCCGCGGTGGAATTTCAATAGATATTTTTTATCAAACAAAAAACCCTCCAAAAAACATATGGATACCCGAAAACTATAAGGCTTACACGGGAAGATCCTAGATTAGCGCCCTTTATAGACAGCCCCTCCAATACTGGATCTGCCCACCACAACTTTGCTGAGTTTTGGAAGCGACGGTTTTAGTTCTTTCCAGATCCAACGCGCAAGATTCTCGCTAGTCGGATTATTAAGACCTTTGATGTCATTTAAAAAGCCGTGATCCAGAGATGCATGAATAGGCTTAAATGCTTTTTCTATTTCTTTAAAGTCCATTACCCACCCATTCTCACGATCCAAAGACCCTTTCACATAAATATCAACCGTGAAAGAGTGACCATGAATTTTAGAATATTCGTGACCTTTAGGCATATTTGTCATGCGGTGAGCAGCATGAAAAATAAATGTTTTATAGATTTCCATAAAATTAGCCCATCGGTTAACTATGCAATTGCAAAAAACTTATGAGTTTGAAAACTAACCTTCCATTGTGGATGTTGTCCACAGTATTGCAAAACCTGTTCGGTGTTTGTGTCTAACCGTGATCCATATTTTGGCTGAAGAAAGAAATGAGAAAAACCTAGATCTTTGTAGTTGGCGGGGTTTAAGCCACTTTGGGGATAGACAATTTTTAATTCATCTCCCTGCCGCTGAATAAATTTAGCCTTATACTTAGGACTAACGCAAAGCCAATCAATTCCATCCGGAGCTAAAATGGTTCCATTAGTCTCCAGCGCCACCTTAAAACCACGTTTTTTCATAGCAGAAATTAGTTGATCATCAAGCTGTAACAGGGGTTCTCCTCCGGTAAAAATAACAAACTTCTCGTCTCGACGATTACGTATCGGTTTCCAAGCACTACAAATCGCGTCCGCCAAGACACTAGATGTTGAATATTTTCCACCACCAAGACCATCTTGACCGACAAAATCTGTATCGCAAAAATCACAAGCTGCTGCAGAACGATCTTTTTCCAGGCCTGACCACAAATTACACCCAGAAAATCTACAAAATACTGAAAGGGAGCCAGATCTCAACCCCTCACCTTGAATAGATAAGAAAATGGATTTAACGTAATAAGTCATCTTTTCATATACATTGCTGGATCTGTAACTCCCGCTTCAACAAATCCCTTCTTGCGTAAAATGCAGGAATCACAAAAACCACATGCGATACCTTTATGCGGATCATAACAACTAAATGTCACGCTGTAATCAACTTTTAGTTTTATACCTTTTTTGATAATTTGAGCCTTTGTCATTTGTAGAAGTGGAGCATGAATTTTAATTCGCGTCTTCCTGTTTAACCCAACTTTTGTCGCAACATTGGCCATTTTCTGATAAGCGCGTAAAAATTCCGGACGGCAATCGGGATAGCCACTATAGTCAATGGCGTTCGCCCCGATAAAAATATTCTGAGCTCTCATGCTTTCTGACCATGCCAAGGCAAATGATAAAAAAATTGTATTGCGGGCAGGAACGTAGGTAACGGGGATCCCGGAAGAAATTTGTCTTGAATTTCTTTTTTTCGGTACTGGAATCTTTCCCGTAAGTGCAGAGGAACCAAAGGATCTTAGATCGATTTTCAAAATTTTATGCAGATCAACTTTCTGAGAAGAAGCGACTCGTTTAGCAGAAATAATTTCCCGTGAATGTCGTTGTCCATAATCAAAAGTTAAGGCAAAAACCTTTGAAAACTTTGATTTGGCAATAGCCAAGACCGTGGCTGAATCTAAACCGCCACTAACTAATACTACCGCCCCTGATATTTTTTTACTCATTTTTCCACGCAAGTGCTTGTAATATTTGTATCATAGTTCCAGGGAGAAAAAATGGAAAATATAGCTCAATCCATTCGTGAAAAAGTATTGCGCGAAAATTTTGACGTAATAGGATTCGCCGAACCGCAGATTCAAAAAGAAGCTAAGTTAAGATTACGAAAATTTTTAAAAAGAGGATTTCACGGAGAAATGAATTGGATCCCTCAAAAACAAAAACGACTAGAGAATCCAAAGAATGTTTGGTCGGCGGCTCGCTCGGTAATCACGCTGGGTATAAGGTACGGATCGGGACAAAATCCTCTGGAAGATCTAAAAAAAAAAGAAATTGGTAATATTAGTATCTACGCCAGAGGCGAAGACTACCACAATGTTTTAAAGAAAAAACTGAAAAGAATTGCTGGATGGATTGTTGAAACTTTTGGAGGTCAAGTGAAAGTGTTTGTTGATACTGCGCCAATCCTCGAAAAACATTTAGCCGAACAAGCAGGTATCGGCTGGCAAGGCAAGCACTCAAATCTTGTTTCTAGATCACTTGGGTCATGGTTTTTTTTAGGAGAAATCTTTACTACGATTCCCCTTCCTACAGATAAACCAGAATCGGATCACTGCGGAACTTGCCGATCCTGCCTTGATATCTGCCCAACAAACGCCTTTCCCAAACCCTATGTTTTAGATGCAACAAAATGTATTTCGTATCTAACCATTGAATACAAAGGTCATATTCCAAAAAAATTTCGTTCAGCGATGGGAAATCGAATCTACGGCTGCGATGATTGTTTAGCTGTTTGTCCTTGGAATCGTTTTGCTCAAAAAACAAGTGAAATCGGATTTAAAGCGCGCAAGGCCCTCCTCCATCCAGATCTTAAAATGTTAATGAAACTTAGTGATTTTCAGTTCCGTAAATTTTTCACTAAAAGTCCTATCAAGCGCATCGGTCGAAATCGTTTTATTCGAAACGTGATCATTGCAGCCGCCAATAGCAAAAAAAAGTACTTGATGAATCCAGTGAAAGAGCTTATCCGTGATGACTCTTCATTAATTCGCGCAATGGCTGTCTGGGCCCTTCAACAACTAAGCGAAAAAAAAGAATTTCTTCATTTGAAAAAACAATATATTAGTAAAGAAACCAATATAGCGGTTAAGTCGGAGTGGGAATGAAATACGCACAGGGTGAAATAACCATAGACACTTCAGAACAATCGATATACGAGATCACTCAAGAAATTAACAGATGGCTAGAACAACAATCTTCCCAACAGGCTCTTCTAACTACCTTTATTAAACACACCTCAGCTTCGCTTTTCATTCAGGAAAATGCCAGCTCGGACGTTCTCCATGACATCAAAAATTTCTTCAAAAAACTTGTGCCTGAAGACCCTAATTTATACCAGCATACCATTGAAGGAAAAGACGATATGCCCGCACACTTAAAAAGCCTTCTAACCCAAGTTTCTCTAACAATTCCTGTCAGGAACAGTCAACTTGAGCTCGGAACCTGGCAGGGGGTATTTCTATTTGAGCATCGGATTCAAAAGCAAAAAAGAAAAATTCATCTCACATTGATTGGCAAATGAAAGCTTTAATCTTTATAATTCCGTTAATCTTTTTCTTAGTCCCAACAATCGTTGCTGGTAATTGCGTTACAGTTGAACAAGCTAAAGCCATATATCCTAATGGAGAGTCAACCATTCTCGATAAACAAGGAGTACTAATGCTCGATCAAAAATATTTCGAAGTCTACGATGTGCATTTACAAAAAGCCGATCAAGCGTTGATTGCGGATGAGTTTCCGAAACGAATCAGGGGTAGTGTCAATCTTGTCCTTTTTAAGAATGGTTGCGCTATTGGTGAGGGACGGATACCCAAACAGATATTTCGTAACATGCTGGGAGGAGACAAAACATGATATCTCCAAATGATAAAGGAAATGTCTGATAAGAAACTAATTTTAAACTGGCCTAATCTGTACCTATTAGTCTTCCCTGTAATTTTCTTTTTTACTATTTTCTGGCTACGTGAAGCATCGGGACCGTATTGGCTCCACTTTAACCTGGATCCTACATACTCCTATTTTTTCAACTCCCTAAATCTTCTCAATGGAATGGCACCGAGTCATATTGATCATCCCGGTACTCCTGTACAGTTCTTAGGGGCATTAATAATAAAAATTGCAAGTCTTGGATCAGGCGTTGATCAAATTACTGATACAGCACTCAGAGACCCGGAAAAATACATCCAATTAATCAGTAACGTGATCATCTTCTTAAATTCTCTTATTTTATTTATCATAGGAATTGTCGCTCACAAAATCTTTGGCAACCTTATATCTCCTACTTTTCTTCAACTCAGCCCATTCCTTTCCACTTTAATTCTCAGGCACGGGACACACTTCAAGCCAGAAATAGTTCTTGTCTTTGCAACCCTAGCACTCATTTTATTGAGTCTTTATGCACTCAAGCCTGGTTTGTTTGATAAAAATCAAAAGAAATTCGTATTTTGTTACGGACTGATCGCAGGCTTTGGAGTCGCAACGAAAATAATTTTTATTCCCTTACTTGTGTTGCCTATTCTTTTATTTATAAAAAAATCAAATTTCTTTTTATACGCATTAACTATTATCTTTTCTTTTCTTTTCTTTACCCTGCCCATGATCGAAGTATATGACAGGTTTTTCCAATTCGTAGAAAAATTATTCTGGGGAAGTGAAAGCTATGGTGCTGGCGCTAAGACTATAATCGACTATCAAAATTATCTTGCTTACGTTTATCAATTATTTATGCGACCTGTATTATTAATCCCTTTTATCTTTTCTCTCTTTACATTTTCCAAATTTTATTTTAGCGAAAGTAAAAATATCTTGAGTGGTGAAAACAAAACTTTCTTCCAAATATTAATAGGAGCTAACTGCGCACAGTTATTTTTGATTCTTTTTGTTGCCAAAAACCCTAGCGGCCAATATTTGATCCCAGGCATTATTTTAAGTGGATTGACAATTATGATTAATTTTCAAATCTGGCATAAAACAATCAATCAAAGATTAAGAACGAGATTAAATTTTTTTGCTATCTTATTAATCACTATCATCATAATTGAGCAAAGCTTCTCAACTTACAAATCTGGAAAAGAGCTGCGCGAACTACATACTGAGGCCATGAAAATAAACAACGAAGAGTTTAGTTCTTGCGCAAGAATCTACCATACATGGGCATCTAGCAAATCCTTCGCTCTGTATTGGGGTGATAATAGTGGGGGGCAATCATTCGCATCCCAACTCTCCGGAATAATTCCAAAAAATGATTTTTGGTTTACTATTCACGAAGTCTCCGAAAAGGAAGTAAGAGATTTCTTATTGAGGATAAAAAAACCTGGCATCAGAAATTCCGAAGGATATATCGATCATAGTAAGATTGAAGAAAATTATCCCTGTATTTATTTTCGTGGCACAGATAGGGGTCAATTTTTCAAGAACTTGCCACAATTCTTTTCTTCTGAAGAAATCATGATATCCGAAAAGAAATTTAACCAGACATGTATTGGAAAAGATGAGAATGTTTTTACGGATTTCAAGACTTGCGAAAGAAATAAAGAATAGCTAATAGTTGTCCGACGTCGTCATTCATCAACGATTAAGCCTCTTGGAAAGCAAGACAGCAGAATAAATTATAAAATTAAAGATGACTAATAAAAGACCAAGCTTGGTTTGCAGCTCAGTTGATAAATTTTCCGGATAAATAATTGGATAAATATATCTATCAGTAAAGTCCGAGTCATAAACTAATCCGCCAGCTTTTTGACGAAAATAATTCTCTAAAGGAGTGAGTGGACATATCCACCCAAAAAATTCAATGCAGCAACCCCACAAAAGACAAGGTAAGTGAAAAAAAAGCATTCGTTTCCATTTAAAAACAAAAATACCCCCAAAAATAACAAAAAGCACAAAGACCAGGTGAATAGCTAATGAAATATCAGAGGCAACTTTAAAAAACATTGCGTTGTAAATCCCCGATAGCTTGTAAAACTGCTTCAGACATGCCGGGTTCGGAAAGGCTGTGACCTGCCTTAGGAACTAAATGTAATTTTGCTCTTTTCCATTTTTGAGCCAAAGCACGAGCATTTTTTGGATGACAAAGTAAATCTTGTTGACCGTGTATAATTGCCCCGGGAACATGCTTTATGCTCTCTATTCTTTTCAGTATTGGGTTCTGCGTTAAAAAGAAATGATTACGGATATAATGACATTCTAGCTGAGGAGAATTTGGTATTTTTTTTCTTCGAGCAACCATCTTAAAATTAGATAAATGAATAATATTCTGCGCCGTAGAAAGTGCCCGCTCATAATCATGCCAAACCCAAGAAGCGGTATGTTTTAATTTACGATTTGAGCCTAGAATCCTTTTCTGATAAGAGGCCAACGGATCTAACTGTTCATCCAAAGGCAAATTATTAAGAAAATTTTTCCATAATTGGGGGCGATATTTTTTAGCGGACAAAATAAAAGCCCAATTCACCTCTTCAGAAGTACCCAAAAAAACAGAGCGTAAGATTAAAGCAGAAACTCTATGTGGAAATTTTTCAGCATAAGTAAGAGCGAGTGTTGATCCCCAGCTGCCTCCACAAATTGCCCATTTCTCAATTCGCAAAATCTTACGTATCTTCTCCATGTCCCTCATCAAGGATTGAGTAGTATTGCCTTTAAGCTGTCCCAAAGGTTTACTTTTTCCACAGCCGCGCTGATCAAATTGAATAATACGAAAAAATTTTGGATCACAAAAACGGCGAATATAAGGTTGACTCGAGCCTCCTGGACCACCATGCAAAAAAAGAAGTGGCTCCCCGGAACGATTTCCGGATTCCTCTAGATAAATTCTATGCACTGAATCGGTTCTTAAGAAGTGTGTTTTGTAGGAACGAATAGCTGGGAACATTATTGCTTACTTATAAACTTAATTGGTGCTCGCGGTGGGACTCGAACCCACAACCGCAAAAGCGGGAAGGATTTTAAGTCCTTTGCGTATACCAATTCCGCCACGCGAGCAATATTTATTAATCCGATATGCTATCAACATAACTCTAATGTTCTATTTCTACTAACAATTCATCCAATGTATCAACAACTTTCTCAACAGGAATAACTCGAACATCTGTCGAATCATATTCTTTTGCTAAAATTTGCCGATGCGGAGTTTCTGTGCAATGGCGATATTTTTCCGCATTTGTAAAACCCCATAACGTAATATGAGGGGTCTTGGCGATAGCCAATATGTGTGCCATTCCTGAATCATTTGAAATAAAAGCATCCAATCGTTCGCCAAGAGCAACAAGCTGGGACGGACTAGGAAACTTTCCATTCTTCCATCCGGGGACTAGAGCATCGGAAAATTCTTTTTTAACTCTTTGTAAGATCCTTTCCTCAGATGGTCCCAAAAAGAAGACAGGCCTAAATCCCTTCTTAAGCAATATCAAAGCTAAACGTAAAAAATTTTCTAGCGGCCAGGTCTTTTTAGGATCTCCCGATCCAATAGCAAGGCCAATATACCTATAACCTTTTGGTAGTTGATTAAAAGCCCAATTTCGAATTTCAGAATTTAACCAATTAAACCCAGACAACGATGTTTCCTTAACACATGTGGCTTCTAATAACATAAAATGCTGATCGATCAATCTAGGTGGTCTTTTTAAACTTTTCGGGAGTCTATCCGAAAATAGAAAATGTCGAGAAGCTGAGATAAAAACCTTATGCGGAATACGCCGAACAGCCAATGTTCTCCACCACTGCTTTTCTAAATCAATAATTATATCGAAGAATCGATTTTTTAACGGGAGCGAAGTAAAAGGAATAGCATTTCGGGGGAATATACAAATTTCTAAATTTTCCTCTATTTGATCAACATAGTCTTTTACCACCAAAGCAAGTGAGCCACTATATGGACTCTTACCGATAGAAACCCCCAGAGTAATTTTAGCATTTGGAAATCGGTTACGAAGTGAACGGAAAAAAGGAATCTGCAATACAGATTCTCCAAAAAAATGATCCTTAGAATGAACTAAAATGGTATCTGCTTCAATTCGAGATCGAAGAAGTTTGGAAAAAAACATATTATCTCTTGATTGCGCCCTTAGGAGGTCCGCCCCTCACCTCCTCCTCTTCACTACTAATCAACTTATCAAAAAACCCCTTTTTCTTCGGTTTTTGTAAAGTCTTAGAAGAAATGGGTTTTTCATAAACAATGTCCTGATTCTTTTTCTTCTGACCATCAGAACCATAAGACTTATAGCGCCCACCTTGGTATGAAGGATCCATAATTCTGTATGTTCCGTCATCCCTTAAAATAACTGTCTTTCCATCTGAAGTGTAGGCAACCTCATCAGCAAGAACCGGACAAATCCAAATTAAAAAAAGACAATATAAAGGAAAAAATTTTCTCATATTTTACCTACCAAAAATTTCCTAAGAATAGTAAACTGAATCTCTATTAGCATGTATTTTGATAGCAAACTTATTCCCGGAAAACTTATAAAAAGATACAAGAGATTCTTAACAAAAATCCAGCTAAATAACAAATTTGTTACTGCGCACTGCCCTAATCCTGGATCAATGCTGGGAATCAGTAAGCCGGGATCAGGGGTCTTTATTTCAAAAGCTTCTAATAAAAAACGAAAGTTAAAATACACTCTTGAACTGATTGATTTGGGAAATGGGAATCTGGTAGGAGTTAATACTCTGAAAGCAAATAGAATAATCGAAGAAGCCCTGAATCAAAAAAAAATTCAAGAACTCAAACATTTTCATGATATTAAGAGAGAGGTTCCTTGTGGAGGAGATTCCCGAATTGATTTTTTGCTTGCCAAAAAAGGCACTGAATGTTTTTTGGAGGTCAAAAGCGTTACCCTCAGAAGAAATACTGAAGAGAAAGAGGGAATCGCTGAATTTCCAGACTCGGTAACGGCCAGAGGATCTAAACATTTAAATACTCTTTCCAAGGTTGTTAAACGTGGTGGAAATGCAATCGTTTTATATTTGATCCAAAGATCTGATTGCAAAAAATTTAAAATTGCCGAAGATATTGACCCTGATTATATGAAAGCAATGAAATCAGCTATATCCGCTGGAGTAAAAATACTATGTTATTGTTGCAAAATATCTCCAAATGGTATCCATCTGGATAAAAAAATAAAATTTTCAACAGTTAAAAAATAAACTGATTTTAGAATGAGCGAAGAAAACATTACGATACATGATGAAAAGGACTTTCAGTCTATGCGAGCTGCGGGAGAATTGGCAGCAAAAACTCTGGATTTTATTATTCCTCATGTCAGGCCGGGAATCACCACCGACAAATTAAATACTCTTTGTCATGACTTTACTATGAATAATAATGCTATTCCTGGTCCTTTAAATTACAGAGGGTTTCCAAAATCTATTTGCACATCCGTTAACCATGTTGTTTGCCACGGTATACCTGGAGAAAAAGCTTTAAAAGAAGGCGATATAATTAATATTGATGTTACACCAATCCTTGATGGATGGCATGGTGATACTAGCCGAATGTTTTATGTAGGCAAACCTAGTGTCAAGGCAAAAAGATTGGTCGATATTACATACCAATCCATGATGAAGGGAATTGAGAGCGTTAGGCCCGGAGCAAAACTAGGTGACATCGGACATGCGATCCAAAGTTATGCTGAAAAGCATAACTTTTCTGTGGTTCGAGAATTCTGCGGACATGGTGTAGGGAAGGTTTTTCACGAATCTCCTAATATTCTTCATTACGGTAACCCTGGAGAGGGGATTGCTCTGAGAGAAGGAATGATCTTTACAATTGAACCAATGATTAATGCTGGAAAATATGAAACTAAGATNTTAGAAGATGGGTGGACAGCCGTGACTCGCGATCGATCTCTTTCTGCTCAATTTGAACATAGCATTGGAGTTACCAGGGATGGTTTTGAGATTTTTACCCTTTCCCCAAAGGGCTATGACTATCCACCCTACGAAGATTAAAAAGTGCTATGGACTTGTTTAGAGAAAAAGTCTTTATTATATATAGAAAGAGGAAAAAATGATCCCACGCTACTCCCGATCCGTAATGAGCGCCATTTGGGAATCCAAGAATAAATACAAAATTTGGATGGATATAGAGTTACACGCATGTGATGCACAAGCAAAAATAGGACTGATTCCAAAAGCAGCCGCAAAAATTATTCGAAAAAAAGCAAAATTTCAAGTTCAGCGAATCGACACAATTGAGAANCGAGTTAAACACGACGTAATTGCATTTCTAACCAACCTTGCGGANCAAATCGGACCACAATCCAGGTTTCTGCACCAGGGAATGACTTCTTCAGACATTATAGATACGGGTTTTAATTTTCAGCTTTGCCAAGCGGCAGATCTATTATTGCGAGATATGGATAGTTTATTAAAGGTGTTAAAAAAAAGATCTATCCAACATAAAAAAACTATTTGCATGGGCAGAAGCCATGGCATGCACGCAGAACCTACCACATTTGGTTTTAANCTAGCTCAAGCCTATGCTGAATTTAAAAGAAATAAATCACGACTAGAATATGCCAAGAAAGGGATTCAAACCTGNTCGATCTCAGGCGCCGTAGGTAATTTTGCNAACATTGATCCGTCAATTGAAAAATATGTTGCAAAAAAGATGGNCTTAACAATTGAACCAATNGCGAGTCAAATCATACCTCGTGATCGGCATGCTTTCTTCTTTTCTACACTAGCTACAATCGCTAGCTCGGTGGAGCGGCTAGCAACCGAGGTAAGGCATTTACAAAGAACAGAGCTCGGCGAGGCAGAAGAATATTTCTCAAGTGGTCAAAAAGGTTCTTCAGCCATGCCTCATAAAAAGAACCCGATTTTATCAGAAAATATTACCGGATTAGCACGTATGATCAGATCTTACGCTTTACCTGCAATGGAAAATGTTAATCTTTGGCANGAAAGAGATATTTCCCACTCATCGGTTGAGCGTGTTATTGCTCCAGACGCAACGATTGCCTTGGACTTTATCTTAAACCGTCTTACCGAAATTATAGGAAAGCTAGTAGTTCATCCNAAAGNGATGCTTGAGAATCTTAACAAATCGCTTGGATTATATAACTCTCAAAGNATCTTGCTNGCTCTTATTCAAAAGGGAATGAGCAGAGAAAANGCCTACAGCATCGTNCAATCAGTAGCAATGAAGTCGTGGAAGGAAAAAAAATNATTNNCTGAATCGCTGAAAAAGGATAATCGAATTACCAAATTTCTCAGTGAAAAAGAAATCGATACNTNCTTTNACTCAAAATATTTCTTAAAAAACGTAGANAAANTATTTAAAAGAATCTTTTAACCTAAGAATCGCCCTCAATCTGCTTCAAGGCTTCNCTTCCAAAAAAATCTAGCTGTTCACGAATTTTACTCTCATCNAGATCCAGGCTCTTCTCCTTACAATCACGAAGTATCTTTTCGACAACGTCATCGTCTCCTGGCTTTTCGAGATCAGCCACGATAACCTCCTTGTAATAAGCAACAGCAGCCTCACCNTCTAGGCCAAATTTTTCAGCAAGCCATAGTCCAATAAGCTTATTGCGGCGAGCAGTAATCTTAAATTTATTCTCTTCGCTGCGAAAGAATTTTGCCTCTTCGCCTTTTCCTTTTTCTTTAACCTTGTCCATATCTTTATCCTAANTTAGAAGGTTCTTGCTATATCGCACATTTAGCTCTCGATNGCAATTCAATGTTCTATTGATGAAATTCTTCGCGTCTGCTACAAATACTACTTACAAAAAACATTATCCATGATCAAACGCAAAAAAATCTACGAAGGCAAAGCAAAAATACTCTATACGGGACCTCGGCCTGGAACNCTAGTGCAATATTTTAAAGATGACGCAACAGCCTTTAATAACAAAAAAAAGGGGAAAATTTCTAANAAAGGAATGATCAATAACATGATCTCGGAATCGATCATGATGCACCTAAAAAAGCAAGGCGTACCTACGCATTTTATTGAAAGAATTAATGATCGGGAACAAGTTATAAAAAAAGTTAATATTATCCCTCTCGAAGTCGTTGCCAGAAACATTGCTGCCGGATCGATCTGCAAGAGGCTTGGCTTAAAAGAGGGAATAACTCTCCCCGGATCCATTATCGAGTTCTATTTAAAATCAGACAAACTGGATGATCCTCATATAAGCGAAGAGCACATACTGAATTTTCGATGGTGCACAAAGAAGGAGCTGCAAAGAATTAAACTTNTAGCACACAAGATTAATAACCACTTAAAAAGATTCTTCGCAAAAGCAAATCTCAAGCTGGTAGATTTTAAAATGGAATTCGGAAAAAGTTCTAGTAAGGGAAAAATTTTATTAGCCGATGAAATTAGTCCTGATTCCTGCAGGTTGTGGGACAAAAAAACTAATAAAAAACTAGACAAAGATCGTTTCCGCCAAAATTTAGGAAATGTGGATCAGGCTTACAAGGAAGTGTATAAAAGACTTGGCTGTGGAAAATAAAGAAAATCAAAATAAACAGGATTGAAAAGCCAACAGATCATGAAAGCCAAAATTCATATTATGCTAAAAGACGGTGTTCTCGATCCGCAAGGGAAAGCTATAGAAAACGCGTTAACTTCGATAGGTTTTAAGGGAATCGAGGATGTCAGACAGGGGAAATATATTGAGGTAAAGCTCAGAGAAAAGAACCGAGAAAAAGCTAAGAAGAATGTTGAAAAGATGTGTAAATCAATTCTATCAAATCCTGTAATTGAAAGTTTCACTATTCAGATAGAGGAATAAAACTTGAAGTGTGCGGTTATTGTACTTCCTGGTTCAAATTGTGACAGAGATATTGCTGTNGCCTTACGAAAAGTTTCTGGCAAGAAAGTATCGATGATTTGGCACAAGGAAACCAAAATTCCAAAACTGGATTTAATCGTTATTCCTGGTGGNTTTTCCTACGGTGATTATCTNCGCTCCGGCGCAATGGCTGCCCANTCGCCNGTAATAAGAGAAGTTGTTTCGCATTCTAAGAAAGGGGCGCTTGTTCTTGGGATCTGTAACGGTTTCCAAATTTTAACAGAATCTGGTCTACTTCCCGGAGTTCTCCTGAGGAATGCTTCTTTAAAATTTATCTGCCGAAACGTGCATCTTCGCGTAGAGAGTNTCAACAACCCCTTTACCAAAGGATATACAAAAAAACAAACNGTCAAGATACCTATTGCNCATGGAGACGGNAATTATTTTATAAATAAGAANGGAATAAAAGAAATNGAAGACAATGAACAGATCGCCTTCCGATACTGTAACGCAGNGGGTGNAATAAATACAGAATCTAACCCCAACGGTTCATTGATGAATATTGCTGGAATTCTTAACCNAAATAAAAACGTTCTTGGCATGATGCCCCACCCCGAAAGAGTTTCTGATAAATTTACTGGNGGATCCGATGGAGAGATCCTGTTTCAGGGAATCATTGAAGGCTTATCTAAATGAAACAGGAACAGGAAATAACGCCGGAAATTATTCGAAACCACANTTTATCTGATCAAGAGTTNAAAAAAATTAAAAAAATTCTTGGCCGTTTGCCAAATTTAACTGAACTAGGAATCTTTTCAGTCATGTGGAGCGAACATTGCTCCTATAAATCATCAAAGAAATGGCTACAAACACTTCCAACCAAAGCTCCTTGGGTGATTTGCGGTCCCGGAGAGAATGCCGGTATCGTAGATGCAAAAGATAATGATGCTATTGTTTTTAAAATGGAAAGCCATAATCACCCTTCCTTTATCGAACCCTTTCAAGGAGCGGCCACAGGGGTTGGGGGAATTCTGCGAGATGTTTTCACTATGGGTGCAAGACCCGTTGCTAATATGAATGTGCTAAAATTTGGATCACCNGATCACCCAAAGACAAGGCATCTTGTTTCTGGAGTNNCGGCTGGAATNGGAAGTTATGGAAATTGCGTNGGGATTCCCACNGTCGGAGGGGAGTGTGAATTTCANAAATCTTACAACGGNAATATTTTAGTCAACGCAATGACAGTTGGACTCGCTAAAAAAAATAAAATCTTTTATTCNAAAGCAAAAGGAGAAAANAACCCCGTAGTATATGTTGGATCTAAAACTGGAANAGATGGNATCCATGGCGCAACGATGGCCTCCGCAGAATTTGACGATGCTGCNGAAAAAAAACGACCAACGGTTCAGGTCGGGGATCCGTTCGTAGAAAAACTACTTCTTGAGGCTTGCCTAGAATTGATGAAAACCGATGCTATCGTGGCAATCCAAGATATGGGAGCAGCTGGCTTTACATCGTCATCATTTGAGATGGCGTCAAAGGGAAATTGCGGGATAGAAATCAATCTTGATAAAGTACCGCTAAGAGAAAAAAACATGACTCCTTACGAAATTATGCTCTCGGAAAGTCAAGAAAGAATGCTAATGGTCATCAAATCTGGGCATGAAGAGAAAGCGAAAAGAATTTTTAAAAAGTGGGAGCTTGAATTCTCAGTAGTCGGTCGACTCACTAACAGTGGCAGAATGGTTCTAAGAATGAATAATCAAAAAGCAGCAGATCTTCCGATAAAGCCACTGGTCTCTTCTGCTCCTTTCTATAATAGGCCATGGAAAAAACCATCAATACAAAAAAAACTGACCGCAAAAAAGCCTCCACCGCAAAAACATATGAATAAGATTCTGCTTCAACTATTAGGCAGCACGAGCATATGTAGCAAAAAATGGGTATGGGAACANTACGATCACATGGTTATGACGGATACCTTGCAATCTCCTGGGGGCGATTCAGCTGTTGTGAGAATCCACGGAACAAAAAAAGNAATTGCAATCAGCACTGATTCAAAACCAAGATATTGTATAGCTGATCCTGAAGAAGGGGGTGTTCAAATAGTNGCTGAGACTTGGAGAAACTTAACCGCGGTAGGAGCCACTCCTCTAGCTATCACCGATAACTTAAATTTTGGGAATCCAGAAAAAAAGGAAATTATGGGACAGTTTGTTTGTTGCATTAAGGGCATCAAAAAAGCCTGCACAAAACTGAAATTCCCAGTCGTCTCAGGAAATGTTTCGTTTTATAATGAAACGAATAATCTTGGAATATTACCAACACCAGTTATTGGCGGTATTGGCATCTTAAAGGATTTTCGCAAACATATCAGTTATGACTTCAAAGAATCGGGCGATACAATCATGATTCTTGGAACAACCAAGGGGCATGTGGGATCATCTATATACCTCAAGGAAATAGAAAAGAAAGAAGAAGGAGCCCCACCAAAAGTTGATCTAGACGCTGAAAAGCAAAACGGAGATTTCGTTAGGAAGCTCATTGAAGCAGGAATGATTACTGCATGTCATGATGTCTCCGATGGTGGTGTTGCCGTGACTGTTGCGGAAATGACGTTATCAAAAAAAATTGGCGCAACCATTACATTACCCAAAAAAAAGAACATCCCTTCTTATGCCTGGTTATTTGGAGAGGATCAAAGCAGATATATCATTACCACAAAGAACCCTGCGCCTATTTTAAAGAAAGCAAAAAATAAAAGGATTCCGCTCTATGTTCTTGGAAAAACGGGAGGGGATATGCTAGTCTTTGGCGATGAGATAGCTATATCACTACGTGACGTGAGGGAAAGTCACGAAAAATGGTTACCAAAATATATGAAGGGGAAAAATTAAGAATGGCTATTGAGTCAGAGAAAATTAAGGGATTAATCAAGGAATCAATACCGGATGCAGAGATTACAATTGAGGACTTGAAAGGAGATGGTGATCATTATGCCGCGATTATTTCCTCAAGAGAATTCCAAGGTCTGAGTCGCGTACAGCAACACCAGCTTGTTTATAAAGCTCTTGGAAATCGCATGGGAAATGAGCTACATGCACTTTCTATCCAAACTAAAACACCAGAAACTANTGAATAGGAAAAACAAAATGAATGAAAACAACNCAGCTCTAGNAAAAATAAAAGAATACNTTGAAGGAAACAATGTTGTTCTTTTTATGAAAGGAACTCCAGATTTTCCGCAGTGCGGATTCTCTTCCGCCATTTCACAAACATTAAAAAACTTAGGAGTAGATTTCTCGGCTATTAACGTTCTAGAGGATGATATGTTGCGTCAAGGAATTAAAGACTTCACCGATTGGCCAACAATTCCGCAGCTTTTTATCAAAGGAGAGTTTGTCGGCGGTTGTGATATTGTCCGTGAAATGGCAGAAAAGGGCGAACTGCAAAGTCTGTTAAAAGAAAAAGGTGTTAATTGCGGATCAGAGGCTAGCGAGAATAAAACTCAATAACGAGATTAGGTTCCATTTTTACGGGATAGGGTACGTCAGCAAGCTTTGCNCTGCGCAAATATTTTCCGGTAAATTTATCAAAATCTACCTCCACATATTCCGGCACATCCCTTTCCGGAGAAGCGATGGAGTCTAAAACTAAAGGAAGCTCACAAGATTTACGTTTTACCTCAATAAGATCGTTGTTCTGAACAAAGTATGAAGAAATATTGACTTTTTTACCATTAACGAGAATATGCCCGTGATTAATAAACTGACGAGCAGAAAAGATAGTGGGAACAAATTTCATACGATAGATAACAGCNTCTAATCTTCTCTCAAGCAATTCTATAATGTTTTCACTAGTNTCGCCCTTCAGGCGGACGGCCTCCTTATAAATACTTTTAAATTGTCTTTCCGTAATTTCCCCGTAATAACCCTTTANCCTCTGTTTTGCCATAAGCTGAATACCATAATCGGAAAGTTTTTTCCTACGAAATTGNCCATGAACGCCGGGGCCATAATCACGTCTATTAAAAGGACTTTTGGGTCTTCCCCAAAGATTTCCTCTCACCCTTCGATCAATCTTATGTTTTGCAGACTTTCTTTTTGTCATTCTTCCATATCATATAAAATCCGTAATATACCTAGCTTTTCCTTCTTGTCAAATTGAACTAACATTATATTATTTTCTCCTAGAAGAAAGACTNGCAATGATCCCTCTTAACGTCCGAACTTCATGATCCATAAGATCAATTCTAGAAAANATACTTCGAATNTTTCTAACCATTTGGGGNCTTTTTTCTTTAATACCCAAAAAACCACCNTTATCTAACTCAGANTCAAGATGCTGAAAAAAGCGTGTAACCTCAATACTTTTTGCAGGCCTAGCTCCTTGTTTAGTAATTTTGATTTGCGAAGAACGTGTACCATTCAAAAACCATTCGTAACCAAACAACAGAACCGCCTGTGAAAGATTAAGAGAACGATGGAATGGGCTTAGGGAAATTTTGATAATCTTCCTAGAAAGAACAATTTCATCATTTAGTAAGCCAGACTTCTCAGGTCCAAACAAAATACCACAGCTATCGCCTTTTTTGATCAACCNTCTGATCTCTTTCANGGAATCGTAAGGGGATACAACTTGCTTATTCATATCCCTAATCCTCGCNGTCGACGCATAAATGTGATTTAGATCAGCGATTGCTTTAGTTGTTGTTTTAAAGACTCTTGCATTCCGAAGAACTACCTCNGCACCCGATGANGCAGAAATTGCTTTTGAGTGAGGCCAGTCTTGTTTAGGATCTACTAAACGCAAATGGACCAAACCACAATTAAGCATTGCTCTTGCCGCCATCCCAATATTCTCAGCTAGCTGTGGNCTAACAAGAATAATAACCGGTAAATTTTTCTTTCTTAAGGAAGTAATGTTTCGAGGTTTTGATCTAGAAGTCACAAATTAAGTCCTAGCTTTAGTTTTGAACAATTTATAGTTCAGACTATCTCTAAGAGCGATATAAGAAGCGTCGATGACGTTAGCNGACACACCTACAGTTGACCATCTATTCCTATTCTTATCTANGCTTTCAATNATTACGCGGNTCACTGCCTCGGTACCTCGGTTAGGAGTCAAAATGCGCACCTTATAATCAACCAATTTAACATCTTTGAGAACNGGAAATGCAGAGATTAGAACTTTACGAAGAGCGGCATCCAAAGCATTGATAGGGCCGTTGCCTTTGGCTTNTGATTCAAACTTTTTCTTTTTAACGGTAACAATAATATTTGCATAGGATACCATCCTCAAACGACCACTCTTATCTCGTATCCTTTCGTCTGTAATCAAAAACTTTTCTAGCTGAAAAAATTTTTTTAATTTTCCTAAAGCTTGTCTAATCAATAATTCAAAACTCGCCTCGGCCCCATCGTAACTATAGCCTTCAAATTCTCTTTCCTTAACAAGATTAAGCAACTTCGCAATTTTCGAATCAGATAAATTTTCCTTTAATCCCATCTCTTTAAACTGCGAAAGAATACCAGCTTTGCCTGATTGATCAGAAACAACAATCTTTCTTCTGTTGCCCACGATGTTAGGGGAGATATGCTCATAACATGCCGGATTCTTTCTCACCGCAGAAACATGAAGACCTCCTTTATGAGCAAATGCAGATTCCCCAACGTAAGGTGCATTTCGTTGAGGCGCTCGATTGAGACATTCATCAATAATCCGCGAGATACCTGTCAAATGCTTTAATTTGCTCCTAGTAATGCCGGTTTTAAAACCCATTTTTACAACTAGATTTGGAATAATAGAAACCAAGTTCGTGTTTCCACACCTCTCACCTAATCCATTAAATGTTCCTTGAATCTGTCTGGCGCCGTATCGAACAGCCGCCAAACTATTTGCAACAGCATTATCAGTATCGTTATGAAAGTGAATACCCAAATTTTTTCCAGGAATAACTTGCGTCACTTCTTGCATAATTTCCTCTACTTCGTGTGGGAGTACACCTCCGTTGGTATCACATAGGACAACCCAACGTACTCCTGAATCATAAGCAGCTTTGATACATTCTAGGGAGTATTTTGAGTTATCTTTATATCCATCAAAAAAATGTTCCGCATCAAACATAACTTCATTAAATTTCTTAGCAACGGCAGATAAAGAATCTGTAATCATCCTCAAGTTTTCTTTTAGGTTAACTCCAAGAGCAGTCCTAACCTGAAAATCCCAACTCTTTCCAACAATACATACAGATTTTGATCCAGACTGAAGAAGCTTTCTTAAGCTCGGATCATTAGAAGCGCTTTTCCCTACTCTTCTTGTCATTCCAAAAGCAACTAATCTTGAGGACTTTAATTTAGGAGCATTCGCAAAAAAAGAATCATCGGTAGGGTTTGATCCAGGCCACCCTCCTTCAATATAATCAATACCGAGCCGATCCAAGGATCGCGCTATAATATTTTTGTCATTTGAGCTAAAATCAATCCCATGCGTTTGGGCACCGTCACGTAGAGTGCTATCATAAATATAGATTCTTTTATCCGCCATTATTCTTTATCTACTCTCTTCCATTTTGTTCCCGAAACATCATCCTCTAATACAATCCCTTTTGAAAGAAGCTCCTCTCGAATTTGATCGGATGTGACAAAATCCTTCTTCGTTCTTGCCTGATTCCTCGCATTAATCTTATTTTGTATCCATTGTTCATCATTCTTCTCTTCTTTTTTTTGTATCCCAGATTTCTTATTTGAGGAATCTTGAAACCACTTCTCAGGATTATGCTCTAGAATACCAAGTAAATTCCCGTTCGCAATAAGATCAGATTTAATTTTTTTCTTTTCCTTGACGTTTTTCGCCTTATTTAAATTATTAGCTAAATTAAATAAACGGCTTGTGGCTAAAGGCGTATTCAAATCATCGCAAAGATCCTTGAGAAAATCCTTACTGGGTTTTAAAGCATCGTTTGTAGAAACCTCCTGACTTTTCCACAAAGCATTATAAATACGATCTAAGGAAAGACCAGCGCGCTCCAAACCTTGNGTTGTCCAATCCAGNGGCTGACGATANTGGGTAAGGAGCATGAAAAATCTTATAACCTCGCCAGAAAATTTTTTTAAAGCCTCTCGAATAATTATAAAGTTATTNAAAGATTTTGACATCTTTTCACCTGATACGGTAAGAAAACCGTTGTGAAGCCAATAGTTAGCAAAAGAATCTTTTCCATGTGCACACTGACTTTGTGCAATTTCATTCTCATGATGTGGAAAAATTAAATCCAAACCACCTCCATGGATATCAAATTTTTTTCCAAGATGAAAAGTACTCATCGCCGAACACTCNATATGCCATCCAGGACGCCCATAACCCCAAGGACTTTTCCACCCAGGCTGATCANCCTCGCTGGGTTTCCATAAAACAAAGTCGGCTGGGTCTTTTTTATAAGGAGCAACCTCCACGCGAGCCCCCGCGATCATTTCCTTGCTTTTTCGCTTAGAAAGCTTCCCATAATCAGACATAGAGGGGACGTGAAAAAGAACATGCTTAGCGGCCTCATAAGCATTTCCGTTATCTATTAATTTCTTAATTAGCAAAATCATTTCCGAAATATGTTCAGTAGCGCGAGGTTCAATATCTGGATCCAGGGCNTTCAATGCAGACATGTCCTGATGAAATGAACGAATAGTTCTTGAAGTCAAAGAATCAATTGATTCTTTATTCTTAGCCGCAGCATCAATAATCTTGTCATCTATATCGGTAATATTACGTACATAGGTAACTTTAGGATAAATACANTTCAATAATCTCCATAAAACATCGAAGACGACAATCGGTCTAGCATTACCAACATGAGCCAAATCGTAGACCGTTGGACCACATACATACATTCCGACTTTTTTAGGATCGATGGGTTTAAATATTTCCTTCTTGCGACGCAGTGTATTATATAAGCGCACCTTCTCCATCAAATTTACCCTTTTAACCCCTTCAAACGAGAAACCACTTTTTCTCGTCCAATTACAGGAAGTAATTTTTTTAATTCCGGACCATGCTTGAATCCCGTTATCGCAAGCCTTAAAGGCATAAACAGGCTCTCCCCTTTACGGTTAGTTTCCGCCTTTATTTTTCCAATCCATTTTCCCCAAGTATTCTGGTCAAATTTTTCTTCCGGCAAAAGCTTTTCTACATCTGTCAAAAACTCTGCATCCTCGATAATTGGATTGATGGATCCAAAACAAACTTTCTGCCACTCCTTAATATCATCAATAGTCTCAATATTTTCTTTGATAACATCCCAAAAATTTGCATTTAAGTTTTTCAGCTTTCCGGTTCGCTTGACAATTTCCTGAAAAGAAAGCTTCTGTAAAAGCTGTGTATTGATTCGAAAAGTTTCCGATAAACTAAATTTTGGCGAGGATTTACTGAATCTTCCTATATCAAAATCCTCAAGAAGATCCTGAATATCACAAAATGGCCGAATGGGATCAGAAGAACCTAGTCTAGCTAAAACTGAATTAACAGCCATAGGATCAATTCCTTTTTCCCGAATATCCCTGATACTTAAACTTCCAATTCTTTTTGAAAGCCCCTCGCCCGAAGCATCTTGAACTAACGGAAGATGACAAAATATCGGAGGTTTTTTATCCAATGCACTAAANATCTCAATCTGAGCCGCAGAGTTTGTTATGTGATCATCTCCACGAATAATATGAGTAATGTTCATATCAACATCATCAACCACGGAACTAATTGTAAACAACGGCACTCCATCGCTTCGAAAAACTACCGGATCGCTCAAACTGATATTGGAAAATTTAAGATTACCATGAACCAGGTCATTCCANTCNATGNTCTTCGATTTTAAATAAAATCTCCAATACGGCTTAACNCCCNNCTTCTCAAAATTTTCTTTTTTCTGTGCCGTCAACTTAAGCGCTGATCGATCATAAATAGGNGGCAATCCCCTTGAAAGCTGACTTTTTCTTTTNAGAGCCAATTCCTCCTTAGTNTCGTAACAAGGATAAATTTTTTTCGATTCTTTTAGCTGGGAAAAAACCTTTTGGTAAATCTCCGTTCTGCTTGACTGATATTCCTTCTNATCCCAATTCAGCCCCATCCAAGAAAGATCTTCTTCAATTGCCTTCAAATACTTTTTGTCCGATCTNTTGACGTCGGTGTCGTCAATNCTAAGAATAAATTTTCCATGATTTTTTTTTGCCAAAAGCCAATTAATCAACGCCACTCTTGCATTTCCTACATGCAAATATCCCGTTGGACTTGGTGCAAATCTTAAGCAAAAACTCATGNGCGATCAAAAAAATAGTTTGTTATTGGATAACGACGATCCNTTCCAAAAGCACGCTTCGTAACTTTAATTCCTGGAGGAGACTGNCGCCTCTTATATTCAGCCAAAATAAGCATTTGCCAAACTTTTTTTACTATCTTTCTATCATACCCACGACTGACAATCTGTCGAATCCCCATATCTTCTTCTAAAAAACCCTTTAGTATCCCATCTAACTTCTTGTATGGCGGCAAGATATCCTGATCCTTCTGATTGGGATGTAGCTCAGCTGTTGGTGCCTTAGAAAAAATATTACTTGGAATAATCTTTTTTTGAGAACCAGAAAACTGACCAGAAAAATTTTTGTTTCTCCATTCAGCTAATTGATAAACGGTAGTTTTATAAATATCCTTTAAAACCGCATACCCCCCACACATATCCCCATAAATGGTGACATATCCGACCGAAGTTTCAGATTTATTTCCTGTCGAAAGAACAAGATAACCGTTTGCATTAGAAATAGACATAAGGGTAACACCTCTTGATCGAGCCTGTATATTATCAAATACGTTTCTAGAAACACGAAGTTTAGAATTCCTNTCAATCATTCTTTTGAAAGATTGCGCAGTGGATTGAATAGGAATATTCACTAATTGAATCCCAAGATTCTTAGATACTTTTTTAGCATCAAGTAGACTTGTTTTACTCGTGAATGAAGAAGGCATCATAACACACTCTACTGATTTTTCTCCTAAAGCATCCACAGCTATCGTTGCGGTTAATGCAGAATCCATTCCTCCAGACAAACCAATAATAACTCCTTTGAAATTATTCTTCTGAACGTAGTCACGTAATCCTAAAACNAATGCATGATAAATATTTTCAAGATCGTTGTTAGATTGCTGATGATCATTCTTAAGGGGAATGGACCAACGTNTTCGAGAATCATCCCAACTACCATACATGAGAGACTCTTGCCATGGAGGCATATGAAGCTTCTTTGAACCATTAGGGGAAAGCAAGAAAGAATTTCCATCAAAAACTAGTTCGTCTTGCCCTCCTACTTGGTTTAGNTAAATTAGTGGAAGATTATTTTCTTTCGCCCGAGCTNTCGCTAACNGAAGCCGTTCACTTATCTTGCCCAGCTCAAAGGGAGATCCATTAATTGAAATCAAAATATCTGCTTTTTTTTCTGCAAGACATTTCGCAACTTTCTGATTCCACATATCCTCGCAAATCATAACCCCGAGTCGTCTAGACTTAAATTTAATCGGCGTGGGGTTAGAAGCAGAAGAAAAAATTCGTTTTTCATCAAAAACGCCGTANTTNGGAAGTTCACACTTTAAAGCCTCACCAAGAATCTTTCCACCAGCTAAAAGTAAAGCTGCATTAAATATTTTTCCTTTCTTCCTCCAAGGAGCACCNAAAAGAATAGCGGGGCCTCCATCTTTTGTTTCCCTGGCAAAACTTTTCACCTCCTTGACAATCTTATCTAAAAAAGATTTTTTAAGAATTAGATCTTCTGGGGGGTAGCCACTAACCGCNAGCTCAGAAGTGAGCAAAACATCAATACCATCTCTTGCTGCTTGATTTCTAGCTTTTCTAAAGCTGTCAATATTGCCAGATATATCGCCAACAGTCGTATTAATCTGCGCAAGGGCAAAAGAAATTGTTTCTTTCATCTTGTTACAAATTAGGAAATAACAGCCGCTCTCTTTTTAGACAACTTACTACTTTTTAACCCTTCAGCCAAAAGAAAAGCCAATTCTAGGGCCTGGTTCGCATTTAAGCGTGGATCGCAATGAGTATGATAGCGATCCGAAAGATTTTTTTCAGTAATTGCCTGTGCACCTCCGATGCATTCAGTAACATCTTTTCCTGTCATTTCTATATGAACCCCACCCGCATGCGTACCTTCAGAAGAATGAATCGCTAAAAAGTTTCTCGCTTCTGAAATAATNCGATTAAAAGGTCTAGTTTTATAACCAGTTGAGCTTTTGATTACATTCGCATGCATTGGATCGCTAACCCAAAGCACGTTTAATCCTTCTTTCTTCACCGATCGAATAAGAGGGGGCAATTTTTTCTCAATTTTATCGTGNCCCATTCTAGCAATCAAAGTTAGCCTTCCCGGCTCATTCTTTGGGTTTAAAACGGCGGCTAACTGAACTAGTTCATCTTTGTCCATCGATGGACCCACTTTAATGCCTATCGGATTACTGATGCCTCGAGCAAACTCAACATGCGCTCCATCTATCTGACGAGTTCGATCACCTATCCATAACATATGCGCTGAGCAGTCGTACCAGAGTCCNCTGGTACTATCAATTCTTGTCAGCACCTCTTCGTACGGCAACAACAGTGCCTCATGAGAAACAAAAAAGTCANCCTCACGCATTGCCGGGGTCGTTTCTGAATTAATGCCNCATGCACTCATAAAATCCAGGGATTCATTAATCCGGTTAGCAATTTCTTTATATTTTTCTCCCTGCGAACTATTTTTAATAAATCCAAGATTCCAGCTTTGAACCTGATGTAAATCAGCATACCCGCCCTGAGCAAAAGCTCGTAATAAATTTTGAGTCGCTGCAGCCTGATTGTATGCCTTAACCATTCTTTGAGGATCTGGAGTTCTGGACTNGGCCGTAAACTCAATCCCGTTAATCATATCTCCCAAGTAGCTTGGCAATTCCTTAGNTCCCTTGCGTTCAGTCGGTTCTGATCTTGGTTTAGCAAATTGCCCGGCGAGTCTTCCAACTTTAACAACCGGCAACGAAAGGCCGAAGGTAAGTACAACAGCCATTTGCAAGAGAACACGAAAGGTNTCTCGAATNTTGTCAGGATGAAACTCAACAAAACTCTCTGCACAATCGCCACCCTGAAGCAAGAAGGCTTTTCCCTCAGATGCTTGAGCTAGTTGTNCTTTAAGTTTGCGAGCCTCACCAGCAAANACNAAAGGAGGACANGATTTCAATTCCTTCTCTGCACTAGCCAATTCCTTCCTATCAGNATAAACCGGCTGATGAANGGCCTTTTTGTTCCTCCAGCTTGCTGCTGACCATTTTTTTGTCATACTAATCTTCTTTCTTCAAAATCAATTACTTAAAGTGTGCAATAATTTCTCTTAATAAAGGCTTCATAAAAAAGCGCGACTTTGGTTGAATGTCAATCCCAACGCCTATTTTTTTTAAAGCATCCGCAACAACAGGCCCTATAGCTGCAACTTTAGTTTTACTCAAGCCAATGCGCAAATCATGGTCTAGTTTACCTTTTTTTGCAATGGAGATTAATCTTCGAACCTGCGGAGCGCTTGTAAAAGCAATAACATTAATCTCTTCTTTTGCCAATTTTTTGATTAAATATTCAACTTGTTTATCTTCGGTCGCCGAATCATAAACATAGGGAGAGACAAAAATAGGGTTTGAATTTGCTTGTTCCAAGAATCTAATCAACTTCGAATGATCTCCTTCTGGATACAACTGCACACCGATGGTTCTACCCTGTAAATTTAATNCCTTTAGCTCATCAATGATTCCGTCTGTTGTCGGGTTTTTCACAGGTAAATCTGTGTCTANNNCAACTGCCCGCAAAGCTCTAGCAGGTTTCGGTCCTCGAGTTATCTTTCTCACCTGTGTTAAGCTTTTCAAAAATTGTTCCCTCATGCCTGATCTCTGAGCAAAAGTTATTAATCTTCTGAGGCCTTCTCCGGTAAAAAGAATCAAATCATGAAATTTTTCGTTTATGAATCTTTGAATCCACTGAGTTACGTCTTTTTCATGAGGAGAATCCTTGATGGCCACCAATGGGCAACGAAAAGTCTCNGCTCCTGTTTTTTCGATCATATCGGAAAACACTTTGAGTTCCCTCGTTTCAGGAACGGCAATTATTATCCCCTTCAAAGGATCGGGAGTTTCAATCAACTTATAACTCCTTAGACAATATTGAATCTAGAGAGAATGGACCNCCCCCACGAAAAAATATAGCNAAGCAAACNACTCCCCAAAGNAGTGGATATTCATACCCATGGTCAGTCCAGAAAAATCCTTGATGAAAATGTACATAAACAGCAGTAGCCAANAAAATAGTCGCCGCCGCNGCNGCCAAGCGAGTCAGGAGGCCCACTATTATCAGTATACCTCCGAAAAATTCAGTCACCGCTACTACATAAGTTAAACTCAATGAGGAAAATAAATCGAANGGAAATGGAAAGTCAATCTTCCCAAATGCTNCTGNAGTTTTCTCAACAGATCCACCAAAAAGTTTTCTATAGCCATGTGGAATGAGATTCATTCCAACTATAAATCGGATCAAGGGCCAATGTGCACATATCCCAATTCGGTAAATAGGCTGCATAAAAGAAAAAACCAAGCGATTGTCACTCATGTAACTATCCCCTAAATAGTTGACAACAATCTCAACTAGTAAATTATCATGATCTTTGGATAATCATAACAATAAAGAATGAATTAAAAAAAATGAATAAGAAATCAAAACTAATTAAACCAAATTACTGGAAGCAAGCATGCGCAGAGCTTTCCAAAAAAGATTTAGTTATGGCAAAAATTATTCAAAGCTTCCGAAATGAAACCCTAAAATCCAGAAAAGACCCTTTCTATTCNATTAATAGAGCAATTATTGGTCANCAAATATCTGTCAAGGCTTCGGATAGCATCTGGGGTAAATATGTAGAAGCTTTAAAAGAGCTAAAGCCACAAACGGTCAGAAAAGNCCGATCNTCGACGTTGCGATCCTGCGGATTGTCATCACAAAAAATTAAATACGTAAAAAATATCNGTAAACACTTTTCAGGAGAGATGTCTCGGTTTTCCTACTGGGAAAAAATGAACGATCGTGATGTTGAAGAAACGTTAATNGATTTGAACGGAGTAGGAAAATGGACGATAGAAATGTTTCTTATTTTTTGCCTCATGCGACCTGATATTTTTCCAGTTGCTGATATTGGTCTGCAAAGATCCATTGCGAATCACTATAATCATGGAAAAAGGATGTCCGAAAAGCAAATTGAGAATCTGGCCTGTTCTTGGAAGCCATGGAGAACCGTTGCTACTTGGTATCTCTGGCGCGCTCTTGATCCTGTTCCTGTTTGTTATTAATTACTCCCACTCTAACTCAGCGAATGCTCCCGTCACATTTCCGCCGTTAACGTCTCCAAACAATTTCCACTTATTTCTCTGTGACTGCCCTGCCTTACCAACCGCATCATTGATCGATCCTCCTTCAGCAATGATTTTTCTAATATCCTGGCGAATGACTTTTAAATATTCAATTTGCGGATCAATAGCTTTAGGCCAACTTGCAGAAGCNGGTCCATGGCCTGGAACAACCAAANCGGCATCTATTTGTTTTAGTTCTTCACTGACCTCAATCCATCCGGAGATAGTTCCTCCACCAATCAAAGCAGGNACTCTGTCGATAAAAAGGAGATCGGATAACCANAATGTTTTTGTCTTAGCATCAAANANCGTTATATCCGTGCTCGAATGTGAGTGTGGATAGGCAGTGATCGTTAGAACTCTNTTTCCCAAATCAATNGAAAGAGGTTTGCCGGTAGCCACAGGTGTAACGTCAATCTGAAACTCCCTTCCAGTGACAGCNCCCTTNCCCAGCTCTTCTTCCATTCTCGCAAGATAAAAAGTTCCGTTGCTTTGAAAAGCCATTGAAAGATTCTCATGACCAATAAAAATAGGATCGTCTTTCTCGAATGNNCTATTGCCAAAAAAGTGATCNGGGTGAATGTGTGTATTTATGACATAACGGACAGGCAATGAACTAACCGATCGAATAGCTTTTTTCAAGGAATCTCCGATAGCCAAGGAACTCCCAGTATCAATGACAGCGATAGATTCTTCGCCAACAATAAATCCTATATTCGCAATATCNTGGAGTCCTTCGTGATGAAAACCTGTATGGACATAAATTCCATCTGCTATTTTTTGCATATNAAAGGTNTCNCNNTGAACGTTNAGTCTTGTGAGAACCACAAGACCAAAAACCAAAAGAAATAAATATTTCAAAAAAATGTTCAATTTAGCAATANTTCAGGCATTAAATTCACTTCTAGATATAAATTATCAGTCCTTAATTATCCATCATAAAATAAAATGAAAAATATTAATTTTTCTGTTGCAAATCATTCTTAGTTGCTATAAGTAATTTTATTAATTAATAATGATTATTAGTTGCACAGAGGGGAAAACATAACATGAAACGACCTTTAATATATACTTTGGCTTTCTTAGTATTCTTGTCACTCAATTTGCAAACAAGTAATGCGGCTGAAGTTATTGAATTAAAAATTAAGGATCATAAATTTGACCCTGAGATAGTAAAAGTTCCTGCGGGAAAAAAGATAAAACTAAAAGTTATTAACCTTGATCCAACTCCGGAAGAGTTTGAAAGTTACGATCTAAANCGTGAAAAAATAATCGGTGGAAATAAAACAGGGATTGTTTTTATCGGACCACTCAAGCCTGGCAAATACGGTTTTTTTGGTGAATTTAATCCAGAGACTGCACAAGGCGTAGTTATAGCTGAATAATGCTTGGAAGTTTTGTCATAGTCTTTCGTGAGGTTCTTGAAGCCGCAATCATTATAGGTGTTGTTCTTGCGGCGACCAAAGGTGTGCCTAAAAGGAATCAATTTATTACTGCCGGTGTTGCTGTAGGAATAGTGCTGTCAGTAGTTTTGGCATTTTTCACTGATACCATCACCGAATCACTCGAAGGAATGGGACAAGAAGTGCTCAATGCTGGAATATTGCTGAGTGCCGCAGTCCTCATAGGATGGGCGGTTGTCTGGTTCAAAGTCCACGCAAAGGAAGTAATTGCAAAAGCCAAAGATGTCGGAAAGAAGGTGTCAGAGGGCATTTCGCCAATGCACATGTTAACGATTGTTGTTGGCCTCTCTGTGTTGCGCGAAGGAGCGGAAACAGTTCTGTTTCTATACGGAATTGCAGCTAATCCGACCGTCTCTATTACATCTGTTTTCTCTGGTGGCGTCTTCGGACTCGTAGCAGGAACTATAGTAGGATTCCTCATTTACCTAGGACTAATCCAATTCTCGACAAAACATTTTTTCGTTATTACCAGTTGGCTTCTTACTTTTCTTGCCGCTGGAATGGCTGCACAAGCAGCAAAATATCTATCGGCTGTCGATAAATTACCTACGCTGGTAGAAACTATGTGGGATACATCCTGGCTACTATCGACAGAGAGCCTCATCGGTCAGTTCTTGCATATTTTAGTAGGTTACAGCGCGAAACCATCTGGAATTATGGTGCTCTTCTACGTTGCAACCTTATNTATCATTATAGGNTTCATGAANNTGGAGGCAGGGAGAANACAATGGNAAAAATCTTAAAAATAGCTCTAGTTGCCGTNTTCGNCTTTTACATGAGTNCTAATGCAGAAGCAGGAACGCGNTTGTATTCNCCAAATGTAGAAAAAGGTGAATTAGAGNTTGAATGGATCGGAGACTGGGATTTCGANGACACAGACAGCAAGGACAATAATTANGNACAAAAGTTNCTTGTTGGATGGGGATTNACNGANTACNTAAANNTCGANGGNGGNGTNCGAGTNAAAAAAACNNNNACTGANAGNGATNTGCATTANGATTCTTGGNTNNTNGAGNTNNTNTNNCAANTGACTGAACCTGGNGAGCATTGGGTAGATGCAGGACTCTATTTTGAATATATTGATTTTATGAAGAATACCGACACGTCAAAACAAAGGAAGTTAGAAACAAAGCTTCTTTTAGAGGAGAATCAATATTTCGACAAAATCACAAATATAGCCAACATAGTTTTCGAGCGTGAGTTTGGCGACAACTCCGATAAATCATGGGAATTGGCCTATAGTTTTGGATCTAAATACCGATATAGCCCGTATTTTGAGCCTGGTTTTGAGGCACACGGTAATACCGGAAAAGTAAGCCACTCAAAATCGTTGGATAACCAAAAGCATTATTTCGGACCGGTTGCGTACGGTGCAATTCCCGCTGGATCGCCGAATAAAATAGCATATAAATTCGGTTATCTTACCGGACTTACATCTGCGGCAATTGATAATAAGTTTATCTGGGAAATCGAGTATGAAATTTACTTTTAAGTTAGGTAATGATATCTCCGCTTGTCGTTGACTTAGAGTAACCCTACGATTTGGCAGAGAATCTGTTAGCTCCTATCCCCAGATTCTCTCGCCTGCCACTTAATTCTTTTACTCAAAGGTTTTCTGTTCTTCAAGAATCCCTTCCGGATCCTGATGAATAAGAATCTCTGCATCCGGAAAAAGCTTTTGAACCTCCCCCTCAACTTCGTCACTAATCCTGTGTGACTCTGTTAACGATTTCTTTCCGTCAATTTCTAAGTGAAATTGAATAAAGGAAAAACGCCCAGACGATCGTGTGCGCAGATCATGGATTCCCTCAACTTCATGATGAGATAACACAGCTTTCTTAATGCGCTCCCTGTCTTCATCAGACAATTCCCTGTCCATCAAAAAATCCAGCGATCCACGAATAAGTTTATAAGCGAGATAAAAGATATATCCTGCAATACTGATGGCAATGATAGGATCTGCCAATACCCACTGAAAATAGGTACTAAGAACGATTGCTAAAATAACACTTCCATTTAATAAAATATCTCCTTTGTAATGGAGTGAATCCGCGGAAATGGCTACGGAGCCGCTAACCTTTATGACGTATCGTTGGAAAGAAACTAGCACGATGCTCAGAAAGATAGACAGGAGCATTACGATAATTCCGGTATTTGATGATTGGATTGCTTGAGGTGAAAAGATTCGCAAGACTGATTCAGAAACCAGATAAAACCCAGAACCAATCACAAAAAGAGACTGACCAAGCCCCGCAATTGATTCAGCTTTCCCGTGACCAAAACGATGCTCACGATCGGCAGGCTGGAGAGCATGATGAACGGCAAAAGCGGTGACCAATGATGCCAAAATATCAAGAAGCGAATCGACTAAAGAAGATAAAATGCTTACAGAATCGGTTAAATTCCAAGCGTACAATTTAATAATGATGAGAGTAGCCGCAACAACTACAGATGCATAACTTGCCAACCGAACAAGATAGTCTTTTCTTTTTGCAGATGAATCCAACTTCGGCACCTGTTTTTCTTCCAATAATAGGATAGCAATAAGGCCTTCCCACCCTATTCTACACAAGCCGTAAATTTTATCTAAATATTTTTACAAATTGACTTCAATTGTAAACGCATCCATTCGTGCGCTGGGTGAGTGCCGAGCCTATTATGCCACATCATCATCACTTCTACCTTGGGCAGTTCGACGGGTACTTTGACCTGATGGAGCGATTGAAAGTCCTGAAAAGTATCGACTAAACGCTTTGCTAAAACCATCAAGGTGTCGGTCGATTGGATAATCAACGGAGCCACTAAAAACTGATTCACTGTAAGAGGAATACGTCTTTTAACGCCTTGTTTAGCCAAAATTTTATCCAAAATACTGGTTGCAACTCCCGATTGTGTAAAACGCAAGTGTTTTGCGGAAACAAAATCATCATAACCAACTTCACTTTTGGCCAATTTATGAGTTTTTCTCATCAAACAAACATAGGACTCTTCGAAGAGAATTTCGTATCTAAGGCGTTCTGGATATGGTGGATAGCAACCACCAATAGCAAAATCAACTTGGTGCGAATCAAGCAAATCAATAATTTCTTCATTATCATTTGGCACGGTCCTAAGGTCTATTCCTGGCGCATCCCTTTCTAACATTTCTGCCAATTTAGGAAGGATAATTGCAGCAGCATAATCGGTAACTGCCATGGTAAAAGAATAGTTCTGCGTTTTGGCGTTAAAATCCGTAGGATTCAGAGCGGTTTCAATACCCATTAAAGCATTTCGAATAGGTGAGGCTAATTCAAAGGCTCGCGGAGTTGGAACCATACCAGACGACGCACGCACAAATAAATCATCCTTCAGTAATACCCGAAGCCTTGTTAAAGCGTTGCTGACAGCTGGCTGGGTCAAGTGGATTTTCCGGCTTGCGCCGGTAACGCTTCTTTCAGACATGATGGCATCAAAAACCACCAAAAGATTTAAATCCATTCCACTGATATTCATAAAACATATATTATATATTTTAAAAATAAATTTCAATTATTATTATTATTGTAGTATATAATCATTACTAAATGTTGAATATAGATATCTCCAAATATATCAACTTATTAGGGTACCTCAGAAGCCTTCCTGTCTTCCCCCCAAACCCGAGGTACCCTAATTTTTTAAGGAGAGAACAAATGTTCTACATTGTTATTATAAATAAAGAACACTATCAATATTAATCAAATGAATACTACTAGGAGGATATGAATGAAAATAAAGAAAGATAAACGCACAGTAATCTACCGTGCACAACTTGGCCTTGCTTTTGTATTGCTGATTTTGGCATTTTTGACCGCAAACAGCATCGCAGGAGAAAACAAGGANAGGGTTCTCAAGAAATCAATGAAACCATCTCGTGCTTATAGTCTGATTATGCGACAACCTGATTTCGCCGCCTTTAAGGAAATGGGCTATAACAAAGAATCGAAAAGATATATTTTCCGATATCTCACTAAAAACGGTACGGAAAAAGTTGAATATCTACAATCGCAAGATCCATCAGAGACGAATCTATCCAAAAACTAAGCAGTCATGCGATCACAACACGTTGCAGGGAGTGTGGTAGAACCACACTACCGCGACTGTGGTGATGCTTTCTTTTGAATGGATTTGAAGCGCTTGATCGACAAGTCAAAATATTTTTTCTCATTTTCAATTCCGATATAACGTCTACCCAGATTTAAACATGCAACTCCTGTTGATCCACTCCCATTAAAAGGGTCCAGGACAAGGTTTCCCTTGGAGCTTGCTGCAGCAATAATTCTATCAAGCAAGGCAATCGGCTTTTGCGTCGGGTGCCTACCAAACTTCCGTTCTCCTTTTGGGGCGGCCTGCATTTTCCAAACATCCTTCATTTGCTTGCCCCCATTTGTTGATTTCATGAGAGGATAATTAAATTTATGCTTTGATTTCTCTGTCTTGGCTGCCCATATCACCGTTTCGCTGCTGTGCGTAAAATAACGACATGCTAAATTCGGCGGTGGATTGGGTTTTTGCCAAATAATATTGTTGAGTAACCTCATCTCAAGTTGCTGCATAGCGTGTCCGATTGAATAGATCACATGGAAAGTTCCAGAGACAAAGATAGTTCCATTGGGTGTTAGTAATTTTTGACAACGTTTTAGCCACTCCAGATTAAACTGGTGATTGATTGCATGCCCTTGTGATTGATCCCAATCACCCTTATTTACCTTGGTCATCTTGCCGTTCTGACAAGTCATGCCCCCATTGGAAAGAAAGTAGGGAGGATCCGCAAATATCAAATCCACTGAAGATCCAGTCTTACGGTAGATCTTATCCATCTCTTCAAGGCAGTTACCTTGAATAAGAGTTAAATTTTCAAACTCAAAACTTTTCTTCATCGATATAAAATTAACAGGTTCGCTAGATCGCGACAACCTTTGTCGTTAACTTGGGTAAAATAGTTGAAAATAACCACATTACCGTGCAATGATATTGGGAAGGAAAAATATGGTTTTCCGTTGGATTAATAGTTTTTGGAAGACATTCTTCTGGTATGACAGAAATTTTAAGACTGGCCGGAAACTGAATGGCTTACTGTTATTATTAGGACTGGGATATAAGTGGCGATACAAAATTGTACGTAACTTTAAAATAATCAAACGGCCTATTAATTCATGGAACAGAATTAAACATGCCAAACCCATTCTTGAGTCAAGTCAAAAGCTATTAAGCCTAAATAATGGATTCTCATTATTCAACATGAATGAAATACCTAATGGAAGAAAAACCTTAACTACATTGACAACTCTATGGAAACAACGAAGTAAAAACCCATTACCAGAAATGGACTGGTTAAATAAATCACCTCAACCACTATCATTAAGAAATTGCTTAGTACAAAAAGATTTTATTGATTATCCTGAGATCGGCAGGTTAGCGACCTGTGATTTATTTTTACACTCAGCAACTAAATACCTTAGCGCTGTTCCAACACTTGCCACAATACAACTTTTGTGGTCAGTGGTTGACGATAGTATGACAGGAAGCCAGCAATATCACATAGATGAAGAAGATAAGAGTCAAATAAAATTTTATATTGCTTTGACTGACATTAATGAAGAAAGCGGACCAACCCACTTTATACCTAAAAGCCTATCTTCAAAAATAAAACAAAGCGTTATCATCAGCGCCAAACGGGATACCAGAATGGTTCATAGCACGACCGGAAGAGTATCAGATAGCACTATTCACTCATTGGTAAAAAAAACAGATATTAAAGTGGCTACGTGTCAAGCTGGTCAAGGCTATGCAGTAGATACAGCACAATGTTTTCATATGGGAAGTCGCGTCAAAAAAGGTGAAAGGGCTATATTGCTGATACAGTATTTACCTTACAATACACACCAAGAATCTTCTGGATCCTTGCCAAACATAGATCCCAAAAACTATTCGGATTCTCCAATTACTCTATTAGCTTTAGAAAGATATTAATCAAAATCATTTAACTGCGCTTCAAGACGATTTAATTACTCCACCGTAACTGATTTTGCCAGATTGCGCGGTTGATAACTCATTTTCAAATGATTACTTCAAAACCCTCAAATACTGGATGTCCCAAATACACGTCACTATGTTCGCTCGCCCCCTTATGTGCCTGACGGAACGCATCAGATCTTGTCCAATTTGAAAAATCATCCTCCGATTTCCATGTGCTATGAGATGCATAAAGGGTATGCGTCTCTTCTTTATTGCCCTTTACCAAGTGAAATTCTATAAAACCTGGCACGTTATCCAAATGAGTTTCGCGTTCCTTCCAAATCTTTTCAAAATCTTTTTCCCGACCGAGAACAATCTTAAATCGGTTCATTGCTATATACATTTAAATTCCCATATCATTCTAAACTCAAGAGGAACTGGTTCGGGATCACATTCAACGATAACTAAATACTGTTT
>PARU01000003.1 GCA_002712065.1 Rickettsiales bacterium | reverse complement strand
TTTTTTTAAGATCTTTTTTCTACAAATCTCTAAAAATGATAGCTGCTAACATTGCTAGGCCAACCCACTGGTTTGATTTAAATCTTGAAAAACAATTTTTTGGATCATTTATTTCTAATGTGTAGATTTGCCACATTAAGTGCAGAAAAATAACCGTGGTTATTAAGTAGAAACTGGGTGTTAATTGAAAAACAATCCCAGTTGAAACTAAATTTAAGATCATTAAAAGATAAAGCATGCATAGGCAAAGTTTTGTTTTTTTGCCGAATAAAATCGCAGTAGATTTTATTCCTATCTTTACGTCTGTTTTTTTATCTTGATGAGCATAAATTGTATCGTAGCCTATGGTCCAAAAAATACATGCTACATAAAGGAAGAATATTTCGGGGTCTAGTGTATTCTTGATAGAGGCATAGCCCATAAGAACTCCCCAGTTGAAAATAATTCCTAAGAACAATTGAGGAAAGTAGGTGATTCTTTTCATATAAGGATAGAGCACTATTAAAGGAATGATCGCGAGTCCAAGAATGATAACGATTTGGTTTAATTTTATTAATATCAGAAGTCCTATAATTAGGAGAAATAGTAGAAAATAATAGGCCTCTTTTAGGGTTAGCTGTTCATTTGCTAGGGGCCGATCTTTGGTTCTGACTGTTTTCTTGTCAAGATTTCTATCAACAATATCGTTAATTATACAACCGGCACTTCTCATGGTAATAGCGCCTAATGTGAATAATGTAGAAATTTCTAAATTTATTTGATCGCTCGCAATTGTTATCCCTAGTAGACATGGAAAGAGCAGCAAGAAAATACCTATCGGGTTGTTTAGGCGTGCTAAATTTATTAGCAACCATATTTTATTTTTAATCCAATCCATTTTAAATAGTCAAATTTGTTTGTTAACCTTACAATAAATTGCTTAACTTCAAAATTAATTAAAGTTTTCTAGAGCTTTCTGATGAAAAAAAGTAGAACCAGAATTTATACAGAAAAAAAATTGATACTTGGGGATATAGTTGAGATATCTTCAGCAAAATTTCATCATGTTTCCCGTGTTTTGAGGATAAAAAAGGGAGACATCGTTTCTTTGTTTAATTGTTTGGATGGAGAATTCTTGGCAGAAGTAGTTTTTTTGAAAAAAAGAAGTTGTGATGCAAAGATCATAAAAAGGATTAGAAAGGAAGAATTACAAAATGATATATGGATTCTTTTTGCGCCCATTAAGAAAATTAGGCTAGACTTCTTGATACAAAAAGTTACGGAACTCGGAGTTTCGGGAATATATCCAGTTTTTACAAGGAATACAATTGTTAGTCGAGTTAGTCAGCAGCGCATGAAAACATATGCAATCAGTGCCTCGGAACAAACTGACAGGCTATCCATCCCAGAAGTTTTTTCTTCTGCAAAATTAACTAAAGCAATTGATCATTGGCCTCAAGGAAGAAAATTATTGGTTTGTGATGAAACTGGGAACGGAAAATCGATGATTGAAACTTTGTCGATGAAAATTTTTGATAATGTGTCTCAGTGGGCTATTTTGATTGGACCGGAAGGTGGATTTGAGAAGGCCGAAATTGAATTTTTGGCTAACCAGAATTTTGTTACTCTTGTTTCATTGGGACCAAGACTATTAAGGGCCGATACTGCGGCCATAGCCTCATTATCTTGTTGGCAATCTGTTCGTGGTGATTGGAAAAGAGCATCCTGATGGTTGGAAAAACCGGAAACCTTAATAATGAGGATTTAACTGAATATTTCGTTAAGGGATGCAAACTTAAGAAAGATTTTTCAATTGGCACAGAACACGAGAAATTTGGATATTATTTAAACGACTTGAGGCCGCTGCCTTATTCAGGGAACAGGAATGGAATTCAAGATCTCCTAAAATGTCTTACTGATTTTGGGTGGAAGCCGGTTAAGGAAAATAATCAAATCATCGGTTTGTCTCGCGGAGATGCCTCGATTACCTTGGAACCCGGAGGTCAAATCGAATTATCTGGCGCAAGACTGAAAACTGTGCATGAGACTTGTAGGGAGGTTCATGGACATTTGGATGAAATGAAGAAAATTTGTGCCCCTCTTGGTTTTGGTCTACTTGGTATTGGTTTTTTACCAAAATGGAAACGAGGTGATATTTCATGGATGCCAAAATCACGGTATCAAATAATGCGAAAATATATGCCAAAAAAAGGATCATTAGGCCATGATATGATGCTAAGAACTTGTACGGTTCAAGTGAATTTGGATTATAAATCTGAAGCCGACATGGTTTTAAAATTTCGTTTAGGTTTAGCATTTCAACCTATTGTAACTGCCCTCTTTTCTAACTCACCCTTTAAGGAAGGTAAAAAAAATAATTTTTTAAGCTACAGAAGTTACGTTTGGAGCAAAACCGATCCGGATAGATGTGGTATGCTCCCCTTTGTTTTTGACGACGGATTTTCTTTCGAACGTTACAGAAACTATGCTTTAGATGTACCAATGTATTTTGTTGTCCGGAACGGAAAGTATATAGATGTTTCTGGCGAATCTTTTCGAGACTTTATGCAAGGAACACTTCGATCAATGCCAGGAGAATACCCCTCTATCAAGGATTGGGAAAATCATCTTTCAACACTTTTCCCCGAAGTTAGGTTGAAACAATTTTTAGAGATGCGCGGAGCTGACGCTGGTCCATGGCAAAGTCTTTGTGCTTTGCCAGCTTTTTGGACGGGAATTTTGTATAGCGAGTCTTCACTTTGCGCTGCTTGGGATATAGTAAAAAAATTTTCATNGGAAGATATTCTTGGTCTGTATAAGAGCGTTCCTCGTGATGGNTTCAAAACAAAATTCAGAAAAAAAAATATATTGGGTTTGGCTAAAGAGATTTTAGAAATCTCTCAGTCGGGTTTGATTGAGCGTAAAAAAATGGATAAGAACAAGAAAAATGAAGCCNATTTTTTGGATCCATTATTTTTAAGAGTTAAAAAGAAANAAACTTCATCAGAAGAGCTTTTGAAAGAATTTGACACTAAATGGAAAAAAAATATTGATAACTTCTATCATTATAGTGCTTATTTACTAACATAGGTTTTTAGTTTGGAAGGATTGTGAGATGAAAAAGTGTCGAACGCTAAATGAGGTGAGAAAAAATATTGATACTATTGACAATCAAATTGTCAAACTTCTTATCAAAAGAAGCTCCTTTGTTTTGCAGGCAACTTATTTCAAGACAAAAAAATCNCAGCTGATTGATCGAAGAAGAATCGGAAAGATTATTGACCGCGTCANANGNATAGCTAAGAAAAATAAACTTGAACCGATAATAGCTGAAAAGATTTTTAGAAGAATGATTGATCAGTTTATTGCTTTGGAGACTAAGGAATTTAGTCGTATAAATAAGAAACGCTGATTGTTGGTTTAAGAGAAAAACAATCTATTTGATGGCTAACCTTCTGTTCCCCCGACGGTGAGTCCTTCGACGAGCATGGTTGGTTGTCCTACTCCTACGGGGACTAGTTGCCCGTCTTTTCCACAAGTNCCNATTCCTTCATCNAGCATCATGTCTTTTCCCACCATTNTTACTTTTGTCAGTATATCTGGTCCATTGCCTATTAGCGTGGCCCCCTTAACGGATTGACCAATCTTTCCATTTTTGATGATATATGCTTCGGAGGCAGAAAAAACAAATTTTCCGGAAGTAATATCGACTGATCCGCCACCAAAATTTACTGCATATAATCCATCTTTTACTGTTTCAATTATTTCCCCAGTTTCATGATTACCNGCTAACATNAAGGTGTTAGTCATTCTCGGCATCGGTTCGTGTGCGAAGGACTGTCTGCGTCCATTTCCGGTAGGTTTCATAGACATAAGCTTCGCATTCATTCGATCCTGCATGTAGTTTTTTAATATTCCGTTTTCTATCAGCACTGTCTTTTGACTAGGTGTCCCCTCATCATCGATCGAAAGNGACCCTCTTCTATCTTTTAAAGTTCCATCATCTAATACAGTGACTCCTTTAGAAGCAATTTGTTCTCCCATCCTACCGCTGAATGCGGAGGTTTTTTTTCTATTAAAATCTCCTTCTAAGCCATGCCCGATTGCTTCATGGAGTAAAATACCAGGCCATCCCGGACCTAGGACCACGGACATTTCTCCAGCTGGAGCAGGNCCNGCAGCTAAGTTGACCAATGCTTGTTTCAATGCTTCGTTGACTGTTCTTTTCCACTTTTCTGGTTTTAATAGGCTTTCATAAACATCACGTCCACCACTTCCAAAAGTTCCAGATTCCATTCGTCCTTGATGAGCAACGGTGACTGTTATGGATAAGCGAACTAGTGGNCTGATGTCAGAAAAGCTGTCTCCGCTTGATCGAACTATTTTCACAACTTGCCATTGGCCGGACAAAGATGCTTGGACTTGTTTGACGCGTGAATCAAGTTTTCTCGCATATTTGTCTATCGAAGAGAGCAATTCTACTTTTTGTTTAGTCGACTTGTTATCTATTGGATTATTTTCACCATAGATATGCAAATTTGTCTTTTTGGGAGATGGTTGGATTTTTTGGTTTTTAGTCTGATTAAGTCTGCGAAGAGTTTTACTTGCGTTTAATATTGCTCTTTTATTTATTTCTGTCGAATGTGCGTATCCTATGCTTTCTCCAGATATTGCCCTGAGACCAAACCCTTTTTTTGTATCAAAGCTTGCATTCTTTATTTTACTATCATCGAGCACCATACTTTCAGATTCGCAATATTCAATAAAGAGCTCACCATCTTCAAAACCATGAAGAGATTTTTTTGTTATATTAGATATTGTTTCTGTATCTAGATCGCTGTTTTCAAAAAGAATCTTGTTTATGTCTAAATTGTTCATTTTTCTTCCAGAAAGATAGTTTTTTCATCAATGTATTTTCAATAACGTTATAATTAAACTATATCAAAAATATAATCCAAAAATACATTAAAAAGCATATTAGGTATTTAGTATAACTTAGGCTTGAATATAAGCTAATCACGGGTTATATATTGATGACTAAATTGACTATTTGAGGGGTTAGGGGATTTCAAAATTGCGCAATTTTTTTTCGTTTTCACTGATCTTATTTCTTAGTTCTATAGCTGANGCAGTNGCTGAAGGTAGATCTAAACCTTGGCAAATAAATTTTCAAGAACCTGTTACTCCTGTAATGGAGTGGATCGTTGAGTTTCACAACCAATTATTGATTTTAATTGTGGTGTTAGGAGTATTTGTGTTGGGTTTATTGATCTATACCATGGTTAAATTTAATGNAAAAGCGAACCCGAAGCCTAAGAATGTTACGCATAATACCTTCTTAGAAATTGCTTGGACAGTTATTCCGACCTTAATTCTTGTGATTATGGCCGTTCCNTCATTAAAGCTTCTGTATTTTTCAGACAGGACCCAGGATGCGGAAATGACTTTGGAGGTTATGGGTCATCAATGGTATTGGTCTTATCGCTATCCGGATCATGGTGNTTTTGAATTTGAGAGTTACATAGTAGATGAAGANGATCTTGANNCAGATCAAGTAAGACTACTGACCGTGGATAACTCAGTCAAAATTCCTGTTGATACAACAATAAAAGTTTTAGTTTCTACCGATCCTGATGGTGTAATCCATAATTGGGCTGTCCCAGCTTTTGGTATGAAAATGGATGCTGTGCCAGGCAGACTGAATGAAACTTGGATGAAAGTTACCAAGGAAGGTGTTTATTACGGCATGTGTTCAGAGCTTTGTGGCATGGATCATGGTCGTATGCCGATCATGGTTGAGGTTGTATCGAAGGATGAATTTATGACATGGACCAAGGAGGCAGCTGAAGAATTTGCACAGAAAAATAATTTACAGAAAAAGATTGTAATGAAATAAAACTATGAGGAGAATCTTAACATGAGTACTGCAGTATCTGAACATCATCCATCTGGTTGGAAGCGTTGGCTTTTCTCCACGAATCATAAGGATATAGGAACCCTTTATCTTATTCTTGCTATAACAGGAGCTTTGATTGGTGGCGCGTTCTCCGTAATGATGCGCTATGAGCTTGGCTCTCCCGGTTTACAGTTTGTTGATAGTGGACACTCTTATAACGTTTTGCTTACCGCACATGGTCTTCTTATGGTTTTCTTTTTTGTTATGCCTTCAATGATGGGTGGTTTTGGTAATTGGTTCGTGCCTTTAATGATAGGTGCTCCAGATATGGCGTTTCCTCGAATGAATAATGTTAGTTTTTGGCTTTTGGCTGCAGCTATGGTGTTGCTGGTTGCTTCTCCATTCGTTGATGGAGGGATTGGTACCGGGTGGACGGTTTATGCTCCGTTAAGTACTTACGGGCATCCTGGCATGGCAGTTGATTTTGGAATTTTTGCTCTTCATTTAGCCGGAGCATCTTCAATACTTGGTGCCATCAATTTCATCGCTACTATTTTCAATATGCGCACACCTGGAATGACATTACATAAGATGCCGCTTTTTGTTTGGTCNGTTCTGGTTACGGCATTTCTGCTCTTATTGTCTTTACCGGTTCTTGCGGGCGGGATTACTATGCTGCTGACTGATAGAAACTTTGGAACTACCTTCTTCTCAGCCGAAGGTGGCGGCGATCCTATTCTTTGGCAACATCTTTTCTGGTTTTTTGGGCATCCTGAAGTTTACATTTTAATTCTTCCTGGTTTTGGTATGGCTAGNCAGATTATCTCAACTTTTTCTAATAAACCAATTTTTGGTTATTTGGGCATGGCATATGCGATGGTTGCGATTGGTTTTATCGGTTTTTTTGTTTGGGCTCACCATATGTATACCGTTGGGTTAGACGTAGATACTCGAGCTTATTTTCTACTTGCTACTCTTGTCATAGCTGTTCCAACTGGAATTAAAGTTTTTAGCTGGATAGCCACAATGTGGGGCGGATCGATAGAATTTAAAACACCAATGCTTTTTGCGATTGGTATGGTTTTTCTTTTTGTTATAGGAGGTCTCACTGGTGTTGTTTTAGCAAATACTGGTGTGGATCTAGCCCTTCATGACACGTACTATGTAGTTGGTCATTTCCATTATACCATGTCAATGGGGGCATTATTTTCGATTTTTGCAGGATTTTACTATTGGATAGGAAAGATGTCTGGCCGGCAGTATCCAGAATTTTTGGGGAAAATTCATTTTTGGATAACTTTTGTGGGAGTTAATCTAACATTCTTTCCCATGCATTTTTCGGGATTAGCAGGTATGCCAAGACGTGTACCTGATTACCCAGATCCTATGGCTGGATGGAATATGGTTTCTACCGCTGGCTCCTATGTCTCTTTTGCTGCGGCATTGTTATTCCTTTACATTCTTTATCAGACTTTTGTTAGTGGGCAAAAGGCCGGTGCCAACCCTTGGGGAAAAAGTGCAAATACATTAGAGTGGTCGGTAAGTTCTCCACCACCATTTCATAGTTTTCATGATCTTCCAAAGGTAGATTAATTCTTTATTAAAAAACATAATGAGTGAACAAAAACATCCTTATCATCTAGTTGATCCAAGCCCTTGGCCCATCGTGGCCGCGGCGAGTGCNTTGGTTATGTTTCTTGGATTAATTAGCTACATGCATGATGATTCAGGAAGCTACCCNATGGTTTTTGCTATAGGCGCTGGCTTTCTAATTTTTACTGCCTATAAATGGTGGGTCGATGTAGTTCGCGAGGCCGAGTATGAGGGCCATCACTCTAAGCCTGTTGAAATTGGTTTGCGATACGGCATGGCACTTTTTATTGCTTCAGAAGTCATGTTCTTTTTAGCATGGTTCTGGGCGTTCTTTGACGTTAGCCTCTATCCGGGCGCTAATAGCCCAGAATTGGTTGCGAGAAATGAGTTTTTGGGTGGAGTTTGGCCACCGGAGCAGATGGAAGGTAAACTTTTTAATCCCTGGGAGATACCCTTCTTAAACACTATTATACTCTTGAGTTCTGGAGGTACGGTTACCTGGGCTCACCATGCGTTGAGGCAAGATGATAGGAAAAATTTTCTTATTGCGCTATTCATTACCATCGCTTTAGGAATTGCTTTTACGTCTCTTCAGGCACATGAATATGATATGGCTCAATTTACTTTTGCTTTTGATCTAGAGAATGGTACTGGCGGCATTTATCCATCGACCTTCTTTATGGCAACTGGCTTTCATGGGGCTCACGTTATAATTGGAACTTTGTTCCTAATCGTATGTTTTGTAAGAGGGATGCTTGGTCACTTCAGGCCAGATCATCATTTCGGTTTTGAAGCTGCTGCNTGGTATTGGCATTTTGTTGATGTTGTTTGGCTTTTCTTGTTTTCAGCAATTTATTGGTGGGCAGGTCCATAAAATTAAGNCCAGGATTAGTAATGAATACCCCCATACCCAAGAAAGATCGTGACTAATATTTCCGCGAAATCACTAGAGAAATTGACGGAAGCTTCTACTGAGACTTCCAGCGTTTCTGATTATTTTGCTCTTCTTAAGCCAAGAGTTATGTCTCTCGTCGTTTTCACGGCGTTTGTTGGCTTGATTCTTGCTCCTGGAGAAATACATCCTTTTATAGCCTTTGTTTCTATTTTGTCTATCGCTTTAGGCGCAGGTGCTTCTGGGGCTATTAATATGTGGTTTGATAGAGATGTTGATGCTGTTATGCCAAGAACGTGCAACAGACCAATCCCAAAAGGTCATATCCATCCTTCTGACGCACTAGGTTTTGGGATTATGGTTGCATCCTTGTCAGTAATGATTATGGCATTGGCAGTGAATAGTGCGTCGGCCTTCCTTTTGTTATTTACGATTTGTTATTATGTTTTCGTTTATACAATATGGTTAAAGCGAAGAACTTCACAAAATATTGTAATTGGGGGTGTTGCTGGCGCACTTCCTCCTGTAATTGGCTGGTTTTCGGTAGATCCGAGTTTTAGCACAGTTCCTATCGCTTTGTTCCTTATAATTTTCTTATGGACACCTCCTCATTCATGGGCTTTAGCTTTGTACAGAAAGGAAGAGTACAAGAAAGTTCAAATTCCAATGCTTCCTGCTACCAGCGGTATAAAGAGTACCAAAATACATACAACGTTTTATACGTGTCTTTTAGTTTTTGTTACCTCATGGCTATATATACAGAATTATTTTGGTGAGATTTATGGTATCTCTTCTGTTTTATTAAATCTCGGATTTATTTTTTATGTCTCAAAATTATGGTGGAGCTATTCGGAAGGTGCCGCAAAATCGCTTTTTGGATATTCTATTCTATACCTGTTTTTAATTTTTTTAGCTTTGATAATTGATCACTACATTTTAATTATTTTATAGAAAAGACAGAAATATTGATTAGTGACAGACATAAAAAGCAAAGGGCAAAAAATTACGCAGTTTTGATAATTTTGGTTGCTATGGTAGCCTTGTTTTATTTTATTAGTCTTATTCGATTGGGAACGTAAGTATTGTCGGTAAAAAAGAAAAATAGACGCGTTTGTTTAATTTTATCTTCATTTGTTTTTGGGATGGTTACTTTAGCATTTGCCTCAGTTCCTCTCTATAAGCTCTTTTGCCAGGTTACTGGTTATGGAGGCACTACTCAGGAGGCAAGGGAAATCCCCAGTGAAAGTTATGATCGCTCAATAACCATTAGATTTCATGCTAACATTAGCCCCTCTTTACCATGGATCTTTCAACCTCTTCAGCGTGAAGTATCTGTAAAGGTTGGTGAGAAGGGTCTTGCATTTTATAAAGCAGCAAATAAGTCAAATCAGAACTACACCGGAACAGCTATTTTTAATGTAACCCCACACAAGGTCGGTAAATACTTTAACAAAGTCGATTGTTTTTGTTTNGAAGAGCAGACAATNGCTTCTTTTGANGAAGTAGAAATGCCTGTTAGTTTTTTTATTGATCCNGAAATCATGACCGATCCTAATTTACAGGATGTAAAAACCATTACTCTTTCGTACACTTTTTTACCCGTAAAGAAAGAAGCAAAAATTTCCAACAAAGAGCGTTAGCAAATTAAGACGGATGTACAGTCTAAGATGTCCCGGTTGTTCGAATAGTCGCTTGTTTGATGGCTTGCTTAGAGTAATTGATCAATGCCCAAAGTGTGGGCTTAAGTTATCTACTTATGAAAAAGGTGATGGNCCTATAGTTTTTGTGGTGCTAATTATGGGTGCTTTTTCTGTATCTTTAATGGCTTGGATAGAATTTACTTATTCTCCTTCTATAATTGTGCATCTAATTATATTGCCAATATTTATTATTTTTGGTTCACTGGCCCTTCTTCGCTATATAAAAGCTCTTTTTATTTACATAGAGTATAAAAATCGAAGTAAAAATAATGAAAAAAAANATTAGATCAACCTTTTATAACGTCTTTCATATTAAAAGAAGGCGAGAAATCCTTTGAGATATATCAGCACAAGAGGAAAATCTCCGAAATTAAATTTTGATCAGGTTGTTCTGACCGGTTTAGCAACTGATAACGGCCTTTACTTGCCGGAAAACTGGCCTTGTTTTAATAAGCGTGAGATCTTGGGTTTTCAGAATTGTTCTTATAGCGAAATTGTCTATAGAACAGTGCTCCCATTTATGGGTGATTCGATTCCTAAAAAAATATTCAGGAGAATAATCAATAAGTCTTACAAAAAATTTAGACATNAAGAAATAGCGCCACTTTTTAAAATAGAAAAAGATCTTTGGATGATGGAGTTATTTCATGGCCCGTCTTTGGCGTTTAAGGATTTTGCCTTACAATTGCTAGGGGGAATCTTTGATTATCTACTAAAGAAGAAAAGTGAACGCATCACAATACTTGGTGCAACTTCTGGTGACACCGGATCCGCAGCAATCGAAGCATGCAAAGATAAGGATATGATGGATATTTTTATTTTACACCCTCATAAACGAATCACCAAGATACAGAGAAAACAAATGACAACTGTTGATTCNCNNAATGTTTTTAATATAGCTATTAAAGGTAGTTTTGATGANTGCCAAGATCTTGTTAAGAAATTATTCTCNGATACAGATCTTGGTAGACAAAAGAAACTATCCTCTATTAATTCAATTAATTGGGCGAGAATTATNGGGCAGATTCCCTATTATTTCTACGCTACGGCCAAGTTGAATCTCTTGGACAGTGGTATTTCCTTTTGTGTCCCCAGTGGAAATTTTGGCAATGCCTATGCGTGCTATGTATCAAAGATAATAGGTCTTCCCGTTAGAAAGATTATTATTGGAAGTAATAGAAACGATGTCTTAACGCGTTTTTTTACTGGCGGTTCACTTAAATTATCGAACGTTGTTGCTACCTTATCACCTAGNATGGATATACAAATTTCAAGCAATTTAGAAAGATATTTATTTGAAATTTTTAATCGGTCGGGATCTAAAACTGCAAAAAATTTAGAGTCGTTACGCATGAACGGTAGAATAGAAATATCCAAAAATAATTTATTGAAGATTAGAAAAACTTTTGAAGCCTATAAGCTAGATGATAACGGCACTTTGCAGAATATAAAAAAAGTCTATAACGATACGGGAAGGATTATTGATCCTCATAGTTCCGTTGGTTTTTATTCCGCCATAGAGGCTGGTAAGAAAAGTTCTGTGCCTATTGTAACATTAGCAACGGCCCATCCATCAAAGTTTCCACAGGCTGTTAGGACAGCAATTAAGATCAAAGCAAAATTGCCAAGAAATATTTCTGATTCATTAGAACGGAAAGAAAAATATGATATTTTACCTAACGATTTTGATTTGGTAAAAAATTATATTAGNACTAAAAGTAGTTTTGGAGGATGAAATGACGGTTAAAGTGTCTTCTTTAAATAACGGTTTAAGAATAGTTACAGATACTATGAAAGAAGTGGATTCTATATTTGTTGGCGTTTGGGTAGGAGTAGGGGCAAGAAATGAAAGTGAAGATATCAATGGTGTTGCACATTTTCTTGAGCATATGGCTTTTAAAGGGACAACAACTCGTAACGCAAAGAGTATAGCGGAAGAAATTGAAAAAGTTGGTGGTTTTGTCAATGCGTGTACTTCCAGAGAAACAACCNCTTATCATATTAAAGTTTTGAAAGAGGACATTTCATTAGCTGTAGAGATCCTTGCCGATATATTNCAAGATTCAATATTTGATAAAGTTGAACTGGAAAGAGAAAGAGGCGTAATTTTGCANGAAATTGGAAGATCATACGANACCCCNGATGATGTGATTTTTGATTATTTTCAGCACCAGGCTTTTCCTGCCCAGCCTATGGGTCGACCAATACTTGGAACTATCGATTTAATTAAAAATATGCCACGTCAAAAAATTGTCGATTATATGAGTAGCAATTATGTTGCTCCTAGAATTATTATTTCTGCTGCGGGGAATATTGATCATAAATATTTTTTTGATCTTGCGAGCAAACAGTTTTCTAGATTTCCAGAAAATAATATTAGCAATCCTGAGCCAGCGAATTATTCAGGTGGAAANTTTATTAAAAAGAAAGATCTTGAACAAATTCATGTTGTCTATGGATTTAAGGGCACCCCTTATGGCCATGCGTTGCATTATCCGTTTATGGTTTTCTCCAGCATTCTTGGTGGGGGCATGTCCTCGCGTTTATTTCAGGAAGTTAGGGAAAAAAGAGGTCTTGCTTACAGTATCTATAGTTTCAAATCTACTTATCAAGATAGCGGCTTGTTTGGANTTTACAGCGGAACCGGAAAGGATAAATTAAAAGAACTGCTTCCGGTTATTAGAGATGAAATAATTGCGTTAGAAAATAATGTGACCGAAGAGGAAATAATGAAATCAAAGGCGCAAATTAAATCGGGCATACTTATGTCGATGGAAAACAATTCTTCAAGATGTGAGAAAGTTGCTCAGCANTTACTTGTTTATGGTGAGCCGATTTCGACAGCTGATATTGTTAATAAGGTAGAAAGCGTAGAAAAAGATGATATTAGCAAGATCGTGCGTTTTTTAATGAAAGAAAAGCCAACNTTGGCAATTGTGGGGCCAGTTGAGAGCNGTTTAAGCGTTCCCNGNATNATTTGATAGCATCAATGGATCAAANCCTAATTTCTTGATGGAAGTTAACCACTTGTCTGTATTTTTTGTATCAAANATTATGTNATTATCAGCTGGACAGTGNAGCCAACCGTTTGATCTCATTTCATCTTCTAGTTGTCCCGATTCCCACCCGGCATAACCAAGAGCGAAAAGAGAATTTTTTGGCCCCNTGTTTGCAGCCATGTCTTTGATAATTTCCAGTGTTGCGGTAAGCGAGATTCCAGAATTTAATTTTAATGTNGATTTTTTATTATAATCTGGNCTATGNAGAANAAAACCATGGGCTGTTCCCACAGGACCTCCAAAATGGATATCTATCAAATCCTTAGAGCNTTTTNGAATTATCCCAAGTTGTTTTAGCAANCTGTCAAATGATAAAAATTGTACAGGTTGGTTAAGAATGATCCCCATAGCACCATTCTTTGAGTGTTCAACTATATAAATTAAGGATCTTTCAAATCTAGGGTCCTTCATCTGTGGCATAGCGATCAAGAATTGATTAGTAAGGTTTGATTGTATCTTATTGGCCATTTCAGAGATAAAAAAATTTTAATATTAAAAAATATTATGTATATACTTAGTTTGCAAAACCCAAAACTAAAATCAAGTTTAAAAATGAACCTTAAATCCAGTTTTCTGGTTACTTTTTTTTCTCTTTTCTTTTTTTCATCAGAAGTATTTTCTCATGATGGGGACCTGCACGATGTGGGGGGCAATGNTCAGGGGGCATCGTTGAATATTATTTCCTACAAGACAGCGATTGATGAAAATAAGAACAATATTTTTGGATTACATTTTTTGATCCAATCGGGTTGGAAAACTTATTGGCGTTTTGCTGGAGATGCTGGATATGGAGTTGAAGTGGACTGGTCTAGATCTGAAAATGTTCAATCACTTGAGATTGCCTGGCCTGCTCCTAGCAGGTACTTCAGTTATGATTTAGAAACCATTGGTTATGAAAATGAAGTAGTTCTTCCTTTTTATGTTTCTTCAAAAGATGATCAAACTGATTTAATAATTGATCTCGACGTTGATTATTTGGTTTGTAAGGATGTGTGTATACCGAAATCTGAGACCATCAATTTTACCCTTCCTGTCGGACGTCCTCAAATGACCAAAGATAGTAATTTAATTGATCAGTATTTATCAAAAGTTCCAAGATCTGAGGAATTTACGAATATCCAGGTGAGTTCAGTCAAGTTTTATGATGATGAATCTAAAAGGTTAGTAATTAAGGCAATTTCAGATGAAGCTTTTATTGATCCTGATGTTTTTTTAGAGTTTTCAAGCGATTTTAATTCTGGACCGCCGAAAGTTTCTTTAGAAAATAAATATTTGTCAGAATATGAATTTAATTTAGATGAAAGTTTTAATGATATTACATCCCATCTTCCCCTTGTTGTTACTTTGGTTGATGGCCGGAGGGCGTTAGAGAAGAGGATTAATTTTGTGGAGACTATTCCCTCTTACCCTGAAGAGACAAACATTATAACGATTCTATTATTTTCATTACTGGGTGGCCTTATATTAAATTTAATGCCATGCGTATTTCCTGTTCTTTCTTTGAAGGCTATAGGTCTTTTACAGTTAGGCTCAAGCGGTAAAACTATCAGAAAAAATTTTTTTAATACCGCAATAGGTATATGGTTCTCATTTTTTATTCTNGCAATCCTTGTTGCCGCCTTAAGATCATTTGGNTACATGGTGGGNTGGGGGTTNCAGTTCCAACATCCGTCTTTTTTAGTATCTATGTCTGCGGTCCTNNTGATATTTTGCTGTAATTTTTGGGGCCTTTTNCAATTTTCCATGCCCTCATTTCTCCAAANGATTAANACGAATATTTTTAGCNTTAAGAATCGCAACTANCAAAATAGCTTCTCTTACAATTTCTTNAGNGGATCGNTNCTAACNCTCNTAGCTACTCCATGNACAGCTCCTTTTGTGGGAACCGCTACTGGATTTGCCCTGACTACTGGAATTAAAGAAATATTTTTAGTATTTCTTGTCCTGGGCTTTGGTTTTTCTTTACCTTACTTAGCATTATCTTCATTCCCCAAAGCTGTTTACTTTTTGCCAAAGCCAGGAAGATGGATAAACACTGTCAAAATATTCTTGGGTCTTTTGTTATTTGTTACGGTAGTTTGGCTCTTGTCAATTTTGTCNAGCCAAGTTTCCGCGAAAGATATTATTGTGACATCCTCTCTGCTTTTTTGTATATTTTTATTTTTCTTAGCTAAAAGATTTGATTATTTTTTTGATTCTTTAAAAAAACATTCATCTGCAATATTTGTTCTGACTATTTTAGCAATTTTTAGTTATGGAATTACCATTGTTCCAGAAAAGATTAAGGATAAGGATATATTGTGGAAGCCGTTTAATGAAAACGAAATCATTGATTTAGTTAATGCAGGAAATGTAGTTTTAGTTAATGTAACTGCTGATTGGTGTATTACATGTAAAGTTAATAAAAACTTGGTTTTAGACAGAGGGTCTGTGTTCGAATTACTCTCTTCAAATAAAATTATTGGTCAAGAGGCTGATTGGACTTTGCCTAGCTTAACTATTACAGAATATTTATCAAAATTTCAAAGAAGTGGAATACCATTTAATGTTATCTATGGACCGCGATTTCCGAATGGAATAGTTCTGCCAGAGATTCTCACGCAAAACTCAATTTTATCAGTTGTGGATAAAGTTTCTAATTAACTTTAAAAATACGGTTTACTTTTATAAAAGTTTGCTATAATCNCAGATGCNGTANNGTTTAATAGTAGGTGTGATCATGGCGATAAAAATTGGTGATAAGCTTCCATCTTTNTCTTTNAAANTATTGNCNGAAGATGGTCCTAAGGATTTAGCTTNTAACGACATATTTGCTNACAAGAANGTNGTTCTTTTTGCTGTTCCTGGATCTTTTACGCCCACTTGTTCGCAACAGCACTTGCCTGGCTTTATTGAGCTACATGATCAAATTAAGGAAAAAGGGATTGATACCATCGCTTGTCTATCAGTAAACGATCCGTTTGTCATGAAAGCTTGGGCTGAGAGCAGCAACGCGAGTGATAAAATTTTGATGCTTGCTGATTGGGATGGTTCTTTTACTAAGGAAATTGGAATGACTCTTGACTTGTCGGNTCCTGGCTTNGGTGTTAGATCNTCTCGTTACTCTATGNTAGTTGATAATGGCGTTTTAAAGATTCTTAATGACGAAAAAGGTGCGGATTATACCATAAGCTCTGCCCAGAAAATGCTTGAGTCTCTCTAGCTNTCAATTNCTTGTATTCCTTTTTGTGCTAATTGGTCAGCTCTTTCATTTCCTGGGTTACCTGAATGNCCTCTTATCCATTCCCATTCAATATTGTGGTTAGCTATAACATTGTCTAGCTTCTTCCATAGATCTACGTTCTTTACCATTTTTTTGTTTGCACCTTTCCAGTGATTCACTTTCCAGGAGTGTATCCATTCTGTTATCCCGTTTTTAAGATACTGACTATCAGTAAATATTCTNACTTTGGANGACTTTTTCAATTCTTCTAATCCTTTTATNGCTGCGAGTAATTCCATTCTATTATTCGTAGTATCTTTTTCTCCCCCATAAATTTCCTTTACGTTTTTNCCAAATCTAATTTGCGCTCCCCAACCTCCAGGACCAGGGTTTCCGCAGCATGCGCCGTCAGTAAATATCTCAACTTGNTCTTNTTCTATTTCTTTTTCAGCGGTTGTCATTTTATAACTAAATAACTCTATATATAATTCGAATCTTCCATCTTTTGGTGAAATTTTAGTTTTTTGATAAACTCTGATGGGTTTTTTGGTTTCACCAGGCTTTTTTTACTATGTCTAAACCAATCGTATAATCTTGTTAGTAGAAATCTCAAAGCCGCCCCTCTGATAAGAACTGGCAGAACATCTAATTCACTCTTGTGTAATTTTCTCACCTTACTATAGCCCTTTAATAATGCTTGGGATTTCTTTCCATTAAAGTTTCCATTTTTTTCAAAACACCATGCATTAATACATACTGCAAGATCGTAAGCGAGAAAGTCATGACAGGAAAAATAAAAATCTATAAAACCTGTGATACGATTATTTTTAAAAAACACATTGTCAGGAAATAGATCTGTATGAACTATTCCTTTCGGCAGCTTTTTCGGCCATGAATTTTTCAAAAAATTAATTTCCTGAGATAATTGATTAAAAGTTAATGGGCTAATTCTCTTTTTGCATGCGCTTAGTATTTTTTCCCATTCATTAATAGATAAATCGTTCGGTCTTTTTAGTTTAAAATTACGCGAAGCAAGGTGCATTTTTGCAATTACTTTTCCAAGTGTGAAGCAATTTTTTTGGGAAATATTTGATAAATTCTTTCCTGTTATGAAAGTGGTTATGGCTGCACTCTTTTTTTTAATTACTCCAAGATTCTTTCCGTCTCTTCTGGGAATTGGTAGTGGGCAATTAATTTTTTTTAGAAATAAATATTTCATGAACGAAAGAAAAAAAGGGATATCTTTTTTTCTAACTCTTTTTTCATAGATAGTTAGGATGTAGGGGCCAGTTTCTGTTTTGAGTAGATAATTAGTATTCTCTACACCTTCTTTTATTCCGTGAAAAGATAGCAGATTACCGATTTTATAATTTGCGATAAACTTTTGAAGTTCTTTTTTCGTGACCTTTGTATATACCGCCATGAATTTATTGGATTTTTTTTGGTAGTTCAGATAAGGAGTTTTCAATTAACCGATTATGTAACTTCTCATCAATATTATTTTTTAAAAAAGACTCTGATGCGCTTATAGAAATAGTAGAAATAATTCTTTTAAGTTTCTCAATTGTCTCTTTTTCATTTTTCTGAATGCGGTCTTGGAGTTGATCTTTATTTCTTTCCATAGAATTATTTAAGTTTTCTAATGCCTTTTTTTTCTGCATCTCTGCTTCTTTATTTGCTTCTGAAAGTATTGTTGCTACCTCCTTCTTTGCTGTTTCTAATTTTTTAATATTTACGNCAACAATTTCCTTGGCTTCATTACGGATATTTTCTGCTTCTTGTAGCCGTTTTTTTATTTCTTCTGTTCTCCTATCTAGGGCTAAAATAATTAATTTTTTCGCCGAACGAAAAGAAATGGATACAAAAATAACAAAGGCAATCAATACCCAGAAAGCTTGATCAAACATTTTTTTCCTTTTCAAGTGATTGCTGTACAGTTTTCTTGAGTTCTTCTTTATTCAGGTCTTCTTCTCCGATTAAAACCTTTGTAATCTGTTCGGTGATTTGCATGGATACAGCATTTACGTGGGACATCGCCTCGCCTCTTGCTTTTTCGATTCTTTTTTCAGATTCACGNTCCTTCTTTTTTAGATCCTCTAAGAATACTTCATTTTTTTCCTTAATTTCTCTTGTTATTTGTTTGGTGGTTTCTTTTAGGATATTATCTGCATTTATTTGAGCATCATCTATAATTTTAGTATATTTTACCGCAGCTTCNTCAGCATCTTTTTTTAATTTTTCTGCTTCTTTGATATTATCATTAACCGTTCTGTCTCTTTTATCTAAAATTTCCGCAATGCGCGGCAAAGCCACCTTTGTCATCAGGAAATACAAAAGGACAAAAGAAATAACCAGCCATATAATTTGTGGCGGGNAATCGNTTAGAACCATCTGCGGCATTTTTTATCTAACTTTGGTTAAAAACCGTATAATATAAGAAATGCTACAACCAATGCATATAAAGCTACAGCTTCGGTCAGCGCAAACCCAAGAAGCACATTACCAAATTGTTTAGATGATGCTGATGGGTTTCTAAAACCTCCTGCAACATATTGGCCAAATATTGTGCCTATTCCTACGCCAGCGCCTGCGACACCTATAGTCGCGAGACCTGCTCCTATTAGTTTTGCTGCTTCGACTTCCATTTTTCCTCCTTCTGGTTAAAAAAATTAATAATAGTTTAGTATTTAATTCATATATATCAATGCTGCATATGGATGGCATCATTTAAATATAAGCAAGTAAGTACTGCAAATACATAAGCTTGTAAAAAGGCTATTAGTGTTTCTAATGCATATATCGCTACCAAAAACAAAAGCGGGGCGATTCCGTATAGACCTAGCGCAACAACAAAACCAGCAAATACTTTTATCATTGTGTGCCCAGCCATCATGTTGGCNGCTAGCCTAACTGANAAGCTTACGGGTCGAGAGAGATATGAAATAATTTCAATTGGTATTAGCAGGGGGGCTAAAAATATTGGTACACCGGGCGGCAAGAAAATAGAAAAAAACTTTAAACCATGACGAAAAAATCCCAGTATTGTTACGCCAACAAACACCAGTGTTGCAAAAGTGAAAGTAACAATTATATGACTCGTGACGGTAAAACTATAAGGGATGAGACCGAGACCATTGCAAAACAAAATGAATATAAATAGGGAAAAAATGAATGGAAAAAATTTCTTTCCTTCGTCTCCTATATTGTCNCTGACGGTTTTTGCTACCAACTCATAAGTTATTTCTACTAAATTTTGCCATCTATTGGGAATTAATAATTTCTTTCTTGTTCCTAGAATCATGAGTGAACCGATAAGTATGATTGAAACTATCATAAATGCTGCAGAGTTAGTGAAAGAAACATCAATTCCTCCTAGGTTCAAATCAAAGATTCGTTTTATTGTAAATTGCTCTAATGGGCTATGATTTTCAGTCATAATTTGTAAATTTAATTTTTTTATTTTCTTGGATTATCGACAGAATCTTTCTCATGTAAATGATTAGTTTTAATTTTCCTCACCGATTTAAAGATGTTGAACAAACCCGTCGCTATACCCAAAATAATAAAAATCATAATAAATAATGGTTTTGTCTCGAACCATTTATCTAGGGCAGTTCCAATCACAAGACCAACTATCAGGGCCGAAGCAAATTCCGTCGAAAGCCTTAGTGCATAGCCAATTTTTGAGGCTTTCNTAGATCTTCGAGAATCTTTTGCAATTTTAAAGCTATCAATCTTAGATGTGAGANTTTTTAGACGATCACGATTTTNCTTTAANCTCACCATTNGAATTTGTTGTNTTTTGTTCTAACACTAACCAACTTCCCTTAAACCTTCGGCTGTTTTTAGGTCTACGGAAACAAGTTTTGATACCCCTCTTTCTGCCATCGTTACACCAAACAATTTGTCCACTTTTGCCATGGTTACTCTATGATGAGTAACAATAAGGAAGCGAGTGTGGGTAGTTTTCGTAATTTCTTTTAATAATTGACAGAATCTGTCCACATTTGAATCATCTAACGGTGCATCAACTTCATCAAGTACGCATATGGGTGCGGGATTCGCAAGAAATACTGCAAAGATAACAGCTATTGCCGTGAGCGCTTGCTCCCCTCCGGATAGAAGCGTTAACGTTTTAAGTTTTTTNCCTGGAGGGCTTGCGTAGATCTCAAGACCAGCTTCAAGAGGATCTTCGGAATCAACTAATTTCATNTGTGCGTGACCNCCTGCGAAAAGTTGGAAAAATAATTTCTCAAAATTTTTGTTAACTACGTCGAATGATGCCAGAAGTCTTTGACGGCCCTCTTTATTTAAATTAGTAATTCCTTGTCTCAAACGAGAAATTGCTGACAAAAGATCTTCTTTTTCAGAATTCATAGTTTTGGTTTGATTCTCTAGATCCTTTGCTTCTTCTTCCGCCCTTAGGTTGACAGGACCCATATTGTCCCGCTCTTTAATAAGCCTTTCTAGTCTTGCGTCAGCTTCTTCTAANCTAGGTAATTCTTTTTCTGATTTTATTTNAAGAATCTCNGGTGCCTCTTCTGGTTTACATTTAATTTTCTCAAAAATTTGATTAGATACTTCCTCTAAATTTTCTTTTAAATGTTTNGATTCAGAATCAACTCTAATTCGATTTTCTCTGCTCTCATTAAGATGTCNNTCATGTTTNCTGAGATCTTCTTGCAGTTGGGANAAATTATTTTCTAGCTCTGAAAGATTGTTGATTTCTTTATTTCTCNCACTTTCTCTGTTTTGGATTATTTGTTTTAANTCCTCTCTTCGATCAGAATTTTTGATTGGTCGATGTTNTAGNTGTTGGATCTCATTTTCGTATTTTTTTAGTCTAGCCGTTAGTTCTGTTGTTTGTTTATCAGAATTTGTTAGTTGGNTCTTCCATCTTTGTAGATCAGTGAATAACGAAAAGACCCTAACGTCTTGCTCNGCATTTCTTGCATTTTGTACAGCATTTACGGCTTCGGATACTCTTTTTCTTACTATTTCAATTTCTTGATCTAATTTTTCGGATCGCTTTCTAATATCATTTAAGCGTCGACGGTAACCAAGTTTTTTGCTTGAGTTTGTAACATTCTCAGATCTCACTGTGTACCCATCCCAGCGCCATAAACTGCCATCTAGGCTAACTAATCTTTGTCCAGGCAAAAGACGTTTTTGGAGTTTATCTCCTTTTGATTGATCTTTTATCACTCCTATCTGATTGAGTCTTCGAGATAAGTTTGTCGGAGCCTTAACAAATTTACTAAGCGGCTTGGTCTCNGGAGGTAGATTATGTGCTTTTTCTATNGGGGGTAATGTAGCCCAGAAAATAGGAGCATCTTGAGATGCAGATCCTTCTAGATCTTCTCCTAATGCTGCTCCTAGTGCTTTTTCATACCCAGTTTCTGGTGCTATCTCATCAATAATAGAGGGCCATCCACTACTTTTCTTTGTAGCNAGAAGTTCATTTATTGCTTTTTCTTCAGCTTTGATCCCAGATATTTCTGATTCAATTTCTCTTAGATGNGTCCGTTCTTTTTCTTCTTTTTCTTGCGCTTCTTTAAGNCATGTAGNTGGTTTTTTATCGGCAATATCTTCTATTGTTGATTCAATCTGATCGTTATNTTCTTGTTTTCCACTACCCCGTAGATCATTAATTTCTTTTTGGATTCTATTAATGGATTCGTTGGCATCAGCCACTATTTTTGTTTCTCTTTNAATATCTTGTTTTGTTTGCAGTATTCTATTTTCGGTGGTTANGAGTAGNTCAGCAGTATCTTTATCTTCTTTAATGAGAATATCTTGCTCCGAAGTTAATTTTTGTAGGTCACTGGTTGCGTTGGTTATACTCTGACGNAAATCGGGAAGTTTCTCGGTAATTTTAGAGATTTCAATGTTTTTTTTCGTAGTTAGNCTAGTTATTTCGTTAACTGATTTTTCTACACGATCAAAGTCAGCTTTTGAGTTATCAAATAGTTTTTTTCCTTCTTTCCATTTGAGGTATAGTAGAAGCCCTTCTTGACGTCTAACGTGTGTCCCAATATTCTTGTATCTACCGGCTTGTCTAGCTTGTCTTTTTAGACTTTTCATCTGTGCTTCAAGTGTAGAAATGACATCATCTAGTCGCTCTAGGTTTTGCTCCGCCCCATTTAATCTTAGTTCAGCCTCGTGTCGCCTGGAATATAAGCCAGTAATACCCGCCGCCTCCTCTAGCACAAGCCTTCTTTCCGTTGGTTTTGATTTTACAATTGATCCGATTTGTCCTTGACTAACCATTGCATTGGATCTTGCTCCGCTTGCGGAGTCAGCAAAAAGTAGCAAAATATCGCGAGCCCTTACTTCCTTATTGTTTATTGCAAAGCTAGAACCAGATCCCCGCTCGATCGCTCTTGTTATTTGCAGCTCTTCTTCTTTGCTGTACTCTTCCGGAGCACTTTTGTCTGTGTTATCTATTGTTAGAGTAACTTCGGCAAGATTTCTAGACGATCTATCATCAGTCCCGGAAAATATAACATCATCCATCTCTTGGCCACGCACATTTTTAGCGGAAGATTCCCCCATAACCCAGCGAAGAGCCTCAACCAAATTAGATTTTCCACATCCGTTTGGTCCTACAATTCCAGTCAACCCATCTTCTATAGGTAGCTCAACTGGATCGATAAATGACTTGAATCCTGATATTTTTAAATTTTTAAATTTTACCAAATTTTTCTAACCGCTTTTCGTTAATAACTTATCTATATATTTTTTTAATTTTTTAAACGTACGAGAACCATCATATTTCTCTCCGTTAATTATCAAAGTTGGGGTGGATTTAATCGTAAATTCTCTGTCTGCATCAATTCTAGATTTCAAGATTCCGTCCTCTATGGCTTTATTACCAACACAACTTTTAAACTCCTCCTTCCCAATGCCTCCTATTCTTGCAATATGGCCAAGAGCTATAAATGGATCTTTTGCTGCTGTCCATTTAGGTTGCTCTTTGAACAAAACTTTGAGAAACGTAAAAAACTTCTTATTTCCCGCACATCTTGCGATCATCGAAGCCATTAGTGCATAGTGGTCTAGGGGAAAATCTCGATAGATAAACTTTAACTTTCCTGTATCAATGTAGTCACTTTTAATTTTTGGCAACACCTCATTGTGAAATGTTGCACAGTGGTGACATGTTAAAGAGGCATATTCGATCAGTGTGATCGGGGCATTTTCATTGCCTAAAACTTTTTCAGACAATGCTTCAATTGAGTCAGCGACATCAGAAAGAGCTACTTGTTTTGTGGAAAAAGAAAATAAAGAGAATAAGGTTAAAAATACTAAAAGTTTAAGTTTTTTTTGGAACAATTCCTGACCCCACCAATCCTTACAATATATAGTATGCTATTATTAAAGCACATACATAATATATGCCAATATACGCTTTGATTTTATCTAAGGCAAGCATGCTTTTTGCTTTTAGGTTTACTTCACAGCTCTATTTTTCGATCGATTTTCTTAACTTTAATAGAGCTTCTTTAAGATCAATATTTTCAATTTTGTCTATCTCGACATTTTCGAACAAATTACCCATTTTTGGTTCATTTTGGCTCTTTTTGACCTTTTTTTCGCTTTTCTCGTCAAATGGAAGCTGTGTAAGTTTCAGTGTTTTAATCGCACTATAGCCAAAATAACCATTTATTTTCTCAATAATTGAATCTTGATGATATTGAATCTCAACTGCTATCGGACCATCTACCAGCAAAGATAGGGTGCCCTCACTCCTAGATTTCGGTGGAAAGGTTATCTTAATGGGAATACATTTTTTATATAGATTATCACCCACTATTGTTTTCCAGCTAGTTACAATTTCACTATGGAAAAAACCTCTCCTTTTGAATGTAAGAGAAGCTACCTTCGATATGTAGTTTGAGATTGGCCTAAGACCCTTAGCGGATCGCTTGAATATTTTATTAGAAAAATAGTTTTGCACCTTGGTAAGATAACCTAAATTGCGTTAATATCAATTTCAAATTTAGCTTAATTATTTTTGGAAAGTNGCCATTAAAAGAAGCAAAAAAATAATTCAAAACTTTAATANNGAGAAAGCNGATTTAATTATNAGNTCATTGCTTCGATGGTTTAAAGATAATGGAAGGAATCTTCCTTGGAGGCAGAAGAACATAAAAAAAAAGAATATCTACAGAATTTGGCTTAGCGAGATTATGCTTCAACAAACAAGAGTCGAGACAGTCATTCCCTATTATATTAATTTTCTTAGAAAATGGAAAAATTTTAAAGAATTAGCAAATGCTGATATCGTCGAGGTATTAAAGGCTTGGGAGGGAATGGGCTATTATAGAAGGGCGCAGAATTTATATCGTTGTGCAGTCATGGTATCTGAAAAATTGGGAGAAAAGCTGCCCCGGAATAAAAACGATTTGTTAAAATTACCTGGAATTGGCGAATACACAGCATCTGCGATTTGCTCCATAGGTTATGGGGAATCAATCTTAGCTTTAGATGGAAATGTGAAGAGAGTGCTAACAAGATTATTTTTTTTACACTCATTTGAAAAAGAAAAAGATCTTTTGATAGATAAAATTTCTAAAAGTTTTCTTGCTAAGAAAAGATCAGGAGATTTTCAAGAGGCGATGATGGATTTGGGCGCGTTATTATGTAAACCAAAAACCCCTAAATGTGAGATTTGTCCATTGAAGGTCCATTGCTTGTCGTTTAAAAGTGGAAAATTCAATTCGCTAAATTCTTCTGTTTCCAGAAAAACAATTCCAAAGAGGAAGGGAGTGGTATTTTGGTGTATTCGAGAGGATGGCTCTGTTTTTATTAATAGAAGAAAATATAATGGATTGTTGGGGGGATTGATGGAATTTCCATCATCAAATTGGGATGCCCCTAATCTATTAAATAAATTTTCAAAGAAAGATCTATTTAAATTAGCACCCTTTAAAGCAAATTGGTTAGAGCTGCCCAACAGAATCCATCATACGTTTAGCCATTTTCATTTAGAATTGATGATCTTAAAGGCAGAAATTAATCGCAGAAATTCCGTTACGTCGAAGAGAGACGGAATTTGGATTAAACCAAACAGATTCAATGCATACCCATTCCCTACATTGATGAAAAAAATTGCACAATATGTTCAAAAAATTAACTAGAATTATAAAATGAAGTTTATTATTTTCGCTCTGGCATTCTTTCTTGCCCCAATTACTTTATTGGCTGATTCTCAGGGTGTAGATCAGGAAAGTGCAAGATTTGCTGTTCAGTCAGGTCAGATCATGCCGTTGGAAGATATTTTGTCTAAGGTTAATAGAAATTTTCAAGGCAAGATTCTAGAGGTTATTCTTAAGGATCAGGAAGAAGGTTTGCATGGTTGGGTATACGATATTAAAATCTTTACAAAGGAAAATGATGTTATTTTGTTGCGCGTTGATGCTGGAACAGGGACAGTATTAAAAGTTGAAGGAAAAATAAGTCCATGAATTTAGAATATTTATAATGAGAATATTAGTTGTTGAAGATGAAGCGTCTCTTGCTGCCCAAATNAGCAAAACTTTGGTAGACGCTGGNTATTTGGTGGATNTTGCTCATGATGGAGAAGAGGGCCATCATCTTGGCAGCACTGAGCCATATGATGCTATTGTTTTAGATTTAGGTTTGCCAAAGATTGATGGATTAACAGTTCTTGAAAAGTGGAGATCCGAAGAGAAAAAAATGCCAGTATTAATTTTGACCGCGAGGGATCGGTGGAGTGATAAAGTTGCAGGTTTCGATGCTGGGGCTGACGATTATGTTACGAAGCCCTTTCAGACTGAAGAGGTACTTGCTCGATTGAGAGCATTGATAAGGAGATCCTCCGGACATGCAAAGGCTACTATTTCGTGTGGTCCCGTTGTTTTGGATACTCGATCATCCAAGGTTTTGGTTGATAATTCTCCTGTTAAATTGACTGCGCAAGAATTCAAAATAATCTCTTATCTTATGCATCATCAAGATAAAGCGATTTCTAGAACTGAACTTACAGAACATGTTTATAATCAAGATTTTGATAGAGATTCCAACACCATTGAGGTCTTTGTTGGTAGATTAAGAAAAAAACTCGGTGTAGATATAATAAAAACCGAGCGTGGTTTTGGTTATAGGATTCATTTCGAAAAAGATGAAAACTAACTCTTTAGCTTTTCGATTAGTTATTTTAGCTGCTGCTTGGATTACCGCTGTGGTTGTTATCGGATTTTTTTCATTGTCGGCAATTTTTAAGAATATGGCTGAGAATTCTTTTGATAGTCGTCTTGAGATCCTTTTAAATTCCTTAATTGCTGGTACTCGAGTTGACGCTGAGGGAAATTTAATACTAGCGCAGAATCTTCTAGATCCACGCTTTCAGCAGCCATATTCAGGATGGTATTGGCAAATTACTGATTCAANTGGCCCTTTAGTGAGATCCCGATCATTGTGGGATCAATCCTTTTCTCCTGATTTTCAGCTTTTACAATCTACAGAAAAATTACCCGAAGAACAAAGAATCGGGGAAAGAGATTTTAGGGCATTGAGCCGAAATATNTCATTACCTGGATCTAATCAAGAATTTAATTTTTTGATTACTAATACAATTGAAGAAACAACCAAACAGATTAATGAGTTTAATAAACTACTTTTTTGGTTTCTTGGTCTTTTAAGCTTCGGTTTGATTATTGCGGTTTTTATTCAAGTGAGGTTCGGCTTGAGGCCTTTAAAAAGGATTCAATCGTCGCTNAGTTCTATTCGTTTGGGAAAGGCTAAGTTNTTAGGAAAGCATTTTCCTTTTGAAATTCGTCCCCTAGTTCGTGAGATAAATAGTCTTCTTAAACATAATTCCGAGGTTTTGATTAGAACGAGAATGCACGTAGGTAATTTAGCCCACTCTCTTAAAACGCCACTAAGCGTTCTTTCAAATGATCTGAAGAAGAAAGATTATAAATTTTCTAAAAATTTAGAAACACAAACACAAAAAATGCAATCTTTTATCGATCATTATTTATCTCGTGCTCAGACAGCTGCCAGTGGTAATGTTTTGGGTACCCGAACAAAAGTATTACCAGTTTTGGAAGATTTAAGAAGGACGCTGAAACGCATTCATGCTGATCGTTCAATTGAGCTAGAAATTCATTGNAAGCCATTACATTTTTTTCGTGGAGATAAACATGATTTAGAAGAAATGATGGGGAATCTATTGGATAATGCTTGTAAATGGGCTAAATCAAGAATTTGGATTATTGTTGAAGAGAGAAATAANTATCTCAAGATAACGGTTGAAGATGATGGTCCAGGATTAGAAGATAAGTTCATTAGAGAAATTTTTACTAGAGGCAAAAGGTTTGATGAAAAAAGACCGGGAAGCGGATTGGGCCTATCAATTGTTAGAGATACGGTTAATNTATACGGGGGNGATGTTGAAGTTCANAACTCTAAGAAAAAAGGAAAGGGNCTGACTGTCTCATTAACCNTTCCTGTAGAATTTTCTAAGNCTTAATGNTGAATGTTNTTCTGTGATGTGGCGATATACCNCNNGATCTAATTTGGGAAATATGTTCTGCAGTTCCATANCCNGCATTTCTTTCCCACCCATAGCNNGGATANCTCATTGCTAGCTTTGACATTATTTCATCACGNACGACTTTTGCAACAATCGATGCTGCNGCAATGGAAAGGCTTTTGCTATCNCCTTTCTTAATTGTTTTTAANTTACACGGTATGTTTGGAGAAAAGTTTCCATCTATCAATGCGTAGTCCGGAATACTATTCAAATTTTCAAAAGCACGCTTCATAGCTAGTAAACTAGCTTGAAGTATGTTCATTTTGTCTATTTCGGACACACTAGAATGACCGATACCAATTTCAGTATAATGAACCAATTCTTTATATAAAAACCTTCTTTTTTTTGGGGATATCTTTTTTGAATCGTCTATATTTTCATATAAGAATTTTGTAATTCTTTTTTGATCAATTATAACAGCTGCGGCGGTTACTGGCCCAGCCAACGATCCTCTTCCCACCTCATCTATTCCGACAACTTGTTTGCCCATCATTTTTTCAATTGCTAAATTGGGCATGGATGAGCTTTTGTCTTCAACAATAATATTTTTGATCAAAGCTTTGGTATTAATTCAATAAAATTACACGGTCTAAATCGAGAATCTAATTGCCATTTTAAAATTTTGTCCCATGCATCTTGACAAGCTCCCGGTGATCCGGGAAGGGCAAAAAGAAGAGTTTTTTTTGATACTCCTGCAATCGCTCGTGATTGTATTGTGGATGTTCCAATTTTTTTAAAACTAATCATTCTAAAAGTTTCACCGAAGCCAGTTATTTCTTTTTCAAAAAATTCTTGGAATACTTCAGGTGTTATATCCCTAGATGTTATTCCAGTGCCTCCAGTTGATATAATAGCCTGAATACTTTTATCTGAAATCCATTGCTTAATCTTTTTTCGAATCTCATTTTTTTCATCCTTGACAATTTTGTTATCAACGACTGTATGACCAGATTTAATAATAAGTTTTGAAAGTAATTTTCCAGATCTATCGTTTGTTCTATTTCTAGTATCAGAAATTACTAGTATGGCAATATTAATTTTTTTGAAGCTAATCTTCCTATCTATTGTCATTTTATTGATACTTTCCTTTAGTCTCTAATCCAAGCGTATATATTCAGGCCATTCTCCAGCCGCCAATAAGTTCAAGGATATTTTTTGCTGACCCAGAATTTCTCTATAGAACCAAATATTGTTGAAAACTCTTTTCACATACCCTCTGGTTTCACGAACTGGTATTGATTCAATAAACAAAAGAGGATCATTTAAAAAATCTATTCTTTTTCTCCATTTTGCTAAATTACCCTGACCTGAATTATAAGCTGCAGACATAAAAATTAAATTGTTTTTAATATTTTTTTTATTTAATAGCCGCGATATATATTTTTGACCAAGTTCAATATTTTTTTCAGGTTCCAATAATTGCCATCTTCCAAGATATTTTATCTTTTCTTGCTTCGCTATTGACTGGGCAGTTCTAGGAAGAATTTGCATCAATCCTCTTGCGCCTGCTCTACTTTTTGCAGATGTATTAAACTCTGATTCTTGTCGAATTACGGCATATATCACAGCCCTGTCAATATTATCATTATTTTTTGAGCTCCATCTTGGTATAGGAAACAAGGCTTGGTAGAATTTTTTCTCATTCGGATCAGAGTCTTTTGCCAATTTCATTGATAATCTTGGCAGCTTCATATCGATGGATAAACCTAAAAGAGGTAAGTAAAATTTTTTTGGATCATAAGAGTAAAGTTCTATTAACTCTTTTTCTGCCAATTCGTATTGCTGAACTTGCAAAAGAGCTAAAGATCTAGAGCCTTTTGGACTTTTGCGTAATTCATTTAATTCAATTATTTTGATTCTGGGGACAGGATTGCTAGATATTTTTAGGGGTAAATTTAAATTTTTTCTAGCAAGATTACCGTAAAAAGTATCTGAGTATGAGGTTGTGATTTTCAGCCATTTCACTGCTTCTTCTGGCTTCCTGTTAATCATATTTGATCTTGCTAACCAGTAAGCGGTTTTGGCAAGTATTGATTCGGGTATGTTGTCTAGTTTAAAAATTTTTTCAAAATACATTATTGATTGGTCAAATTTTCCTAACTTCCATTTTATAAGACCGGTGATCCAAAGGCTTGAATGGACTCCATCTTTAGATATTCTCACAGCATTTTCGGAAATTTTCTCTGCAAGATCTATCTTTCCAAAGTAAAGATAACTGAGTGCAATTTTATTAAGAAGTTTTGCTTTCAGCTCCTCATCTAAATTTTTGTAAGATTTACTATTCTGAAGAAAGTTATTTGCATTTGTTATCTGATCATTTTTTAAAAAATTTGAAACCTTTCTTCTCAGTTTGGAATAGCGCAGTCTATTCTTCTTATTCTGTTTTTTTCCTATAATATTTTTTTGTGTATTAAAGTAATTAGGGACATATCTTGGTGTCTTGGGTTTAAATTGCAGGACTTCTTCTTTTGGTTTTCGTCTAAGGGCAAGTTTATATATCCGATGGGATTGCGGATGATCTGAATATTTTTTTAGCCAACCTTTTAATTCACTGTACTTTGATCTGTATTTAGTAGGATGTAAATAACGTTGTGCCATCACGTGGCCCATGAGTATTTTTTGATTTAATTTTTGAATCTTTATATTCGCATCATCCCATAGACCCTTTCTTTGTAGATCGAATATTTGTTTATAAATTTCAATATCATCATTTTTTAGATATTTTGGTAATTTGAAATCATTCTCATTTCCATTATTTGTCGCCGCGTGTGGAATCGGTACCATACAAATGTTTATAATTAAAAAATAAATAATAAAGGGAACAAGGCTTAGTTTAAATTTTTTATAACTACATTTCATTATCATAGAATTTTTAAAAATTTTATTCAGTTTCAACAATGCTTTTATATTTTTTTTCAATTTTTCGTAGATCTTCCCAAACTTTTTCTTTTTGACCAGGAGATCGTAGCAAATATGCTGGGTGAAAGGTTGGAATTATGTTGATAGGTCTATCTCTATCTTTCATTTTGTAATCGTGCCATCTCCCTCTCAGTTTTGTAATTCCTTCACTAACATTTAAGATACTTTTCGTTGCAACACTTCCAAGCAAGACAATAATTTTTGGCGCGATAATTTCTATGTGCTTTTTGACAAAAGGAAGATACATAGAAATTTCATCTGGTTTAGGCTGTCTATTGCCTGGCGGTCTCCAAGGAACAATATTTGTTATATATATTTTTGATCGATTCAAAGAAATAAAACTAAGCATTTTATCCAAAAGTTTTCCGCTTTGTCCCACAAAAGGTTTTCCTAATCTATCCTCATCAGCTCCCGGAGCCTCACCTATTAACATTACTTTTGATTTGGCATTGCCATCCGCAAAAACTAAATTTTTAGCAGTTTTCCTAAGATCACAGCCCNTGAATTCTTTGATTGCCGTAAGGAGCTCCTCAAGGCTCTTTATCGATTCAAGGTTGTCGTGTTTTATCCTGTTTTTTGGCAATTGGGTGCTATTTATACTATTAGACTGCTTTAAATTTAGAATTTTTTGTGTTTTATTTGTTTCAGNATTCTTTTGATTAATTTTATTTTGAAGNTGTTGTAAATAATAGTTGTTTCGTGTTTCTGAAATNACTTCAGATACACCGGAATCACGGAGCCACTCTATTAGGAGATTTTTGTAATTAGGGTTTTTCATTTTAGTTCAGTTTAATGTTACTATTTGTTTTTATTTTTTCCAAGCACCAGATATGAAACGTGAAAATATGGAATATGATGTCGTGATAGTTGGCGCTGGACCATCAGGCCTTTCAGCTGCGATTAAGATTATGCAACTTTCAAAAGAAAATAAATTACCCTTAAAAGTGTGTGTGATTGAGAAGGGGTCTGAAGTTGGCGCTCATATACTTTCTGGAGCTGTCATTGAGACTAGAAGTTTGGAAGAATTACTACCTAACTGGAAAGATCTGGATGTGCCTTTAAAAACACAGGTTAGTGAGGATCATTTTGTATATTTAACCAGTAATAGTGGATTTAGGGTTCCCTCTCCACCTCAAATGCAAAATGAAGGAAATTATATTATCAGTTTGGGAAATATGTGTCGTTGGCTTGCTAGTCATGCAGAATCTCTTGGGATAGAAATTTATTCTGGTTTTCCGGCATCAGATTTTGTCTTTTATGAGGATGGATCAGTTAAGGGNATTCTTACAGGAGATATGGGTGTTGGTAAAGATGGCGAGAAAACACAGAACTATCAATCTGGAATAGAAATTTTTGCGAAGATGATAATTCTTGCTGAGGGGTGTAGAGGNTCTTTAACAAAAATAATAATGGAAAAATTTGATTTAAAAAAAGATTCGAACCCNCAAACTTACGGTATTGGCATTAAAGAATTATGGGAAATTGATCCAAAAAAATCTAAGGCCGGTAAGATAATACATACTATTGGCTGGCCTTTGGACAATGCTACATATGGTGGATCGTGGATTTATCATTTGGATAAAAATTTATTGTCTGTAGGTTTTGTCGTTGGATTAGATTATGAAAATCCATTTCTNAGCCCATATGATGAGTTTCAAAGATTTAAAACACATCCACTTGTTAAGGGAGTATTTGAGAATGGNAAGAGGATATCTTATGGAGCNAGGGCTCTCAGTGAGGGTGGGTTTCAATCACTTCCTAAGCTTATTTTNCCNGGCGGCTTGCTTATTGGTGACACTGCAGGTTTTCTAAACGTGCCAAAGCTGAAGGGAACACATACGGCTATGAAATCCGGTATTTTNGCAGGCGAATCTGTATTTAAGGGTTTTCAGGATAAGGTTTTTTCGAATACCAAAGGAATATTACTTGAAAGATATCCAGATATGTTAAAAGAAAGNTGGCTTTGGAAGGAGTTGCGAAAAGAAAGGAATATTAGACCTGCTTTTAGATGGGGAAGATTTCTTGGTTTAATTTATTCTGCACTAGAAACTTATATTTTTAGNGGNCGATCTCCTTGGACTCTCAATAATCACGCTGATCATAGAAGCCTTAAATTNGCCAAAAGATTNAAAAAGATTAAGTATCCAAAATATGATGGAAAAATAACTTTTGATATGCTGTCATCCGTATATTTATCAAATACTAATCATGANGAAAATCAGCCATCTCATCTACAAATCTTAGATCAAAAGATTCCTATAGAAAATAACCTCAATCTTTATGATTCACCNGAACAAAGATATTGNCCTGCTGGCGTTTATGAAATTCTACGAGATGAAGAGGGCAATAATCCATACCTGCAGATCAATGCACAAAACTGCGTACACTGCAAGACATGCGATATAAAAGATCCAGAACAAAATATCAACTGGGTTCCACCAGAAGGAGGTGGAGGNCCCAATTATTCAGAAATGTGATTTTATTTGGANTTTAATNATGAATTTTAAATTGAACTCGAGAATCTTGNCAANTTTGGTTTTTCTTATTTTTNGCGTTTCGTCTTTTAGTGATTCTTCTNTAGCAAGAAAGTTGGAGAAAAAACNAAATTTTGGGAACTATTTATCTGGNATGCTTGCAGAGAAAGAAGGAAAAATAAATGAGGCAATTGAGTATTACCAATCAGTTGTAGAGACTGACAGAGAGAATGTAGAACTATTGCGAAAACTTCACCTGTTGTCATTAAAGGATGGACAATTTAANAATGCCGTAAAATATGCTACTAAAATTAAAGAACATACCCACGATCCACTATCTCAGACTACGCTTCTTGTTAATGCCTTGTCTGAAAATCAGTTTGTTGATGCAATTCTAATCCTTGAATCAATTCCAGATTCGGCTCTCAGCGAGGACATTAAAAAAATAATATTAGCTTGGTGTTTCGCGGGACAGAAAAACTTTAATTTGGCGATGAATGCGCTAGAAGATATCGAGGATAGCGAAAAAAATCTTTTAATAAAAAATCTCAATATTGCTCTCTTGCTCGATGCATTTGGAAAAAAAGATTTAGCAAAAATTAAATTTGATATGATCTTGTCTAATAGTTTTTTCTCTGCAGAGAGAGCACTACCGCTTAGGATTTATGAAGTTTTATTAGATTACTATTCGCGTAGTAATAATGATCAAATGTTACAAGGTATTTTTCGTAAAATGGCTGAAAATAATGATCATCTAATTCTAAATTCAGAATTCGATCCTATGTTATTTGGTAATTCTCGTTACGAGAATGTAAATGCAAAAAACGCGATCAGTGAGATTTTCTTTGATATTTCAATGGTTTATCGAAGAAACAATGAGATTGATATGTTTCAGCTCTTCTCCACTTATACTTTACAACTTAATGATAGGATACCATTGCTGTTTATCATAATGGCTGAATTTTTTGAGACTAATGGACAGTATGGTAAGGCTGTAACTCTTTATAGTAAATTGAGACACGATAAAATTTATCACCCTTATGCTGAATTACGCGCAGCGATTTGTCTTTATAATTTGAAAAGAATCGCTGAGTCTATAAATAAACTTTATGCACTCACCTCGATAAAATCTATTAGTCCACAGGTATTTACAAATTTAGGAAATATTTTTCGATTAGAAAAAAAGTATGAAGAATCCATAGAAGCATACAGTGAGGCACTTGAGAGAATCAGTACACTAGAAAAAAAGCATTGGTCCCTGTTTTATAATAGAGGAATCTCTTATGAGCGCAGTAAGCAATGGGAGAAGGCGGAAGATGATTTTATACGTTCACTGAACCTTGATCCCAACCAGCCCGAGGTTATAAATTATGTTGCTTACTCATGGATAGAAATGGGAGTGAATCTCGAAAAGGCTTTGGAAATGTTAAAAACTGCTACTACACTACAACCTGATGATGGTTATATTGTTGATTCTTTAGGCTGGGCACACTTTCGCTTGGGAAATTTAGATGAAGCGATCTTACAATTGGAGCGTGCTGTACAATTAGCCCCCCTAGATCCGACAATCAATTTTCATTTGGGTGACGTGTATATCCAGATTGGAAGAAAAAGGCAAGCATATTTTCAATGGCTAAGAGCTCTTAAGCTCGATCCAGATCCTGATCTTGAAGTTAAAATAAAAGATAAACTACAGCAGATTGATTTAAAAAGAATAAAATAATATTTTTCGAGGCTATTTGTAGAATGCGAAAAAAAAAATGTCTTTTTCCATAGAGGCTCCCGCAAAAATTAATTTGTGCCTGCATGTTGTTGGTCGTCGTAGAGATAACTACCATCTGATCAGCAGTTTAGTTATTTTTTTGGGTATTTTTGATACTATTAGTGTTTCTGAATCAAAGACATTAAAATTAAATATCAAGGGACCTTTTGCTAAATATCTTGGTCCAAAGAAAGGCAATTCTGTGATAAAAGCCGCACTGGCTTTGAGAAAATTTTGCAACTTAAAAACAGGTGCAGAAATTACCCTTACTAAGAATTTGCCTATTTCTTCCGGCATTGGAGGTGGTTCTACCGATTGTGCAGCAACTATTAAATTATTATTAAAATTATGGAAGATTAAGATCGGAAATAAAGAATTAATGAAATTAGGTCAGTCTTTAGGAGCAGACGTACCCGTTTGTTTAATCGGCAGGCCTTCATTTATCGGAGGTATTGGAGAAGATATTAAAACAATCGAATCCTTTCCTAATATTTGGATTTTGCTTGTTAATCCACGCAAGCAAATCTTTACAAAAAAAATTTTTAGTAATTTTAAAAAAAAATATTCAAAGAAAGTTCCTAGTAGCAGTAAATTATTTACCTTGAAGAAACTAATTTCATTTTTAAAAAGATCTGATAATGATTTAACTTCACTTGCTGTTCACTACGCACCTGAGATAAAAAAAATTTTAAATGATTTAAGTTTAACAGAGGGCTGTCTTTTGTCGAGAATGTCAGGCAGTGGTGCGACTTGTTTTGGTATTTTTTCTGGGAAAAAAAATGTAATTAAGGCTAAAAAGACCTTGCTTAAGCTTAATCCAAATTATTGGATTAGTTATGGTCAGATTGTGGGAAATAAATAATTCTATAATCTATTTTTTTAATTATAATGATACATACTTGAGTCATAAGGTTTTTATATGAAAAGAAAAGTTGCTTTAATCACGGGAGTTACTGGTCAGGACGGGGCTTATCTAGCCGAGTTTTTATTGAAAAAGAAATATATTGTTCATGGAATCAAAAGACGTTCATCCTCGTTTAATACTGAAAGAGTGAACCATTTATATTCAGATCCTCATGAGCCTGGGGTTAAGTTCTTCATGCATTATGGTGATATGACGGACTCGGCTAATATTATTCGCATAGTCAAGGAAACTAAGCCAGACGAAATTTATAATTTAGCAGCCCAAAGCCATGTCAAAGTTAGTTTTGAAACGCCGGAATATACAGCAAATGCTGATGCACTGGGAACTTTACGAATTTTGGAAGCGGTCCGTATTTTAGGTTTTGAAAAAAGAATAAAATTTTATCAGGCATCAACGTCAGAACTTTTTGGAGATGCTTTGCCGCCACAGAACGAATTAACGCCTTTTAAACCTAAAAGTCCATATGGTTCCGCAAAGCTTTATGCATATTGGGTAACAATAAATTACCGTGAATCTTACGGTATGCATGCTTCTAACGGGATACTTTTTAATCATGAAAGTTCACTAAGAGGAGAAACTTTTGTAACAAGAAAAATTACGCGAGGTATTGCCGCTATTAAACTTGGAGTACAGAAAAAAATTTATATAGGAAATTTAAATGCAAAGCGTGATTGGGGTCACGCTAAAGACTATGTCAAAGGTATGTGGCTTATGTTGCAGCAGGATCGGCCTGATGATTATGTGCTAGCTACCGGAGAAAGTCATACCGTGAGAGAGTTTATAGAACTTGCATTTAATGAAATTGGTTGCTCGATTGAATGGAAGGGTTCCGGTCTTAAGGAAAAAGGTATAAACAAAAAGACAAGGAAAACTATAATAGAAGTTGATTCAAGATACTTCCGACCAAATGAGGTTGAACATTTATGTGGGGACCCTACAAAAGCAAATGAACAACTTGGCTGGAGCCATAAAACTAGTTTTACTAAATTGATTAAGGAAATGGTTAAATCAGATTTATCTAAAGTTGAAAAAGAAACTTCAGATCATAAGAGTTATGAGTAAAAAAACAATTAATCTAAAGGGAAAGAAAGTTTGGGTAGCCGGGCATCGCGGAATGGTTGGATCCTCAATAATTAGGCGTTTAGCTTCAGAGGGTTGCCAGCTTTTGGTCTGTGATAGAAAAGAAGTAGATCTTAGAAAACAAAATATTGTCGAAGAGTGGATGAGCAAAAATAAGCCAGAATTTATTTTTTTGGCAGCCGCAACTGTAGGCGGGATTATTGCAAACTCAACCCGTCCCGCTGAATTTATCTATGATAATATAACCATTGAATCAAATATTATTCACACAGCCTGGAAGCAAAATGTGAAAAAACTACTTTTTCTTGCATCCTCTTGTATTTATCCTAGATTGGCGGATCAGCCTATAAAGGAAGAATCTTTATTGTCGGGTCATTTGGAACCTACCAATGAGTGGTATGCTATCGCAAAAATTGCAGGTATAAAAATGTGTGAAGCTTATAGAAAACAATACGAGTGTAATTTTATTTCTGCTATGCCACCGAATCTATATGGACCAAATGATAATTTTGGAATTAAGAGTAGCCATGTTATACCCGCTCTAATTGCTAAAATTTGCGAAGCAAAAACGCAGAATAGAGATAAAGTTGAAATTTGGGGCACCGGTAAGCCCCGAAGAGAATTTATGTTTGTTGATGATTTAGCGGATTCCCTAATTTTCCTTATGAAGAATTTTTCCGATTCTCAGCATATTAACGTAGGCGTGGGTAAAGATGTTAGTATTGAGGAATTAGCTATTATTATATCCAAAGTTGTTGGATTTAGTGGTGAATTTANATATTTGTCTGATTACCCTGATGGTGTACCACAAAAACTTCTTGATATTCAAAAGATGAATAAATTAGGTTGGCACGCTAAAACTAGTTTGTTGGAAGGTCTTAGCAAAACTTATAAATGGTACCTTGACAGCCTAGAAAAAAATGTTTTAAGGAGTACGGCCTGAAAAACCATTGGGGCGTAGCCAAGCGGNAAGGCATCGGGTTTTGATCCCGTGATCGCAGGTTCGAATCCTGCCGCCCCAACCATTTCGACTTTATATAGCGTTAGTCAATATAAGGAGAAATAATCCAGATGTATCCCGTTCTTAAGAAAGAAGGTCTCGGTTTAAAAAGTTGGATGAAATGGCCAGAAACTACTGCGGTGTTAAAGGCCTTGAGATCTATTGGTAGTGAGTCTTTATTTGTCGGTGGTTGTGTTAGAGATTCTTTCTTGAATAAATCAGTAACGGATATAGATATTGCCACTTCTTCAAAACCTCTAGTTACAATAAAGCTTTTAAAAAGTGCTAGCATTAAGGCAATAGCCACTGGAATAAGTCATGGAACTATTACGGCAATTTGTGGAAATAAGAAATTTGAAATTACAACTTTGCGCCAAGATGTTGAAACTTATGGGAGAAAAGCGAAGGTACGCTTTACGAGTGATTGGGAGGCGGATGCTCTTAGAAGGGATTTTTCTCTAAATGCAATCTATAGCAACGAGCAAGGGGAAATATTTGATCCGTTCTTTGGTCTAGGTGATTTAATGAATGCTAGGGTGCGTTTTATAGGGAACCCTGAGGCACGAATTAAAGAAGATTTTTTAAGAATATTACGCTTTTTTAGATTTTATAGCCTTTACGGTTCAGGAAAACCCGATAGTAAAGCTCTTAAGGCCTGTAAGAAGATGTCAAAATTTTTGACCAAATTATCATCTGAAAGGGTGTGGATGGAAATGAAAAAGATACTAATCTCAAAACGATCCTTTGATGTAATTGCCTTAATGCACAAATCCAAAATTCTCCATCATCTTTCTATTAAGCCCGTGAACATGGGTTATATGAAAAAAATTATTCTTCTTGAAGACCATCTCCATAAATCAGACCCTATTCGAAGACTAGCCTCTTTGCTTTGTAAGAATAGAAATTTGCATAAGGATATTGTGAATGTCAGCAAGAGGATGAAGTTGTCTGGAATAGAAAATAAGAGATTATTTTTTTTATTAGAAAATTTTAAAGGCATATCTAGAAAAAGAAATACTAAGTCTTGGCGTAGAGATGCATGTAGTTTTGAGTCGCCATTTTTTGAAGATATACTTTTTCTTTATTCTTCTTTTAGNGNAGAAGATATAAAGAAAAAAAAGATTTTTTGTAAAAAAATGTTGAAGNAATACAAGTTATGGAAAGGCAAGAAATTTCCTATTAGTGGAAATGATATACTTTCTCTTGGAGTTTCAGAAGGAAAGCAAATCGGTCAAATTTTAGANCCATTAAAACTTTGGTGGATAGANGGTAACTTTAAAGCAACAAAAGCNTCTTGCCTNCGGCACGTTAANAAAATGTTAGGTGTTTGAGTNACGAGATTTTAAGGCCAACAGGCTGTTGGTGGAAGCGACATTAATATAGCTTCNGGATTACCNCCAGTCATCAAGCCAAATCTCGTACCTCTGTCNTAAATNAGATTGAATTCTACGTATCTTCCTCTTTTGATCAATTGTTGNTGTTTCTCTTTCTTNCTCCATTTCTTTCTCATNTTTCTTTGTACTATTTNTGGATAAATATCGCAAAACGTTCGACCTATGTCTTGCATGAAATTAAAGTCTTTTTCCCATTGCTCGGTANTNAAATAATCAAAAAAAATTCCACCCAGACCCCTAGATTCGTTTCTATGTTTTAAGAAGAAATATTCATCACACCATTTTTTAAATTTTGGGTAGTATTTAGTATTATATTTATCGCAAGTTTCCTTTAATGCTGCGTGAAAATCTTTAGCATCTATTTTTGCTCCCATTGATTTNGGAAAGACGGGNGTAATATCAGTTCCACCGCCAAACCAACTTTTAGAAGTNATTATGTGCCTGGTGTTCATATGAACCGCTGGGATAAGGGGAGATTGAGTGTGCGCTACTAATGAAATTCCGCTTGCCCAAAAATTTGGATTTCTGTTTGCTCCGGGAATTTCTTTTCTAAATTCTTTTGAAAATTTTCCATAAACTGTTGATATGTTNACNCCNACCTTCTCAAAAACCTTTCCNTGCATTACTGCTATTTCTCCGCCTCCCTCATCTTTCTTAGGATTCACGGACCTTTTCCATTTTGTGTACTTAAATTTAGCAGGTTTTGTNCTTGCTTTTTTTTCTAGNNCCTCAAAGGATTTACATATCAGATTGCGTAGCTTCCTGAACCATTGAGTGGTTTCCTCCTTACGTTTTTTAGATGGAAAAGAATTTACTTTAATTGCGCGGCTTCTTGTCATATCTTGTTCCTGCTATGTATTAATTTTTTTCTTACAGTCGGTATTTTAACGATTAATTTGTAAAACCAAAACATATCAATGCTAAAAAAAAATAAAAAACGCAAAAAAACTAATCAGGAGCAAATCAAACCTGAATTAGAATCTTCACGAAGGCAGTTCTTATATCGTTCCACCGGGTCATTTGTTGTGATTGGCGCCGCTTTTTCTGCCTGGCCTTTTGTTAGTAGCCTCGCTCCTGCTAAAGATGTTTTGGCAGATGCAAAAACGGAGGTTGATTTATCAAAAATTAAAAGAGGAGAAAGCGTCACTGTTCAATGGAGGGGAAGGCCGGTATTTGTTCGCCATCGAACGGAAAAAGAGATTTTGGAAGCAGAGCAAGTAAAGGATTCTACCCTTGTAAATCCTCAAAAAGATAGTGAAAGGGTTATAAATTCTGAATGGTTAATTGTTGTTGGAGTTTGTACACATTTGGGTTGTATNCCTCTAGGTCAGAAAAAAGCCGATTTTAAAGGTGATTATGGTGGGTGGTTCTGTCCTTGTCATGGATCACATTATGATACATCTGGTCGAGTTAGAAAAGGNCCAGCTCCGGACAATTTAAAGGTNCCTCCTTACGAATTTTTAGAAAGAAATAAAATAGTAATAGGCTAAGTTTCAGATTGGTATAATGGAAAGAAAAGATAAATTAGTTAACTGGATTGATTCACGTTTACCGGTCTTTACNTTCTTTAGAGATCATCTTAGAGATTATCAAACACCCAAGAATTTGAATTACTTTTGGAACTTCGGATCAATCTTAGGGGTGTTACTTGTTGTTATGATAGTGACGGGNTTGGTGTTGGCTATGCAGTATACTCCACATGTCGATATGGCNTTTGAGAGTGTAGAAAGAATCATGCGAGATGTTAACTACGGTTGGTTGTTNCGNTATATTCACAGCAACGGAGCCTCTTTCTTTTTTATAGCAATTTATATTCATACTTTTAGGGGTTTATATTATGGCTCCTATAAATCTCCGAGGGAAGTCTTATGGATCTTGGGTGTGTTGATACTCGTACTGTTAATGGTGACCTCTTTTGTTGGCTATACTCTTCCATGGGGTCAGATGAGTTTTTGGGGCGCAACGGTGATAACCAACCTCTTTTCAGCTATTCCCTTTTTCGGAGATGAGATTGTTACGTTAATTTGGGGAGGGTATGCGGTTGATAATCCAACCTTGAATCGTTTTTATGTACTACATTTTCTACTGCCTTTTGTGATACTGGCTGTTGTTTTTATCCACCTTGTTGCTTTACATAAAGCTAAATCAAACAATCCTCTTGGGATTGATTCAAATAAATCGAAAGATAATATTCCCTTTCATCCTTACTATACCATCAAGGATTATTTTGGCTTTGGAGTATTTTTCTTGATATTTTTTGTATTTGTGTTTTTTCTTCCTAATTTTTTTGGTGAACCAGATAATTATATCCCAGCGAATCCGCTTGTAACTCCGAGTCACATTGTTCCAGAATGGTATTTTTTACCTTTTTATGCAATTCTTAGATCTGTTCCTGATAAGTTGATTGGTGTCCTATTAATGTTTGGCGCTGTCTTTATTCTTTTTGTGCTNCCTTGGCTTGATAAGCATCCAGTTAAAAGCGCTACTTTCCGGCCCGTCTACAAACAGTTTTTTTGGTTATTCCTTTTAGATTGTTTTATTTTAGGCTGGGTTGGATCAAACCCTCCAACAGGCCACTATATTTATATAGGTCGAGNAGCAACTATATTTTATTTTGCATTCTTTGTCCTAATTCTTCCCTTACTTACAAAATTTGAGAAAGTTCAATTAGATTCTAAAGAAAACAGAAAGGTGGATTGAGAGTCGTGGTACGAAAAGGAGGTTATTTTTTCTTTATAGTTTTTTTCTTGTTAAGTACTTTTAACAGTGCTTTATGCTCCGAGGATGCAGAGATGAAAGAGCATAGCTGGTCTTTTAAAGGNATATTCGGNACTTATGATAGATCATCACTGCGGCGCGGTTTCCAGATTTACTCAGAAGTTTGTTCCGGTTGTCACAGCATGAATTATCTTCATTATCGCGATCTTTCTGCTATCGGCTATACCCCAGATGAGATTGAAACCATTGCTGCTGAATTTGAGATAGAAAATATTATTGATAAAAACGGCGATCTTTCATCTAGAGCAGCAACGCCTGCTGATAAATTTGTTGATCCGTATTTAAGTGATGAATTGGCTATAGAAGCTAATGGGGCGTTGCCACCAGATCTTTCCTTGATAGTCAAGGCAAGAAAAGGTGGAGCTAATTATTTATATGCTTTGCTAACAGGTTATCAGAAAGCGCCCGACGGATTTAAGTTGACTGAAGGTTTATACTATAACAGGGCTATTTCTGGGAATCAAATTGCAATGCCACCACCATTTAGTGATGATATAGTGGAATATGAAGACGGAGCCCCGGCTACGGTTGATCAATTAGCAAAGGATATAGTTGTTTTTCTTGCTTGGGCTGCTGAACCCGAAATGGAGGAGAGAAAAAAACTAGGAATTCGTGTAATAATCTTTTTAAGTGTGCTAACGATCCTCTTAGCCTTTATCAAACGTAAAGTTTGGGAAAAATTAAAATAGGTTTTTTAGAAGTGCTAAAAAGAACATCATACCCAACTGTCGGAATCATTGGCGGAAGTGGTCTTGATGAGATTGATGGCCTTAGAAAGATTCATTGGAGAAAAATTAATTCACCATTCGGAAAACCTTCCGATCATCTATGTTTTGGCGAGCTAGAAGGAATTCAATTTGTGTTTTTGCCAAGACATGGGCGTGGTCATTATATTCCACCAACAGAAATTAATTTTTTAGCGAATATAGATGCTTTAAAGAGAGCAGGGGTTACAGATATAATTTCCTTAAGTGCGGTTGGGAGTTTTAAAAAAGATTTACCTCCTGGTAAATTTGTTTTAGTAGATCAATTCATTGATCGCACCTTCTCACGGGTAAAAAGTTTTTTTGGGAAAGGTTGTGTTGCCCATGTTTCTATGGCTGAACCCGTCTCTAAGCAGTTGGGTAAAATTATTTTATCGGCTTGTAAAGATTCTAAAATTTCTATTCGATCTGGTGGAACTTATTTGGCTATTGAGGGACCACAATTTTCCACTATTGCGGAGTCATTATTGTATAAAAATTGGGGATGTAGTGTGATCGGTATGACTAATATGCCAGAAGCAAAGTTGGCCAGAGAAGCAGAAATGGGATATGCAACCGTAGCTATGGTTACCGATTTTGATTGCTGGCATCATGATCATGAGAATGTATCTGTTGCTCAAATTATGAAGATTTTTTCAAAGAATGTAGATAAAGCAAAGAAATTGATTCGCAGCCTTCCGGGAAAAATTAAAAAATANCCATGGGATTGGAATGATCNAGTTTACTTTTCACTAGATAACGCGATCATTACTTCACCAAAAAAGATTAACGGTAAGTTGGCTAAGAAACTGGATGCCGTTGCCGGAAGGGTTCTAAAAAAAAGTAATAAGTAGAGTTTTATGATTGTTAAAGGTAAACACTATCGGACTATATGGTTATCTAAAGATGGATGGTCGGTTAATATTATTAATCAGGTAGCTTTGCCACACAAGTTCATCATAGAGAAATTAAAGACTCTTAAAGACGCTGCTGAAGCTATTTCGCAAATGAAAGTACGAGGAGCACCTCTAATCGGTGTGACGGCCGCTTATGGTATCTGTTTGGCTTTGCGAAAAGAGACTAGCGATACCAGCATTTCTTCTGCCGCAGAGGTTTTGCTACGTACAAGGCCAACAGCTGTTAATCTTCAATGGGCAGTGGCTAAAATGCTAGCTTTTATAAAAAAGATACCGGAGAGTAATCATGAAGAAAGAATCCGTGTAGCTTATTCTAGTGCTTCCAAAATTTGTGAGAAAGATGTAATTGCATGCAGGAAGATCGGGAAGTATGGACTGAAATTAATAAGATCAATTTATAGAACTAATAATAAGGATACGATTAATATTCTTACTCATTGTAATGCTGGTTGGTTAGCTGCGGTTGATTATGGAACNGCTTTAGCTCCGATTTACGCTGCACATGAAGANGGTTTACCTGTTCATGTTTGGGTCGATGAAACTCGTCCTCGCAACCAAGGAGCGAGTTTAACTGCATGGGAACTAGGACAACAGGGCATTCCTCATACCGTTATCGTTGATAATGCCGGAGGTCACTTAATGCAAAAAGGGGAGGTTGATTTATGTATTACTGGCACGGATAGAACTACTTCGAATGGAGATGTGTGCAACAAGATAGGAACTTACTTAAAAGCACTTGCAGCCAAAGATACGAATACACCTTTTTATGTTGCNCTTCCAGGATCAACGATAGATTGGTCAATGAAGAACGGAATAAAACAAGTTCCTATAGAAGAAAGAAATTCTGAGGAGGTTACACACATAGAAGGTTATACTAAAGATGGATCTTTCTCCAAGGTTCGGCTAACTCCCAAAAAATCTTTTGCGGCAAACCCAGCTTTTGACATAACACCTGCGAAACTGGTTACTGCTCTTATTACGGATAGGGGGGTTTGCGAAGCAAAAAGATCAAGCTTGAGATCGCTTTATAAACGTTAAGATCATGAAATATAAGAATATNCAGAGTCAGAAAGAAATAATTTTTTTCTCCAAAAAGCTTTGTGATTTGAAACTTAATACAGGCACTTCTGGAAATATTAGTTTTCGGCAGAAAGATGGTTTTTTAATCACACCAACGGGAATGGATTATCAGAATTTAAGACCACAAGATATTGTTTTTATGAATATGAAGAAATCAATTTTTGGAAAGAGAAACCCATCTTCTGAGTGGCCATTTCATTTAGAAATTATGAAAAAAAGAACCGATATAAATGCGATTGTCCATACACACTCTACATACGCGACAGTCTTAGCATGCCAAAGAAAAGGTATCCCGAGATTTCATTATATGGTTGCTGTTGCTGGAGGAAACGATATACGTTGTGCTCCTTATTCTACCTTCGGAACCTCTCGTTTATCGAAAAATATTTTATCTGCTTTAAGAAATAGAAAGGCTTGCCTTGTGGCAAATCATGGCATGGTTTCAACAGGAAAAACATTAAAGGAAGCTTTTGACTTAGCCGTGGAGGTTGAAAATCTTGCTAAACAGTATTGGAAAATACTTTTAAGTGGCCGTGCAAAATTATTAAGTGTTTCTCAGATGCAGACAGTCTTAAAAAAATTTAAATCATATGGAAAGCAAAAAATAGATAGGTGATCAAGGCTTCTAATTCTTTTTAAGTTGTTTTTTACACATTGAACTTAAAGTTCATTATATCCCCATCTTGGACTATATATTCTTTTCCTTCTTGGCGGATTTTCCCTTTTATCTTTGCTTGTTGTTCCCCTCGACAATCTATAAAGTCTTCGAAACTAACTGTTTCTGCACGAATAAAACCTTTCTCAAAATCGCTATGTATTTTTCCAGCAGCTGTCTGAGCTGTTGATCCTTTAAGAATAGTCCAGGCCCTTGATTCCTTTGGACCAGTCGTAAAATAGGTTATTAAGTTCAGTAATAGGTAGCCGTCTGTAACTAACTTACTCAGCCCAGTGTCTTTTAGGCCCAAATTTGAAAGAAATTGTTTTTTTTCTTTTAAGTTTGGTGTCTGAGAAATTTCGTTCTCAAGTTGACAACTAAGAATAATAGACTTATTTCCCTGACTTGAGCAGTGGTCAAAAACTTTCTTAGTAAATTCATTTCCTGTCACGGCACTTTTTTCCTCAACATTGCAGACGTATAGAACGGGTTTTTTCGTTAACAAGTTTAGTGATTTGAAATCAGACTCTTCTTCATCAGGAACTAGAAAATCCCTTAAAGAGTCGTTTATTTTAATGTGCTCTAGGATCTTTTGAATTAAATCTGATTTTTTTGTAGCGCTCTTATCGCCAGCTTTAACTTTTGTTTTTATTTTTTCTGACTGTTTCCCCAGGCTTTCTATATCTGCAAGCATTAACTCTGTTTCGACAATATCCATATCACGTATTGGATCGACATTTTCTTCTACGTGAGTGATTTTTGGATTATCAAAACATCTCAGAATATGAATGATTGCCTCGACCTCCCTTATGTGTGAGAGAAATTTATTTCCAAGTCCTTCTCCGCTACTTGCTCCTCTGACCAGTCCTGCTATATCGACGAACTCTAGATTTGTGGGAATAGTTTTTTCAGACTTTGATATAGAAGAAATTTTTTCCAAGCGGAGGTCTTTTACGGCTACCGCACCTAGGTTAGGTTCAATTGTACAGAAAGGATAATTTTGAGCATCTGCCGATATCGTGGATGTCAAAGCATTAAAAAGCGTAGATTTCCCAACATTGGGTAATCCTATAATTCCACACTTAAACCCCATGATTATTTTTTTTAGGAGCTAGATCAATACTACTAATGCTATTTGAAATTTTTTCAATAAAAGTAGAATGATTTCCATTTACCAATTGTGGAATTTCCGTTGCAATTAATTTAAATATCTCCTTATATTTTTTTTCCTCGAAATCTTTGAAGTTGGATAACACATGTTTATTTACCTGCTCTCTTTCTTCGGGACGACCAATACCTAGCCGTATACGCCAATATTCTTTTCCGACAAATTGGTCGATGCTTTTTATGCCGTTATGGCCNGCATGACCACCTCCGCNTTTTATCTTGATTTTAAATAATTCAAGATCTATATCATCGTGAAATACTATGATNTTTTGAGGCTTAATCTTAAAAAAAGACCCNGTTTCTTTAACTGCAAGNCCAGATTCATTCATAAAAGTTTCGGGTTTTANTNCAATAACTTTTTCCCCTTCAATACTTCCTTTTGAGATCTTTCCTTGAAATTTTTTTTGAAACTCAGAAAATTTATAATAGGAGGCTATCTTTTCGATAACAGCAAAGCCAATATTATGGCGATTTTTTAAGTACTTTTGGCCAGGATTTCCCAGCCCGACTAAGAGCATCATAATTTTAGCTGCCTAGTATATTATTTTTTGTTTTCTTCCGGTTTTTTTTGTTCTTCTTTCTTGCCAGAATCTTCTTTGTCTCCTTCACTTTCTTCTTCTGTAGNACCTTCAGCTNTTTCTTCTCCCTCTTCTTCTTCNCCTTCTTCTTCTGGTTTTTCTTCTACTTCCTCAACAACTGTTGGTGCAGCAATTGATGCAATGGTAAAATCTCTATCGGTAATTGTGGGCGTGACTCCTTCGGGTAATTTTATACCACCTATATGAACACTATCGCCAATATCAAGTCCCGTAAGATCTACTTCAATTTTCTCAGGAATTTTAACCACTGGGCCTATTAGTTCTATTTCACGTTTCACGATATTTATCACACCACCTCTTTTCAGTCCCGGAGATTCCTCCTCGTTTAAAAATATCACGCCAACCGATACATTAATTTTTGTAGTATCAGATATTCTTAAAAAATCGATATGAAGAATCTTCTGATTTACAGGATGAAATTGAATTTCTCTTGGCAATACTCTTTCGGTTGATCCGTTTATTTCAATTTGTAATTGTTTACTAAAGAATCCTTGTTTTTTGATTTCCTTTTCTAAGTCTAATAAATTTAAGGCAATGGGCACAGGATCCGTTTTATCGCCGTAGATGATAGCAGGCACCGATCCTTTATTTCTTAATAGATGAGCAGAATCTTTAGAAGATACTTCTCTCTTATCGCCTTTGATAGTTATAATTTGTGCCATTTCAAATTCTGCTTCTATTAATCAAACAAACTTGAGACTGATTTTTCTTTACTTATTCTTTTTATTGCCTCCCCTAGAAGAGGGGCAAGAGTAAGCTGTTCGATATTTTTTATTTTCCTAATTTCTGGAGTTGTCTTAATGGTATCGGTAACGACTAATCTATCAATCAAAGAATTTTTTACCTTTTTGACCGCAGCGCCAGATAATACACCATGCGTTATATAACTACTGACATTTCTTGCGCCTGCACTTTTTAGCGCTTTTGCCGCATTACATATGGTACCAGCGGAATCGACAATATCGTCGATTATGATGCAATTAGCCTTATTTACATCTCCAATAATATTCATAACTTCAGACTCTCCCGCTCTTTCTCTTCGTTTGTCTATTATCGCTAAATCAACGTTAAGCGCGATAGCAATAGCTCTTGCTCTTGTAACTCCGCCAACGTCTGGAGACACAATTACAATCTTATTTCTTTTAAATCTTTTTTTAATATCTTTGATGAAAACGGGTGAAGCATAAAGGTTGTCCGTGGGTATATCAAAAAAACCTTGAATCTGTCCAGCGTGTAAATCTACGGTCAGAACTCTATCTGCACCAGCTTTAGTAATTAAGTTTGCGACCAATTTTGCGGAAATAGGAGAACGAGGACTGGATTTTCTATCTTGTCTTGCGTATCCATAATAAGGAATTACTGCAGTGATTCTTTTTGCTGAACCTCTTTTTAGTGCATCGATCACTACCAAAAGTTCTACTAGATTATCGTTCGCTGGAAACGACGTGGACTGTATACAAAAAACATCCTCACCTCTAACATTTTCTCTGATCTCAACGAATATTTCCATATCAGAGAAACGCCTAATAGCTGCTTTAGTTATAGGAACTCGCAGATATTTGCTTATTGATTCCACCAGCGGAATATTGCTATTGCCCGCAATAATTTTCATTTCTTTTACTCTTCGATTCTATTAAGTAAAACCATGATTATTAGGTTTGCAATCTACCAGTGTGNGATTTCTCTGTAAATGGTCTTTAGTAAAAAAAGTTTTAATTTATATTTTTTATCCACGGTGCTTGCTATTTTTTAACATAACAACAGATAGATTTCTTCCAAAATCGTTTTCTTTTTTTCTTACTGATCTCCTATAGCTGAAGAACTTTTTTGGGTTGGAGAAAGTGTCTAGACTTAAATTTTCTACATTTCCTATATTTAATTTTTTTAAGATCCCACAAATGCAACCAGCTAAATCAAACATGTATCGGGAATGTTTTTTAGATGCGGTGAAGAAGGACTTATTTTTTGGGTTCTTTTTGACAAATTTTTGAAACAAATCATTGCCCACCTCATAGAATTTTTTAGATATACATGGACCTATGACCGCCTTTATATTTGATCTTTTTGCTCCAATATTTTCCATTTTATTGACCGTTGATTCTAAGACTCCTAAGAATACACCTTTCCATCCTGCATGAGCTATCCCAATTACTTTAGTCTTTTCATCACACAGTATTACTGGGGCACAGTCAGCGGTTAATATCCCTAAAACCAGTCCTGATTTCTTTGTTACAATAGCATCTGCTTTTGGATCTGAATGGCTTCTCCATTTTTTTTTAAGAACNAAGACTCTTTTTCCATGTANCTGGTTNGGAGTTAATAACATATTTGTTTGTAAGGAGAGAAATTCCATNGCATTTTTTCTGTTATTATTTACATGTAGAAAATTATCCTTGGAACGTAGGCTACAATTTAGAGAATTGTANATTCCTTTGCTTTCTCCTCCTTTGCGAGTAAAAAAACCATGTATGATATTAGGGTTTTTTAAATTTTTTTTTGATGTAATCACGGATATTTTTTTAGACATTGTTTATACCGGCTTTCCTAGAGAAAATCCTTCGGGTTTAGGTAGAGCAGGACTACTGAGCATAAGTATTTTAAATAACTCACCCATTTCTTTTCTTTCAGTAAGTCTTTTACGGCTAGTTTCAATTTCTATTCTCTCATCAGGTCTTGCATTTTTCTTTAGAATTTTTGCTCTTTCATTTATTCCTAAGTTTCGCAAGAATTGTCCCTGTGGAATTGGGCTGTATACTTTTGCGCCGGATTCCTTTGCTATTTTAGCAATCAACTCAAAATCAACGTGTGCGGTTAAATCAGATTCGCCCGGTTTTTCTAGAGCATTACAGAATCTATGTTTTTTTACAGCCTGTAATGTTTCTCCGAAAGAAATTTTCGTATGACCGTAGTCGATGATAAGGCCATAACCTTGATTTTTATTCATTATCCTTCCTATTTTATCCATTAGCTTTTCAGCGTCAGGGTTAAACTCAACGATATCTCCTTCTTTTGCTTTCTTGATGATTTCTAAAGATCTAAGAGTATTTGGTAAATTTTTTATTTTCTTTAACGCAAAAAAAAATTTTGATTNTGCTTTTGAGAAACCAATTATCCTTTCGTTCCAAGAATTATTAGAAAATTGAAATTGTCGAATTGGCAGGGTATCCAAAAACTCGTTTGCAATAATAATAAATGGATCGTTAATTATTTTTTCAGAAAGTGATGTATGCCAGTTTATGTTAATTCCACACAAATTCTTCATTTGGTATTTTTTTAGTTTTGGACTTTTTTCAATGAGGCTAATTTTTGTTGCTCTTAGAAACTCCGGACTAAGTTTATTGCACACTCTTAACAAGTCTTTCATAAGAGTGCCTAGACCTGGACCCATCTCAATGATTTGAAAATTATTTGGCCTATTCATTTTTTCCCAAAGATTCAAGCACCATATACCAATTAGTTCTCCAAACATTTGACTAATCTCTGGGGAGGTCACAAAATTTCCATGTGATCCAAAAATGTTTTTTTTCATATAAAAACCAAATTTGGGATGAATTAGCGCTTCTTTCATAAACTCAAACAGACTAATATGACCTTTTGAAGTTATTCTATCTGCTAGCACCTTATCTAGCTTTTTCATACTAGGCTGCTTCTTTTCTTGTTGCGGATTGTATGATCCAGATTCCGCATATTAAAACTGGTAAAGTAAGAAGCTGCCCCATACTGATTATGTTGAAAAGATATCCCAAATGGAGATCAGGTTCCCTAAGATATTCGATGATTAGGCGAGAAACGCTATATCCAACAAGAAAAATTCCACTAATTAAACCCGGTTTTTTTAGAAGNNCAAATTTTAAGATTAATATTTGTAGNAAAACAAAAAGAANGATTCCCTCNAGAACNGCTTCATATAACTGNCTTGGGTGGCGAAGNNTCTGATCATATTTTGGAAAAACCACAGCCCATGGGACGTTTGTTATTTTCCCTACTAATTCACCATTAATAAAATTTGCAATTCGTCCGAGAAATAACCCAATTGGAGATACTGAGGCTAGAAGGTCGAGAAAAGGAAAAAATTTGATTTTATTTTTATAGCTATAAACTATGGCGGCTATGATCACCCCAATCAATCCACCATGAAAAGACATTCCACCATGCCAAATAGCAAAGATTTCTGAAGGATTATTAAAATAAAAATATGGATTATAGAATAGAATATANCCGATACGCCCGCCNGCGATTATTCCAAGTATTANCCAAATTAAGAAATCATCGATAATATTATTGATTGGGGTAGTTTGCTTAATTTCGCTGTAGTCGGCGAAAGAATATTTTCTTAGCAACATCCTGCAGTACTGCCAACCGATAATTACACCAAAGAAATATGCCAAGGAATACCACTTAATTCCAAATGAGCCAATTTGAATAGCTACGGGATTTATAGAGTGGATATAGAATGCTTGGTCCATTTTTTATCTGAATGGATTAGAAGAGTTCAAATAATCTTTAATGTATAGAGATATACCTTTTTCTAAGGTAGTAAATTTTTTTCTATATCCCGCTTTCCTTAACTTATTTACTTTGGCTTCTGTAAAATATTGGTAATTCTTGCGAATATTTTTTGGGGTATCAACGTATTTTATTTGGGATTTTGAATCTATATTTTTAAAAATATTTTTTACTAAATCTATGAAAGTTCTTGCCTTCCCTGTCCCAACATTAAATATNCCATTTATATTTTTATTATTCAGAAACCAGATGATTATGTTCACACAATCTTCTACCCATATAAAATCTCTTTTCTGGAAACCGTGTTTATATTTTGGATGATGAGATTTAAATAGTTTTATGCTTTTTCCGATCTTTGCCTTGGGAAAAATTTGGGCAATTACNCTTTTCATTGACCCTTTGTGATATTCATTTGGGCCATAAACATTAAAAAATTTTAGACCAACCCATTGACGGGGTTTTGGATTCTTTTTGGAAAGATAAGAGACAACAAGTAAATCAAAAATATGTTTGCTNAGGCCATAAAGATTCAGAGGCACGAGTGCTGAGATTTTCTTCAAACTATTGTCATCGTCAAAACCNTTGCTTCCATTACCGTACGTGGCTGCAGAAGATGCATAAATCAGTCTTTTGTTATTTTTCCCACACCAGTCCCAAATTTTTATTGGCAAATTAATATTATTTTCAGCTACCAGGTTTATATTTTCTTCAGTGGTTGAGGAAATGGCTCCTAAATGAAGAATCGTATCTATCTCTTTTTTGTGTTTATTTAAAAAATGTAATAAATTTTTTGGATGAACAATTTTGCGAGAATTTCTTTTCTTAAGATTCTTTTCTTTTTGGATATTAATATAATCACAAATGACTATTTTGTCTCGGCTGTCTCTTTCCAAAGTCGCGGCCAAATTTGACCCTAAAAAACCAGCCCCTCCAGTGATCAGTAACATTTTATCTCTCGTAAACTTTTAAGATTGAGTTTTTTGACTATAATATAACAAATATTAATTTAGTTTAATAAAATTTAATCTTAACATCCATAAATGCAAAAAAAGAATCAACTTTTTGATGATTTGGCGAAGCTTACAAAAGGCTATGCCTCTATATTGGGCGAATTCAAAGATGAGCTAGAACATTTTGTTTCTAGTAAATTTAAGAAGTTAGTTATCGATATGAAGTTGGTTAATAGAGATGATTTTGAGGTTGTTCAGGAAATGTTGGCTGAAATTAGAAAAGAGCAAAAAAGNATCGCNAAGAGATTAAGTGATTTGGAGGCAAAANTAAAAAAAAACAAATNTCNNCGTTAGATTATTGCTTTCAGTAATATAAATTTTGATATCGATAANTAAATCTGTTGTTTGNATAAAATCAATTTGGCAATCCACTATATATAGTATACTATAGACTGAATAATCCTTTATGTTGTGTCTTAGGCAGACTAGGAGGGAAAATGGCGGTTCAGTCTTTAGAAAATGATTATGCTAAGAGAAATCCTTTAGACTTATTAGAAGAGATTATTAGGCAAAATAAGTGGCCTTTTTCAAGGACTAGTGAAAAGGAGTTGGTTGTTAGATTCTCAGGAAATCTTTGTGAATATAACTTGTGTTTTGGTTGGGTTAGCAGTTGTANCTCAATGCAGTTTTCGTCGTCTTATGATTTAAAAGTACCAAAAAGGAAAATTGAAAAAGTCGCTTTATTGATGTGCCTTATCAACGATAGGCTCATTATGGGTAATTTTAACCTTAATTCTACCCAAGGAGAGTTGTCTTATAGGTATACCATTCCACTAAGAGGCCTCCAAAGTGCGAGCGTTGAACAATTAGAAGATATTATTGATTATGCTTTATCTGAAAGCGAAAGATACTATTCCTCTTTTCAGTATATTATTTGGGGAGAAGGGGATCCTAGAAATGCGTTGCAGTCCGCAATATTAGAAACAGTTGGTGAAGCCTAAAAAAAACAAAAATAATATACTTTTAATTGGTTGTGGCGAGATGGGAACTTCTCTTTTGAAGGGTTTTCTCTCCTCTTCGTGTTTACCCAAGAATATTCAAGTAGTTGAAAAACACATAGCTCAAGCAAAAAAGATTAAAAAACATTTTCGAGTAAAAGTTATCAACAGTATCCAGTCTATAGAGAATAATTTTGTTCCTGAAATTGTCATTTTTTCTATTAAACCTCAAATTATGGATAGAGTGCTTCCTAATTATAAAAATTATTTAGAAAAATGGAAAAGGAGTAATCCGTTAGTAATTAGCCTAGCTGCTGGTTATAGGCTTAATAATTTAAGGAAAATTTTTGGGACGAATTATAATTTTATTCGCATAATGCCCAACCTTCCAGTTGAATATCAGCAAGGAATTATAGGGGCCTTTGCTAAAAAGAAGTTAAGTCATAGGCATAGGTCATTATGTGAGATACTTTTTGCTTCGCTAGGATATTTTGTTTGGGTTCAGAACGAGAGAACTTTAGATTCATTAACTGCTTTTTCTGGAAGTGGTCCTGCTTACGTATTCTATTTCTGTGAATGTTTAGAGAAGGCTGCTCTAGAGCTTGGATTTAATTCTAAAATGGCTTTTTATATGTCTAGGTTCTTAATTCTTGGATCATCTTCTATTTTAGAAAAGTCTGATCAAAGCTCCGAATATTTAAGAAAGAGAGTGACTAGTCCTCGAGGAACTACTGAAGCGGCAATTAAGGTTCTTTTAAAGGGAAAAAGATTCGAAAAAATAATAAGAAAGGCAATTTTTGCGGCAAGATCGAGAGCAAAAAAACTTTCAAAATAATTTTATTATTTCTAAATTGGCAATGATATTAGCACCCTAAGCCCCCCTAGGTTAGAATCTTTTAAATAAATTTCACCACCGTGGGAATTTATAATATCTCGCGCTATGCTTAGACCNAGACCTACACTTCCTTTATCAAGATTNCTCGAAGAATCTANGCGAAANAATGGTTTAAAAACGTCATCTCGAGATTCTTTCGGAATTCCGATTCCATCATCATCGATGGTAATTTCTATACCGCTAGCGGTCTCCTTAGATTTTATTTCAATATTTTTAGCGTGCCGAAAAGAATTATTTAAAATATTATTTATGCAACGTTTAAAATTGTTTTCTCGCAAAGATATTTTTAAATTTGTGTTCGTTTCGAGAGAAATTCTAACATTTTCTTTTTTTAAGTTAGAAACTATTGATCTTAAGAAATCATCAAGATTTTTGACAACTGTTCTCTCAGATCCTTCNCCCCTAGCGAATGATAGATATCCGTCAATCATTTTTTTCATCTCAAAAATATCGCTTGATAGGTTATTTTTATCGGAGTCATTTTCTTTCATCAATTCAATTTCTAGCTTCATTCGAGTTAAGATAGTATTTAAGTCATGAGATACACCTGCTAGCATTTCTGTTCTTTGTTTCATTTGTCTTTGGATTCGTGTTTTCATATTTTGAAATGCCGCAGACGCTAATCGTACTTCTCTTGCGCCACCTGAACTAAANTTGGTTATATTTTTTCCTTTACCAAAATTATTTGCAGCAATGGCTAATCTTCGGATTGGACGAATCTGATTCCGCATAAAAATAGTTGCNATTGCGAAGAGTAAAAGAGANGATCCAAACATCCACAAGATGAAAATGTATGTTGTNGATGAAAAAAGCATTTTTTTATTAGTTAAAAAACTTATTACACCATCCTCTAGTTGAATCTGTATTTCAACCAATTCCTCATATGTATCTCCATCGATATAGTAGGGCATTCCAACTCTCTCTTTTACTGCTTTAGCGAGTGAACGCTCCAACATTCCTTTATTTATTTTTTGTTTTATTGTTTCGTTTTTTAAGAATTTAACTTTCATACCGGTCTTTCCCTCAACTAGAAGAAAANTTTCCTCTCTCTCTTGTTGTTCCTGGTTCTNNACAGNATCAATAATAATGGCAATTTCTCCTGCTAATGATCCTGATAATCTTTTAGACATTGTTTGCCAATGACGGTCAAAAAAGATAAAGGTTGTTATAATTTGTAGCAGTATAAGAGGGGCTACAATGATTAATAATGATCTTCCTAATAAAGATTTCGGTAAAAGATTTTTGATCATTTCAAAGCTCCTAGTCAGTCCTGAGGATATAGCCTTTATTTCTAATTGTTTGTAAGTAAATCGGTTTTTTAGGGNTTACTTCAATTTTTTGTCTTAAGCGGGCAATCTTTACATCTATTGATCGCGCATTTTTTGGAAGAATTCCTTTTTGGGAAAGNTCTTCTCTTGAAACANGTTTCCCGGAGTGATTTGCAAGATATTTTAGCAAATTGATTTCGCTAGTAGTAAGATAAACATTCTTGCCATCAATATTAAGTGTTTCCTTATTTATATCAAAACAGTATTGTCCGAATTTTATTTCTCGTCGAGCTTTGTTTTGAGACGAAACATTTCTTTTTAAAATATTTTTTATTCTAAAGACCAATTCCTTTGGCTCAAAAGGCTTAGTAAGGTAGTCATCTANNCCAATCTCAAAACCAGCAATACGATCANCACTTTCGGCCATTGCNGTTAATAGTAAAATNGGAACGGAGCTAACCTTTTTCAAAGATTGTGCCAGACTTATGCCNCTTTCTCCAGGCATCATTACATCAAGAACAATTAGATCATAAATAAAGTTATTCAGCTGTTTCCTTGCTTCTGCAGAAGAAGCTGTTGATGTAACCCAAAATCCATTTTCGGAGAGATANCTGGTTAATAGATCTCTAATCCGCTTATCATCATCTACAACGAGGATATGAAATCTTTTTTCCATAGTCTTAGNNGCTTAATTTTACTTTATAATTTGTTTCATTATACATGATAATATATGTAAAATTACAGAAATATAAATTTTGATCTTTTTGTAAAAATGATTCCATTTGACAATAGGGAGGGCTTTATTTGGTTCAACGGAAAAACCGTTCCGTGGGAGGAATGNAAGATCCATGTTTTGTCCCATGGACTTCATTANGGTAGCTGTGTTTTTGAGGGACTTAGGGTTTATGATGGCCATGTTTTTAAATTAGANTTNCATGTAGATCGATTAATTCACTCAGCTCATGTTCTTGGTTTTGATATTCCTTATACTAAAAAAGAAATTNCANTNNNCGATTCTGGAAATTGTTTCTATCCAAAAGATTAAAGATGGATATGTTCGGCCTGTTGCTTGGAGAGGAAGCGAAATGATGGCAATTTCAGCTCAAAAAACTTCTATTCATCTAGCTATTGCTACTTGGCCATGGCCTTCTTATTTTTCTCCAGAGTTAAAATTAAAAGGCATCAGACTCAAAATATCTGATTGGTCTAGACCAGCTCCCAATACNGCACCGATTGATAGTAAGGCNGCTGGGCTTTATATGATTTGTACCCTNAGTAAGCATAATGCGGAAAAGGAGGGTTTCGATGATGCGTTAATGTTAGATTATCGTGGGCAAGTTGCAGAAGCCACCGGAGCTAATTTTTTTATGGTTAAAAAAGGTGAACTATACACCCCTTTACCCGATTGTTTCCTCAANGGCATTACCCGCCAGACAGTTATTGAATTAGCGAAAAAAGATAATATTGAGGTCCATGAGACAANCATTAAGCCCAATGATCTATTGGAGGCGGAAGAAGCATTCATAACTGGTACGGCTGTCGAAATAACACCGNTTCGCGAGATTGATGATTATAAATTTAANATTGGCACAACTACTGTTAGGCTAATTNATTTGTATGATAAATTAATCGAGAAAGAAAAGAGTCAGGCGTGAGCGATGNTATCTAACTACTAATTTTTCCATTCNGTTGCTTTCCGGAAGTCATCTCTTCGAGATTTTACCCAGAGGCCGCTACTCGNACTTCTTTCCTCTTTCCAAATAGGGGCTTTAATTTTTAGCCAATCTATAATGAATTCACAGCTNCCAAAGGCACTCTTTCTATGCTTTGATGCGGTNGCAACTAGAACAATCCTATCTCCAGGTTTNAGTAGACCATACCTATGGATAATAATTACGTCCTCTAATTTCCATTTGTTTCTCGCTCTTTCTTCAATCTTGGCAATTTCTTTTTTTAACATCTTAGAATATTGTTCAATTTTCATTGAAACTAATCTTTTACCTTTAGATCTTTCTCTTACCNGNCCAACAAAGGATACGATGGCACCAATATCTTTTTTGCTATTTGATAGTCTTTTGATTTCAATCTGCGGATTAAAGTCTTTTTTTTGAATTTTGATCATTTAACCTCCTGTTACTGGAGGAAAGAGCGCGATCTCATCATTTTTCTTTATGGGGTGATTTAGGGCAGTATGCTCAAAGTTAATNGCCATTCTAATAACCTTTTTGTTCTTTANTGCATCAGCATGTTTTGGNCCTTTNGTTTTTAAAAAATCCACTAGATCTGATCCATTTTTTACGTTTTTCGGTAAAATGACAACTTCCTTGTCTTTTCCAATTTTAGTCCTGATCCATGAAAAATATAAAATTTTCATTTTAAAACCTCACTGAAAGGTAGGAAATCCACTAACATTCCTTTCTTAACATGATCNATGTTTTCTGAAAGTTCGACAAGTCCATCAGCATTTACCATAGAAGATAATATACCAGAGCCATCTCGTGGATATTTTTGTGCTCTGATCTTTCCATCCCCTCCATTTATCAACGTTACCCGTAACCACTCGCGTCTNCCTCTTTTCTTTTTATAGTCAAAATTAGATTGAATTTTATATAAATGTGGTTCAAAGGACCTTAAACCGGAAAATTTTAGAAGAGCGGGTTTAGCAAAAATCATGAAAGTCACAATGACAGAAACAGGATTTCCAGGAAGACCAATAATTTTTGCCTTTTTTATGTTACCTAGAGCGATAGGTCTACCTGGCTTAATTGCAACTCTCCAGAAGTGAATTTTTCCTAGCTTTTTAATTGATCGGTAAACATGATCTTCATCTCCAACCGAGACTCCNCCAGAGGTAATAACAAAATCAAATTTTTTTGCAGCACTNCTTAAAGCAGCAAGTGTCTTTTTATAATTATCCGGAAGCAGTCCCAGATCATTTATCTCNCATTGTAATTGTTTGGTCAGNGAGATAAGGGAATATCGATTAGAATTATAAATTGATCCAAACTTTAGTTTCTTTCCCGGCTCTTGAATCTCATCTCCCGTTGAAAAAATTGCTACGCGAACTTTTTTATAAACTTTAAGCCTTCTTTTTCCGACAGATGCCGATAATCCAATTTCCTGCGGTCTAAGCTCACTCCCTTTCAATAAAACTTTTTCTCCAGATTTTATATCTTCCCCTCTAAGTCGGTAATTAGATCCCTTTTTATGNCCTGGTTGAATCAACACTTGATTCTTCACGATCTTACAGTCTTCTTGCATAATTATTGTATCAGGGCCTTTGGATTTTTCGGCTATTGGAGCGCCTGTTAAAACTCTGTATGCACAACCTCTTTTAAATTTCTTTCTTAAAGGATGNCCGGCGGTGACTATTCCTGCTATAGGCAATAGTGTTTCCGCATTTTGTTTAAGATCATTAAAATAGANAGCATATCCATCTACCGCTGCATTATCGTATCCCGGGACATCAATTTTTGAGGTTATATTTTCTGCGAGCACCCTACCCAATGCTTTTTTTATGGAGATGGTTTCTGATCTNGTGGTGGGGGAAATTTTCTGTAAGAGAATTTTTTTAGCATCGGCTGTTTTTAATAGTTTTCCCTTAAAACTAAAGCAGTCATTTTTTATTTTTTTCATGAAGAATNCTCTTATAAACCACACCGATTGATTATAAAATCGGCTATTCCTTTTATGTCAGAGAAGTCAANCTTTGGTATATCNGCTTCTGGCATTTCACAATCCGATACTATGGCTACNATTGAATTATCATTATTAAATAACGTTGGTTTCTTTAGANNNTTTCTGAATATTTCTATTTTAGTGTGNTTTAAATTTTTAAAACCTTCAACTAGAACTAAGTCAACTTCTTCCATGCGAGATATTAAGGTATCAATACCGGCCTCTTTTTTGTTTTCTTTATCTTCATGAATAAGGGCCCATTTTTGTGAAGAACCAACCAACACTTCTGTTGCTCCCGCAAGACGATGTGAATGGCTGTCTTTTCCAGGTTTATCAATATCAAACGAATGATGAGTATGCTTGATTGTGGATACTTTGCGTCCCCTATTGATAATTTCGGGGATCAGCTTTGTAATGAGTGTTGTTTTTCCGCTACCGCTCCAGCCAGCTATTCCAAAAACCTTCATGCAATGAACCTACGTTTTATTATTCTTTTAAAATATACTTTATTCCTACTTTTAGATAATTATAACCCGTGAAAATTGTAAAAACAGCTGCTAACCAAATACCTATTTCACCAATTAGCACAGTTTCAATAAATTCCGGACCCTCATCACCGATAATTAAAAAGCCGAGGGCAATCATTTGAATAGCAGTTTTCCATTTTGCGATTTTTGATACGGGAAGCTTTTTTCTAACTTGAGCTAGAAATTCCCTTAACCCTGAAACTAGGATTTCACGAAAGAGAATTATTAAAGCAGGCAAGATCGCAGATCCGGTGATTCTATCATCAGCAACCAACATTAAGATTACCGTTGCGACTAATAACTTATCAGCAACTGGATCTAAGAATATACCAACTTTCGATATCTTTTTCTGGGATCGTGCGATATATCCATCAAAAAAATCTGTAATTCCTGCTATAGAAAAGATTATTAGCATTAGCCATCTATTACCATCGAAGAGAAATAGTAATACAATTATCGGAATGACTATGATTCTCGAAAGCGTCAATATGTTTGGTAGATTTTGATACATTACTTTTGCAATCTCTATACGTGGTCATGAAAATGATTAAAAATCATTTCCGCGGTTTTTCTATTTATACCATTAATCTTTTTCAGATCTAATATTTTAGCTTCAGAAATACCCTGTAGAGAACCAAAGTACTGAAGTAGTATTTTTTTTCTTTTTAAGCCCACTCCGCTAATCTTGTCAAGTTCGGATTTATATAAGGATTTTGATCTTTTTTGTCTGTGACTGGTGATTGCAAATCTGTGGGCTTCGTCCCTTAGTCTTTGCAGATAATATAAAGTCGGACTTTTTGGATCTAAACTGAATATTTTGCCATTAGAAGAAAAAAATCTTTCTTTTCCCTTATTTCGCTTTAAGCCTTTTGCCATTGCAACCATAGGCATGTTTTTAATTCTTAAATCTCTTAATGTTTTTAATGCTACAGAGAGATGGCCTTGACCACCATCGATTAAAATTAGATCAGGCCAGGATTTGGACGCTCTATCGGGATCCTCGGTTAAAATTCTTTTAAATCTCCGGGTCAATACTTCCCTGAACATTGCGTAGTCATCACTTGTTCTTTGTTTTAACAAGGGAGTAATTTTTCCTATGTTATATTTCCGATATTCCTTTTTTACAAAACCTTCTTTGTTCGCAACGATCATTCCACCTACGGGTTCCGACCCGGCTATATGGCTATTATCATACACTTCTATTCTTTCGGGTGTTTTGTTTAACTTAAATATCTCGACAATTCTTTCTAATGATATTTTGTTTGATTCGATTCTCGATAATTTTTTAGCAAGGGCTTCTTTGGCTTCATCCTCGAGCCGGAGAATCATGTTACGTTTTTCACCCTTTCTTGGGAACATCAGATGAATTTTTTTACCCTTTCTTATTTTCATAGCTTGCTCAAGTAATCTTGGATCTTGTAGTTTGTGGTTAACGTAAATTTTTTTCGGCATGGGATGGGAGGCATAAAATAGGGAAATAAAGGCTGCTAAAACGTGCTCTACTTTTTCGTCACTACCATGTTTTGGAAAATATGATTTACTTCCATAATTACTACCATCTCGAAAAAAGGATACTTGGATACATGTAATTCCCCCTTTTTGTAGTCCCGCTAAAATATCAATGTCTTCGATTTCATCAATACTTGATCTACGCAAAATCTGTACTTGTCTTAGTGCCTTGATTCTATCTCTGTAGACAGCAGCCTTCTCATATTCTTTATTTTCACTAGCTGATTGCATTGCGATTCCTAATTTTTCCTGAATAGTCTGATTTTTTCCTGCGAGAAAGGATGCTGTTTCTTTGACTAGGGAGCTATATTCTTTGTGACTAATTAGGTTAACACAGTGGGCAGAGCAGCGCTTTATCTGATGAAGTAAGCATGGTCTTTTACGGTTTCTGAAAGTATTATCGGTACATGTCCTCAAAAGAAAAGCTTTTTCTAGAGTAACAATAGTTTCATTTACGTCCTTTGTTGAAGGGAAGGGGCCAAAATAATGACCTTTCTTGATTCGTTGACCTCTGTATTTCAATAATTGGGGCCATTTATGGTCGTCCCTGATAAGAATATATGGAAATGATTTATCGTCTCTCAGTAAAATATTAAAAGGTGGTTTTAGTTTTTTAATTAAATTACTTTCTAGCAATAATGCTTCCGCTTCGGAGTTAGTTGTAACTGTTTCTATCGATTTAATCAGAGAAATCATTCTTTGCATTCTGATCGATAATTGATTCTGACGTAGGTAGCTTTTAACTCTTTTTTTTAAATTTTTGGCCTTTCCGATATAAAGCGTTTTGCCTTGGGATCCTTTCATATGATAAATGCCAGGTTTGTTTTGTAAAAACGTTGTCGTTTTGTCGATTATTTGGATCCCTGAAGAGGATGAATCGTGATCTTTCTTCATAGTTTTGTGTAATTATCCTTGGATATACTTCTTTATATCATTTAAATAAGTTTAATCATAATGTTCGTGACTCAATCATTTCATTAAATTTTACCAAAGCTCTTCAAGAATCTTACTAGTTTTTTTCGCTAAGTTATTGAAAAAAATCTAAACAAGCAATCTATCCCCTAAATTTGTGGATAACCCTGTTAATAAGATGACCTTTTTGCTCAGAGTCCTTTACGGAATAACGACTTTGATTGATTGCACAAAAATTAAGCATATTTACTAAGTGATTGATATAGAACGTATCTATTAAATCTTTTTTTATTTTTCTCTAACAAATATGACTTAAGCTTTACATGTGTTGGCGAAAAAATGTTATTTTTTTTTATTGTTGATAAAATCTGCATCATTTTTATTCCAACGTAAATGTTGCCCACTATCAGTAGCTATCATCTGTCCAGTAATGGTTTGGTTGGAGAGCAATAAATCAATAGCATTGCAAATATCTTGAGTTTTAATTCTTTTTTTTAGTATTGTTGATTGCACCTGACGATCGAAGCCTTTTTTTGTTTGATATTTGCTTGGGAAAGTAGGCCCTGGTCCAACGGCATTAACTCTGATTTTTGGCGATAAAACCATGGCAAGGGTTTTAGTCAGAGTCCAAAGCCCAGTTTTACTTATTGTGTACGATGTAAAATAAGGAGTCAAATTCCAAACACGCTGGTCAATGATATTTATAATGTTTCCCGAAACACTTTTTGGTAACTGCTTCTCAAATTTTTGTATTAGCAGTAGTGGTGCGCGTAGATTTATATTTATGTTTAAGTCCCATGTTTTTTTTGTCAAAGATTTTAAGCTGTCTATCTCAAAATTAGATGCATTGTTTATTAAACATGTGATTAGGCCGAATTTTCGTTTCGCTTCTTGAACTAAGTTTTCTATTTCTTCCTCGACATTGAGATTAGCTTGTATACATTTTGCCCTTCCTCCCTGTTTTTTTATTAACTTTTCAAGCTGAAGAGCTTCCTGTTTCGATTTATGAAAATGTATTGTAACTGCCCACCCCTTTTTCGCAAGATGTAGAGCAATTCCCTTACCGATTCTTTTTGCGGCTCCCGTTACAATAACATTTTTTTTGTTAGATATCTTTCTTTACTCCCTGAATATTATTTCTTTATCTTGATTGTTTTAGGATAACATGATGGCACAACACAAAAACTTTTACTAACGTTCTTAACATGATATGACTTACAAACATCGTCCTCTGTTAATATCCTTGAAGTGCTGCAGTCTTTATTTGTTACAATGCTAAGGGCGTGATCACTCATTGTTTTATTTGTTGTTCCTAGCAAAACGAGATCCGCACCACTTTTAATATATCCGATCTGTCCGCATCCAGAAAACAAGAGTAAAGCTATGATGATATATTTTCTATTCATCGCTATTTAATTTTTTAAAAAATTTGTTGATATTATCCCAAGATTACCAACTTCTATTCTTTTAATTTTGTCTCTTAATTTTGCGGCTTCTTCAAATTCAAGTTGACTGGCAGCTTCTAGCATTTCCTTCTCGAGTTCCTTTATTTGTTTTTTTACGCTCACAGTTTCTTGATATTCAAGATTTCGATTTCCAATTGTTACATGATCTTTTTCGTAGACGCTATCTAAAATATTNTTAATATTTTTTCTTATGCTTTCTGGAGTAATATTATTTTTTTTATTGAATATTTTTTGTTTTTCCCTTCGCCTGGTTGTTTCTTCAATTGCTTGTGTTATCGATTTTGTTTCGATATCCGCATAGAGTATAACCTTTCCCTCAATATTTCTAGCTGCACGGCCTATAGTTTGTATCAGAGAAGTTCTTGATCTCAGAAAACCTTCTTTGTCAGCATCTAAAATCGCTACGAGCGAGCACTCAGGTATGTCTAGACCTTCTCGCAAAAGATTAATGCCTACAAGCACATCAAATTTCCCCTCTCTTAGTTCGGTGATAATCCTAATTCTATCGATTGTGTCGATATCAGAGTGCATGTATTGCACGTTAATGNCCGCTTCGTTCATATAATCCGTTAAGTCTTCAGCCATTCTCTTTGTAAGAGTCGTAACCAAAGCTCTCTGTTTTTTTTTCGCAATTTTTTTACACTCTCCGATTAGATCATCAACCTGTGAGGAAGCTGGTCGTATTTCACATTCAGGATCGATCAGGCCNGTTGGCCTGATTATTTGCTCTACCAACCTNCCTTTTGATTTTTTTAATTCCCATTCGGCTGGAGTGGCGGATACAAATATAGTGTCTGGTCTAGTTGCGTCCCATTCTTCGAATTTTAACGGTCTATTGTCTAAGCAAGAAGGTAATCGAAAACCAAATTCCGATAGGGTTTCTTTCCGACTTCTGTCGCCCTTAAACATGCCATGTATTTGTGGAACCGATACATGAGATTCATCCACTATTAATAACGAATCTTTTGGAAAATATTCAAATAATGTTGGAGGTGGCTCTCCTGGNAGTCTGTGGGTTAAATGTCTGGAGTAGTTTTCTATTCCATTACATGTTCCGGTTGATTGTATCATCTCAAGATCAAAATTCGTTCTTTCCTCGATCCTTTGAGCTTCAAGAAATTTTTTATGACTCTTAAAATAATCTACTCTTTCATCGAGCTCCTTTCGGATTGTTTCAATAGCAGTTTTAATAGTTGGCTTGGTCGTCACATAATGGCTATTAGCATAAATCTTTATGCTTTCAAGATCCGCGTTCTTTTTGCCAGTCAAAGGATCAAATTCTATAATTTTTTCTATTTCATTATCAAAAAAAGATATTTTCCATGCTTGATCTTCGTAATGTGCAGGAAAAATTTCAATAATATCTCCCTTGACTCTAAAATTACCCCTTCGTAATTCGATGTTATTTCTTTGGTATTGAAGCTCTACGAATTTTCCTATTAACTCATTTCTGTTTATTATCTGTTTTTTTCGTAAATTTATGGTTAGCGACGAATATGTATCGGAATCTCCTATTCCGTAAATACATGATACGCTTGCTACAATTATTACATCTTGTCTTTCGAGTAACGATCTAGTTGCAGAATGGCGCATTCTGTCTATCTGTTCATTTATCGAAGATTCTTTTTCTATGTATATATCGCTTTTGGGAACATATGCTTCGGGTTGATAATAGTCATAATATGAGACAAAATATTCGACAGCATTCTCTGGAAANAATCCCTTCATTTCTCCATATAACTGCGCAGCTAGAGTCTTGTTTGGCGCCATTATTAATGTCGGTTTTTTTAATTGTTTAATTGCATTTGCGACGGTGAAGGTTTTTCCCGATCCTGTGACTCCAAGCAAAACTTGATTTTTGTATTTTTTTTTATATTGATCGACTAATTTTTTTATAGCATTTGGCTGATCACCTGATGGCTTGAACTCTTTTGAAAGCTTAAAGGACATCTTGCACTAATTTTTTTAAACTAAAAATTGCTTATATGATTCAGTTGGTCTATGAAGTGAAATATTAAATTTATATATTTATAAACATTAAAGCTTAGTAACTAAATTGTAACTTAATAGTATATAATTTTTTGTTTCATTATGTCTTTTCTTGCAAATCGTTTAAAGCAGATAAAATCTTCTCCGACAATGGCTCTTTCAGCTAGAGTTACAAAACTTTTGGACGAGGGAAGGGATATTATAACTCTTGGGGCNGGTGAACCAGATTTCGATACGGCGGATAATGTAAAAGATTTTGCTAAAAACGCAATCGATCAGGGCGATACCAAATATACTGATGTTTCTGGTACGAAAGAGTTAAAAGANGCAATTGCATTAAAATTTAAAAAAGATAATCAGCTGGAATTTCCAACAAGCCAGATTATAGCAGGTTGTGGGGGAAAGCATGTTATATTCAATGCTTTTATGGCAACATTAAATGAGGGTGATGAGGTTATTATACCCGCTCCTTATTGGGTATCGTACCCAGATATGGTCCTATTATTTGGTGGGAAACCAGTATATGTCGATTGTTCTGAAAAAAATAATTTCAAATTACAACCAGATGATCTTGCAAGAGTAATAACTGAAAAGACAAAATGGTTGATAATTAATTCGCCGTGTAATCCCACAGGAGCAGTTTATTCACAAGATGAGCTTAGTTCGTTATCAGAGGTTTTGCTAAAACATCCTAACGTGTTAGTTTTGAGCGATGATATCTATGAGCATGTAATTTATGATAATCTTAAATTTTATACAATTGCCCAAATTGAACCTAAGCTTACTAATCGCACCCTTACTATGAATGGGGTTTCAAAATCCTATGCGATGACCGGTTGGCGCATTGGTTTTGCTGGTGGGTCCCAAGAATTAATTAGCGCAATGACAAAAATTCAATCTCAAGGAACCTCAAGTCCTTCTTCTATAAGTCAAGCGGCTGCAGTTGAAGCATTAAATGGTGATCAATCTTATGTTAAGGAACGTAGTCTTAGCTTTATGAAAAGGAGAGATTACGTAGTTAAATTTCTGAACGAATCTCCCGGCATAAATTGTCTTAATGCCAGCGGAACGTTTTATGTTTATCCTTCTTGTGGTGACTTGATTGGTAAGAAAACGACTTCTGGTAAAGCGATTATGTCGGATGAGGACCTTGCGATGTATTTATTAGAAGAAGCCGAAGTTGCAGTCGTGCCCGGAGGAGCATTTGGATCATCCCCATTTTTTAGAATTTCATTCGCAACATCTATGAAGAAGTTAGAAGAGGCTTGCGAGAGAATAAAATCTGCTGTTAGCAACTTAAGCTGATNAAGTTTCTTTGAATGAAAATTTTGATTTTGGGTTCTGGTGGTGTGGGTGGTTACTTCGGAGCAAAATTAGCTATTTCTGGAGCCGATGTCAGTTTCGTTGCAAGAGGAAAACACTTTCACAGTATTTCGAAAAAGGGTTTAAGACTTCAAAGCTCATTAGGAAATATAATTATCAAACNAACCTCTGTCTTTGAAAGCTCCAGGGACGCTGGTATCGCTGATGTTATTATGAATTGTGTTAAGATGTGGGACCTAGAGGACGCATCTTATGATTTAAAATATAACTTGGACAAGAAATCTATAGTTATACCTTTCCAAAACGGTATAGATTCAGAAAAAATTCTTTGCAAAACTCTTGGCAACAATCATGTTGTTGGCGGTCTTGCGCATATCTCTTCGAAGATTTCAAAACCAGGGGTTATCGATCATAACGGAAAATTAGCAAAATTAATTTTTGGAGTTATAAAAGAAAACAAATCTAGATCGACCTTAGCCAGTATAGAAAAATTTAAGAAATTATGCCTCAAGGCAAACATAGATACCCATATTTCTGGAAATATTTCTTTGGAGATTTGGAAAAAGTTTATTTTCCTGGTTGCGTTTAGTGGCGTGACAACTCTAACCAAAAAACCGATAGGGTTAATAAGACGCAATAAAGATCTCAGAGACTTTTTTTATTTAGTGATGGAGGAGGTATTTGAGATTGCAGAAAAATTTGGGATTCGCTTTANGGAAAATCCATTAGCAAATTGGGAAAGAATAATTGATGCTATGCCCTTTAATTATAGGGCCTCTATGTATGAAGATTTGCGAAGGGGACGGAAATTAGAATTGCCTTGGTTATCATTAAGAGTTGNACAATTAGGTAGACAATTCAAAGTNAATACACCAAAGAATTTAGAAATTGTTAGAGGTTTAGAATCCTNTATTGACGGAAAATCCTAGTCCTCGGCTAAAAATTTTTCAGCTTCAAGTGCGCTCATGCAGCCGAATCCTGCTGCTGTTACNGCTTGACGGTATATCTTGTCCATTACGTCTCCGGCCGCAAATACGCCAGGTATACTTGTTGAGGTCCCATATTTTGATGTGATAATATATCCATCACTATCAGTCTCTACTTGTCCCTTAAAAATTTTTGTAGCTGGATCATGGCCGATTGCTATAAATAATCCATCAATCTTTAAATCTCTTGTTTTTTTAGTTTTAAGATTTTTTAATTTAACGCTTGTTACTTTTGGAGGATCTTCTTTCCCGATCACCTCTTCAACTATATTATTCCATAAAATTTCTATTTTTTTATTTTTAAAGATTCTGTCTTGTAAGATTTTCTCAGATCTCAGGCTGTTTCGTCTGTGAATTAAATAAACTTTTTTCGCGTGATTTGTTAAATATACTGCTTCTTCAGCAGCAGTGTTTCCACCTCCTACTACAGCAACTACCTTGTTTTTGAAGAAAAAACCATCACAGGTTGCGCATGCAGAAACGCCATGACCTTGAAATTTTGTTTCACTGGATAGTCCTAACCAACGAGCATTAGCCCCAGTAGCAATAATTAATGTTTTGCTAGTATAGATTGTTCCCGAATCCCCATAACAGGTGAAGGGTTTTTTTGATAGGTCCACTCGCGTAATATGATCATTATAAATTTTAGCACCGACATTTTCTGCTTGCTTTTTCATCTCTTCCATTAGCCATGGTCCCTGGATAATTTTTGAAAAACCAGGATAATTTTCAACATCAGTTGTGATGGTTAGCTGTCCACCTGACTGTGATCCGGATATAATAACTGGAGAAAGATTTGCTCTTGCGGCATAAATAGCAGCGGTATAACCAGCCGCTCCAGATCCAACAATAATAACTTTTGAGTGATGATTTTTTTTAGTCTTTTTTATCACCTAAACATTCCAGTCGGTTTCAAATGTTACATAGTTGATTTGTATAGATCTTCTTTCTTTTATGATCTCTTTTTTTTCAAGACCGTGCAATGTATTTTTTCCTCTAGTGAACATATAACCATAATTATGTTTGTAAGGCACTGTCTTGGAAATTTTTAGATCTGATGTATAAAAATCAGTTCCGAGATTCTCAGATTCCTTATATGGATTTGCATATAAGAGCATGGACATTAATTTTTCCTTAATATCAGTATGAGGTTCTAACCAAAAACCATTCCTGTCAGCAATAATTTCAATCCTTAGAAAAGATCCACTCAAATCTTTATTTAATATAGATCCTAAATATCTAACAGATTCATTATTTAGCAATTCATCTACAAGTAATTTTAATGCTGGATGTTGATGAATATTATTTTTATCTAAATAATAACGGAGTGTTCCATCCAAACCATCTCCGGTTTTATCAGCCGCTCTTGTTCCATCGTAAAGTCTGGGGGCATCAGATATTTTCGTTTGACAAATCTCTTTGAGCATTTCTTCAGAAAGCGGTTTATCAATTTCCCAATGAGTAAAAGGATCAAGAATTTTTCTAGAGTTATTTTTTATCGCATTGATTAATGTCATAAAACTACTTTATTAAATCTTGTTTTAATTTGACTGGCAATTATTTTTGTGTCGTTTGGAATTTTGTATGTCCATTTTTCTAAAGAGTCGTTTAATGGCTTGGCGTAGCCCCTTTTATACACCATTTCGTGAAATTTTTTGATTCTTTTTGATTTGCCTTCATATTGAAACAAATAAACTGGTTTCCCAGTGGCGCAGGCTTCACTAATCATAGAAACTGACTCACATGTTACAATAATCGTGTCTGCTGAAGATAGTATTCCAAGGTAAGGGTTCGCACTTCTCTGATTCCAGACATATTTTGGTATTTTTTTAAGGCTATTTTTTATGAGCTTTACAAACTCTTCCCCTGTTCTTCTAGATGGAGAAATAGCAAAACTACACCCCGTCTTGTTATGTAAATCTTTTAGTTTGCTGATGAGTTCCGTTAGATTTGATTGATTAAATTTATGGCTCTTACTTGATCCACCCACGAGGACACCAACTATTGGTTTAGGTAATACTGAGAATCTTCGATTAAAGTCCGCTTTATTTTTTTTTAATAACTTTGGTGTAATGTGATGGATAGCACAATCTGAAAGTAAGACATTTTTTCCGGTTACTCCATCATGCTTTGGAATAATCACCAAATCAAAATCTCTTAAATTAGTTCTTGGATTCTGAATATGAATCGTAAAAATCTTTTCTTTACTTATTTTTTTTATCGCCTTTGAGATGATTGCCCCCATTCTTCCACAGCTAATTAATATTTTTGGCCATGGCGGGCTAATTGATGCAGTTTTTGCTGACAAATAAGTAAGAGCAGGAAAGCATAATTGTGCAGGAAGATATTTCCAGGGAAAGCGCAGATCTACTTTCTTAAAGGTAAATTTTAAGTCCAATGCTTTTGCTAAACCTAAACATTGATTTTCCATTCCCGCAAAACCTTCTGTTACTAACCAACATGTCCTGTCTCTTAATTTATTTGGCATTTTTAAAATAGAGGTATCATTTAAGCAATATGTGATTGTAATGATTTTATTTTTAGATCCCCATTCTTTATGGCTTCTATTGCATCTACAGCAGCGTTGGCTCCTGCAACAGTCGTATAATAAGGGATATTTTTTTTGAGCGTTGTTCTTCTCAAAGAAAAACTATCAGCAATTGATCCAACCCCTTCAGTTGTATTTATGACCAACTGAATCTTATTTTCTTTCAATGCGTCTACAACATTCGGGGATCCTTCATAAACTTTTTTAATTTCCTTAACCTTAATATTTTTCTTTTTTAGATATTGTGCTGTTCCTTTTGTTGCGGAAAGAATGAAGCCAATATTTACTAACTTTCTGCATGATTTAGCTATAGGTACCTTGTCTTTGTCTTTGACAGAGATAAAGGCTGTTCCAGAAATTGGTAAGTTGGTTCCGCTACTAATCTGTGCCTTTGCAAAAGCAATAGAAAAATTTTTATCTATTCCCATGACTTCTCCAGTGGATTTCATTTCTGGCCCAAGTATTAAATCTACCCCCGGGAATCTAGCAAAAGGAAAGACAGATTCTTTTACAGAAATATGTTTGGGCGTAGAAAATTTTAGTTTTTTAAAATTAATTTTTTCTCCTACCATAACTTTTGTTGCAAGCTTTGCTATTGGAATTCCGGTGGCTTTTGAGACAAATGGCACTGTACGACTTGCTCTGGGGTTTACTTCTAGGATGTATATTTCTTCATCTTGTATGGCAAATTGGATATTCATTAATCCTATTACATTTAAGGCTTTTGCTAGTGCTACGGTTTGACTTTTTATTTTCTTTATTTGGGTATCTGATAGAGATCTTGGAGGTAATGAACAAGCTGAATCACCTGAATGTATTCCAGCTTCTTCTATGTGTTCCATTATTCCAGCAATATAAACATTTTTCCCATCCGACAATGCATCTACATCTATTTCAATTGCATCTTTTAAATATCTGTCAATTAGTACGGGACTATTTCCGGAGACCTGAACAGCTTCATCGATATAACTCTTAAGTAATTTCTCTTGATGAACTATTTCCATAGCTCTTCCACCAAGAACGTATGATGGACGAATGATAATTGGAAATCCAATCTCTCTGGCTATTGCTATGGCTTCTTTTCTGCTCTTTGCAATTCCATTTCTGGGNTGTTTGAGGTTGATTTTTAGAAGGAGTTCTTTAAATCTTTTTCTATCTTCTGCTAAGTCTATAGCATCGGGAGATGTNCCAAGTATAGGTATTTTCGATTCCTTTAATGCCTTACATAATTTAAGTGGGGTTTGGCCTCCAAATTGTACAATGATTCCGAGCAGGGTTCCTTTTGATTTCTCTTTTTTTGCTATTTCGAGGACNTCTTCTTCTGTTAGTGGTTCGAAGTAGAGTTTATCAGAGGTGTCGTAATCCGTAGATACGGTTTCTGGGTTGCAGTTAACCATTATTGACTCAATCCCTATCTGTTTTAGGGCATATGATGCATGAACGCAGCAATAATCAAATTCAATTCCTTGCCCAATTCTATTTGGGCCACCTCCCAAAATTATCACTTTCTTTTTTTGGCTTGGCTTGCTTTCGCAGCCTTTTATTTGTGAGAAAGTATTCTCTTCGTATGTCGAATACATATAAGAGGTTGTAGAAGGAAATTCGGAAGCACATGTATCGACTCTTTTAAAAATTGGGCTTACTTTTAACCTCTCTCTTAATTTTTTTACTATTTTTTCTTCGGATCCTCTTATCTCGGCTATTTTTTTATCAGAGAAGCCCAAAGATTTAACTCTTATCAAGAGCTCTCTATTGAGGGGAATCTTTTTATTCTTGAGAATCTTTTCTGTGTCTGTGATTATTTTTAATTGCTCAATGAACCATTTATCGTATTTAGTTATTTGTTGTATCTTTTCTATACTTAGCCCTGATCTGAGCGCTTGAGCAATTCTGAAAATTTTATCAGGTGAATTTTGTTTCAATAGATGAAAATTTTTTCTTTTTGAAAAATTGTTCTTTATTTTATCTAAACCATTAAACCCAGTTTCCATTGATCTGAGTGCCTTTTGCAGAGATTCAGGAAATGTACGCCCTATAGACATTGCTTCCCCAACTGATTTCATTGAGGTGGTAAGAAGAGGCTCGGTTCCTGGAAATTTTTCAAAAGCAAAGCGCGGAATTTTAGTTACAATGTAATCAATTGTTGGCTCAAAAGATGCTGGAGTAGTTTTTGTAATGTCATTAGTTAATTCATCTAACGTAAAACCAACAGCAAGTTTCGCAGCTATTTTTGCTATTGGAAATCCTGTGGCTTTAGAAGCCAGCGCAGAAGATCTTGATACTCTCGGATTCATTTCAATTATCACCATTTTTCCATTCTTGGGATTAATGGCAAATTGAACATTTGATCCCCCTGTCTCGACGCCAATCTCTCTAAGAACCGAGATTGATGCATTTCGCATTAATTGATATTCTTTATCAGTTAATGTTAGGGCCGGTGCCACCGTTATGGAGTCTCCAGTATGAGTACCCATGGGATCTACATTTTCAATTGAACAGACAATAATACAATTATCATTCTTATCTCGCACCACCTCCATTTCGTATTCCTTCCATCCAGCGACAGATTCTTCAATTAAAACTTCACGAGTTGGAGACGCATCCAGACCCTTGGAGACTATTCTTTCGAATTCTTTTTTATTATTAGCAATACCGCCACCAGTTCCGCCCAAAGTATATGATGGCCTTATAACTAGTGGAGTACCTATCTTCTTGAGCGCTTTTCTGGCATCTTCTAAATTATGAGCTAGAAGGCCTTTTGGGCACTCTAGGCCAATATTAAGCATGCATTCTCTGAAGAGCTCTCTATCTTCGGCACGATCAATTGCTTTTTTATTTGCACCGATAAGTTCTACACTAAATTTTTTAAGGATACCTTTTTTATCGAGTGTTAAAGCAGTATTGAGGGCTGTTTGACCACCCATGGTTGGGAGCAAGGCATCAGGTCTTTCCTTTTCTATAATTTTTTCAATGATATTTGGAGTAATTGGCTCTATATAAGTTATATCCGTAGTTTCCGGATCAGTCATAATNGTTGCCGGGTTAGAATTTATNAGTATNACTTTGTAGCCCTCTTCTTTTAGGGCTCTGCAGGCCTGAGTTCCTGAATAATCAAATTCGCATGCTTGACCGATTATTATAGGTCCAGCGCCAATTATGAGAATTTTCTTTATATCATTTCTTTTTGGCATTTTTTTTCATAAGCATTACAAACTGATCAAATAAATATTGTGTGTCTTGTGGTCCTGGNGAAGCTTCAGGATGAAATTGAACGGAAAAAATTGGTTTATTTTTTACCTTAATTCCCTCAATTGAGTTATCAAATAGGGACAGATGTGTTACATCGACGCCTTTTGGTATTGTTTNGGAGTCGACAACAAATCCATGATTCTGACTTGTAATCTCAACTCTTTTTCTCTTTAGATTTTTTACCGGATGGTTAGCTCCTCTATGGCCATGATGCATCTTTTTTGTTTTAGCGCCTAAGGTAATTGCTAGTAGTTGATGACCTAGGCAAATACCGAAAATAGGAAGATTAGATTTTGTCAATTCCTTTACTATTGGTACCGCATAAGNTCCTGTTGCCGCAGGATCGCCAGGNCCATTGGATAAAAAAATACCATCGGGCTTTCTATTGAGAATTTTTTTTGCACTTTCTTTTGCAGGAACAACCGTAATTTTACAATTATTTNCACTCAAGCATCTTAGTATATTTCTTTTCGCTCCATAATCTATTGCCACCACATGGTAATGATTTAGATTCTTTTTCTGTAAATTGCCCTTTAATTTCCACTTTCCTTTTTTCCAAACATAGGGCTTCTTTGTTGAAACTTTGATTGCAAGATCAAGGCCTTCCATGTTTGGACATTNTTTTAACGCATTTCGTATTTTATAAAAATTAAACTTTCTATTCTTGCTGTGTTGTATAACCCCATTTAATGATCCGTTCTCTCTAATTTTTTCTGTTAATTTTCTGGTATCTATGCCNGATATTCCNACNAGGCCAAATTTTTTTAACCATTTTTCAAAAGANAAGACACTTCTAAAATTTGCTGGNTTGGTTATATTGCCTTTCACAATTAAACCTTTAGCTACTGGTTTTGCTGATTCCATATCATCGGAATTAGTTCCAACATTTCCTATGTGTGGGAATGTGAAGGTAATTATTTGGTCNGCATAGGAAGGGTCAGTAAGAATTTCTTGNTAGCCAGTAATGGATGTATTNAAACATATTTCTCCACTTGTAATTTTCTCTTCGCCAATGCCTTTTCCCCAGAAAACAGTCCCATCAGCAAGAATCAATATAGCTGTTATATTGTTGTTGGGGATTTTTATTTTCTGAATCGTTTTATTTTACCTAAAGATGGTTAGAGTTAAGACATATTACTCACATATCATTTGATAAGCAAAACTTATGCCAAGGTCAAGAGTATTGATTAAAAATATTTCCTTATTTTTCAGTAGCTTAATTTATTTCTTCTCGTTGAACAGTTTTGCTTTTTGATGTAGACTNCTTTCAGAATTGTTGGGTTTCTTCCATTATGTTACGAAAACAAATATCAGTTTCTCTTCAGGAAGCTTTAAAGGCTAAAAACCAAACGAAAACGTCTACCTTGCGTTTGATATTGGCGGCACTTAAGGACCGAGATATTGCAGAGAGATCCAAGGGTAATGNTANCGGATTNAACGATGATGCGATATTAAAGTTATTGCAGTCAATGATTAAACAGAGGAAAGAAAGCATTGAGTTTTATGAAAAAGGTAACCGTCTTGAATTGGCCGATAAAGAAAAGGAGGAAATAAACCATATTAAGAATTTTTTGCCTAAGCANCTAAGTGAAAATGAGGTTAAAACTATTGTTAAGTCAACGATCAGTGAATTGGGNGCNAAGGATGTTAGGGATATGGGAAAGGTGATGTCGTTTTTGCGAGAAAAATATTCAGGACAAATGGACTTGAGTATTGCTGGCAAACTCCTTAAAGAACATTTAGTTTGATAGATATTAATGCCACTATTATTAAGTTATGAAATTTACTTCTAGTTTTTTAGATACTATAAAGTCCAGAATCTTAGTTTCCGAGATTGTGGGTAAAAAAGTTAAGCTTCGAAGGAGGGGTCGAGAATTTATAGGGCTCAGTCCATTTAAACAGGAAAAAACTCCATCGTTTACCGTTAANGATGATAAAGGGTTTTATCACTGCTTTAGCAGCGGCTTTCATGGAGACATATTTACTTTTTTGATGGAGACGGAAGGCTTTTCTTTTCCTGAGGCNGTGAGAATATTGGCAAATCAAGCGGGAGTGAAAATTCCAGAAGTTTTCGAAGTCAANGAGAAACAGAGNGGTGANTTNGAAAATTTACGGAAAATCTTGAATGTAGCTTTNAATTGGTTCCAGGATCAATTAAGAGACCCTAANGCNTCTCATGCTAAAAAATATTTGNTGGAAAGAGGAATTNCTTTAAAAACTATTGAATACTTTCATATTGGTTTTGCGCCAGATCAAATAAATGCCCTAACCTCTTATCTTATTAGTAAAGATTTTTCCGAGGATCTGATAATCAAGGCTGGTTTGGGAGTAAAAAATGAATCAAGGGGTAAAATTATTGATAGATTTAGGGGTAGAATAATTTTTCCTATTATTGATTCTAGAGATCGAGTAATTGCATTTGGTGGTAGGACAATTTTTGGCAGAGATCCTAAGTATCTTAATTCTCCAGAGACGATTCTTTTTGAGAAAAGAAAAACTCTTTATGGTCTTTTTCAGGCGCGACAATCGATTTATAAATCTAACCAGATTATTGTTGTGGAAGGTTATTTAGATGTAATTAGTCTTCATCAGGCCGGTTTAAGCAATGCAGTATCTTCTCTTGGCACTGCGCTTACCGAGGATCACCTATTACAAACTTGGAAGTATGCTGCGGAACCCATCATTTGTTTAGATGGCGATTCTTCAGGAAGAGATGCGATGTGTAGAGTTGCCGATAAAGCTTTTCCACTACTTAAACCAGGAAAATCCTTATCCTTTGCTAGCATTCCTGATGGTGATGATCCAGATAGTTACATTAAAAATAAAGGGTTGAATGAATTTAAATTANTTCTTGAAAGAGCTATGTCTTTATCGGAATTTATTTGGAATGTCGAAAGCTCAGTCCAGCGTTTGGATACGCCAGAACGTCGAGCTTATTTTGAAAGTCGGTTATTGGAAAAAACTCGATTGATAGTTGATTCCAAGGTTCGAAGAGAATATGAGAATTTCTTTAAAAAAATGATCTGGGAAAAGTTCCGGATGTTCAAAAAAGAAACTTCAGGAAAAGCATTACCATTCTCTTCTACTAAACAAGATTCATTTGTGGCAAATCAGAAAAAAACTGATCCGCTTCTTNTGTTACAAAAGATTCTTCTTCTTTTAATGATTAATCACCCTTTTGTCTTAGAAGATCAAGAGAATGCAGAAGATCAACGNAGTGTAGATAATCTTGCTAAGNTAGATTTTTCTTCTAAAAAATTAGAGAAAATTAGGAGGGAAATTCTTTCTTTGGTGGGTAAGAATGATTTATCAATGGAAAGAATCATGCAACATTTAGAGTCAAGGAGCTTGAAAAACGAGATCAAGTTAATATCTACTCAAGAGATAACTGTACATGCACTATTTACCAAACCTGGAGCCAAAAAGCAGGAAGTTTTCTTGGGATTAAAAGGCATTCTTAATCGATATCATTCCCTAACTCTTAAACAGGAAAGGAAAGAGGCGGGTAAAGTGTTTTCAAAAACAGGAAAAGCTGAGGATGCAGGTAGGTTAGTTTCGCTTAGAAAACAAGAAATAGAGCTAGATTCGGCAAGATAAAAATTTAATTTAGTTGATTGAAATTTAATAGTTTTCTTATATAAGTTTTCTATGGTTAACAAGAAGATGAAAAAAAACAGCAAGACCAAGGAGGACACTAAGTCAAAACCTTCTCTTGGTAAGAAAAAACCTATTGTCCTCTCTAAGGGATCCATAAAAAATAAAGTAAAATTAGAGAAGAAAAGTCGATTTAAAAAAGATCAAAGACTTAAATCAAAAAAGCAATCTAGCAGTCGCGCGCAAAAAAAAAGCCAAATTCCCGTCGAAACGAAAACTAAGAAGCGCTCGCTATCTGCTAAAGATAAAATAAAAAAACAATCAAAGTCGGTAATTCTTCGAGGTCTTATAGAAGAGAAGAGAAAGAAGGGTTCCATTGAAATGTCGGAGATACAATCTGCTCTTGAAGGTGAGAATCTGACCAAGGCAAAGCTCAAAACAATAGAGAAAAAGTTTTCAGAATCAGGAATTAAGATTTTAGGTCTTGATCTACTATTGAGTTCATTTAATAAATCTAATTTATCGAGAGGCGATCAATCTGGAGCTGGTCGTACGGATGATCCGGTTAGAATGTATCTAAGAGAAATGGGTAATGTTGAGTTACTATCTCGCCAAGGAGAAATCGATATTGCAAAAAAAATTGAATTAGGAAAGAACAGGATGATAGATGGTGTTTGTCAAAGTCCTTTAACTTTTAGAGCTATAGTGCATTGGCACAATGCTTTGAAGGAAGGTCGTATGTTGCTAAGGGAAGTGATTGATATTGACAGCTTTACCGGTAGTGAAAATATAGAGAAAAGCTCTTATGTTGCTAATGCTGAAACTGATGACAATTCCAATCCTCTTACCGAAGAGAAAAAAGTTTCGGAGAAAGAAAAGAATGAAGATGGAGATCAAGATCGTGGCAAAGATAACGAAAGAAAAAAAAATAACTCTTCTGAGCAGGGTGACACTTCCAGAGAAGACTATGATGATGATCAAATAGGCATGTCTCTTGCTATGATCGAAGAGAATCTTCGACCAAAAGTTATGAAGACATTTGAAAAAATTGATAAGAACTATCATGAATTTTTTGAATTACAATCAAAATACATGAATTGCTATCAATCGGGAAAGNAGCTTAGCGATACCCAGATGGAGAAATATAAGGCTCTTAGGGATAGTTTTAAGAATCTATTGATGAAGATTCACATCAATAACTCTCGTTTTGAGCAGTTGGTGGATCAGTTATATGGTCTTAACAGAAGGTTAACTAACCTAGAAGGCAAACTCTTAAAAATGTCATCTGAAAGCAAAGTGAGTCGTGAGAGCTTCTTAAAAGAATATTTGAATTTTGAGCTAGGACATAATTGGCTAGCTTCTATAAAAAAGAAGAAGGAAAAAAATTGGAAGCAATTTGTTAANAAAAAGAATGATATCACGGAGATTCTGAAAAAGATTTTAGAAATTTCTNCCGCTTCTGGTCTTCCTAGNCGAAATTTCAAGAATGTTGTAAAGCAAATTCAGCAAGGCGAGAGGGAAGCTAGTTTTGCTAAGCAGGAGATGGTGGAGGCCAATTTAAGGTTAGTTATTTCAATTGCAAAGAAATATACAAATCGTGGTTTGCAATTTCTTGATTTGATTCAAGAAGGAAATATAGGACTCATGAAAGCGGTTGATAAATTTGAGTACAGGAGAGGTTACAAGTTTTCAACTTATGCTACTTGGTGGATCAGGCAAGCGATAACCCGATCAATCGCTGATCAAGCGAGAACTATCCGTATCCCTGTGCATATGATTGAGACTATAAGCAAATTAGTTAGAACATCTCGACAAATGTTACATGAACTTGGCCGTGAACCCCAACCTGAAGAATTAAGCCAGAAACTGGGCATGCCGATGGAGAAAGTAAGAAAGGTGCTGAAGATCGCAAAAGAACCAATTAGTCTGGAAACTCCTGTTGGTGAAGAGGACGATAGCAATCTTGGCGATTTTATAGAAGATAAAAACGCAACTATTCCTATCGATGCAGCCGCTCACGAAAATCTAAGAGAAATAACTACGAGAGTCTTAGCTACCTTGACCGCTAGAGAAGAGAGGGTTTTACGAATGCGCTTTGGAATTGGCATGAACTCTGATCACACTTTGGAAGAAGTGGGAAAACAATTTTCAGTTACACGTGAGAGGATTCGACAAATAGAAGCAAAAGCTTTAAGAAAACTTAAGCACCCTAGCCGATCAAGAAGATTGCAGAGTTTTCTTGACACAACATAATTTTAAGTAATAAATGACCAAGAAAATTTTCCTTCGGGCCCGTAGTTCAGCTGGTTAGAACACGCCGCTCATAACGGTGATGTCCCAGGTTCGAGTCCTGGCGGGCCCACCACCAATAAACAAGAATTCATAGTTTTTGTCGTTCAGATTATTGTTTTAAGTTTTTTAGCTTCTCTTCGAGTGCGGTGATAAGTGGAGCGATGGTTCCTCCACCATTTTTAATGACAGACATAAATTCGGATCGTTGGGTTACTATCATGCTCACTCCCTCTACTGTTATGTCGTAGATTCTGAAAGGACTATCACTGCCAACCCTCCAGTCGAGCTTGATAGATGTTCCTTCGTTTGGGGTTACATCCGATCTAACTAAGATAATTTTAGAGCTCTCTTGAATAGAATCATAAACTGAGAAGGTCTCTCCAGAATAATGTTTCCATTTTGGCGCATAGGAGATCACTACATAATCCTCGAGTAGTTTAGCAAACGTTTTCCGATCTTCTTTGGAAGATTTTTTCCAATAAGGGCCTAGCACAAACCTCGCAATTGCATTCGTTGCGAAATCTTTTTTGTATAAATTCCTGAAACGATCCATTCTAACTTGATCCGTTAGTCCATTTTCCGCTAGCGATTCAATGGCATGGTTGCCAAAATCTTCAATGAATTTTTGCGCTTCAGGAAAACTTCCTGCTAGCAAGAATCTTCCTGAAAGAGTGAAGAAGACTATTGTTAGCAAGAATATTTTAAGTGGAATCTTTTTATTGTCTGTCATCATCAAAGCTCAGTGGCTCGATACAACACTTTGATTCATCGTCCTCTAACAACGGATCGGGAGCCTGACCGTCACGTATGGTATTTTCTCTTCGTTGCCTTTGTAGACTTCTGATGGTTGCGTAAAAATCTAGAGAATCTCTTTTTATATCTTCAAGGACATCCACATACTCGGCTAACTCAGCCTCGCCTTCTATTCCTCTTCTGGTAATTGAAGCCGCATCTACGCTGCCTTGTGATCCATAAGCATAAGATAACGGATCCATAAAGCTATCCGGAACTTTTCCAAATGCATCTCTCAAGTTAGTGGGTCCCAAAATAGGTAAAACAAGATATGGACCTTCAGGAACACCCCAGACTGCTAACGTTTCTCCAAAGTTTTCATCGACCTTGGGGATTCCCATGTCAGTAGCGGGATCAAACATACCTAAAAAACCGATTGTACCATTTATGAAGAGCCTTTTTAGTGCATTTTTTGCTACCTCTCCTTCCCCCTGAAGCAATGCGTTCGCAAAATCAGCTGGAAGGCCAACAAACTCAATCTCATT
>PARU01000002.1 GCA_002712065.1 Rickettsiales bacterium | reverse complement strand
CTGATGCAAAGGCTGCTGAGGCTGCGCCTGATGCAAAGGCTGCTGAGGCTGCGCCTGATGCAAAGGCTGCTGAGGCTGCGCCTGATGCNAAGGCTGCTGAGGCTGCNCCTGATGCAAAGACCACAACAAAAGAGGANATTAAGGATAAGCCGAAAAGCTNATCCTAAATTTACNTCCCAATTCTATTATCTTANGATATTNGCCACCTGCATTTGATATACATTTTGCAACTGATATAATGTTAATAATCCATTAAAATAAAAAATGCTCGATACTTAAAGATCAACAGATCCTTGATAATTACTATNGNTAGCTGGGAAAAAAATAATGAAAAAGAAGAAAATGCCATGGTCAGTCAATATTTTAACATTATTTCCAAAAATGTTCCCGGGGNCTTTGGGCTGTTCATTAGCTGGAAAGGCNCTACAAAACAAAACTTGGAAATTATCAATTATTGATATACGAAAATTTGCAGAAGATAAGAATTACAGGGTCGATGATGCTCCGTTTGGAGGTGGAAGTGGAATGATAATGAGACCCGATATTCTTGATTCAGCNCTTAAATCCCTAAAATTAACAAAAAAGAGCAATCATGCTCTTATATACCCNACACCCCGTGGAAAAGTACTNGATCAATCGAAAGTAAAACAATTAGCAAAAAAGAAAGAAATTACGATAATTTGTGGAAGATACGAAGGGATAGATGAAAGATTTATAAAAATTAATAACATTGANGAAATTAGTATCGGAGATTACCTACTATCAGGAGGAGAACCGGCTTCGATGNTTATAATTGACGCCTGCTTAAGGTTGCAACCTGGAGTATTGGGAAATNAGNAATCATTGGAAGAAGAAACATTTGAGGCTGGATTATTAGAATATCCACACTATACTCGACCACAAAAGTGGAAAGGACTAAAAGTTCCGAAAGTGCTAGTTTCTGGACACCATGAAAGAATNCAAGAATGGAGATATAAAAAATCCTTACAAATAACTAAAAAGCGACGATCCGACTTATGGAAACAATTTAAAGAAGGTAGATTGCTAAAATAAAAAATATAAGAATGAAGATAATTGAAGAAATAGAAAAGCAACAAATCAAAGATCTGACAGAAAAAAGAAAAATTCCTGACTTTTCTTCTGGAGACACAATAAAGGTACACATGCAAGTCACCGAGGGAAGCAGAGAAAGGATACAGATTTTTGAGGGAGCGTGTATTGCAAAAAAGAATGCTGGCATAAATTCATCTTTTACGATCAGAAAAATTTCGTTTGGAGAAGGAGTTGAAAGAGTATTTCCTTTATTTTCGCCAAAAATTGAAAAAATTACGATTTCTGCAAAAGGAGGTGTTAGAAGGGCAAAACTCTATTATCTCAGAGAAAGATCAGGAAAAAGCGCAAGNATTACGCAGGAAAANATCATAACAAAAGATTTAAAGGAAAAGGTAGCTTTGCCTCAAGAAACGACGGGANACGATGCAAAAACAAANACCANCTCCGAAGTGAAGGAAAAGGCTGAAAATAAAGTCAACAAANAGCCCCANCAANGCTCTAAGCCAAAGACTGAGGAAGAAAGCAAAGCNGGAATNAAAGAAAAAATAATCGATAAGAAAAATGAATCTAATATAGGCGAAAACAAGGAGATTCAAGAAGACCAGAAGAAATAGCCTGTGAAAGATTTAGAGATAGAAGAATGGCTAAACCAAAAACCCTATTTGATAAAATCTGGACAAATCATCTTATAAATAAACAAAAAGATGGNACCTGTCTAATCTACGTTGATAGGCATCTAATTCACGAGGTAACCAGTCCACAAGCTTTTGAAGGTCTATTGGCTTCAAAAAGAGGAGTACGCAGATCAAGGGCAACTCTTGCGGTCGCCGATCATAATGTCCCAACAACTGATAGAAAAAAAGGANTCTCCGATAAAGAGTCAAAGTTGCAAATAGAGACTTTGGCAAAAAATTGTAAAAATTTTAAAATTAATTTTTTTTCTATGCAAGATATTAGACAAGGAATTGTTCACATCGTNGGACCGGAACAAGGCTTTACATTGCCAGGNATGACTATTGTTTGTGGAGATTCACACACTTCAACACATGGTGCCTTTGGAGCATTAGCNTTTGGTATTGGAACATCCGAAGTCGAACANGTTCTTGCCACACAAACATTAATTCAATNACCAGCAAAAAATATGCGTGTTACAATAAANGGTGGTATTGCGGGTGGTGTTTNTTCTAAAGATTTNATTTTAGCTATCATCGGTAAAATCGGAACGGCTGGCGGAACAGGGCACGTAATTGAATACGCTGGAAAAACTATCGAAAAACTTTCAATGGAAGCTCGGATGAGTATTTGCAATATGTCAATAGAGGCAGGGGCAAGAGCTGGATTGATTGCGCCAGATAACACAACCTTCAATTACATCAAAAACCGCCCAATGGCACCAAAGGGAAATGACTGGGAAAAAGCAATTAAATATTGGAGAAAGCTACCGTCCGACAAAGGGGCAGTCTATGATAAAGAAATAATCCTAGAAGCACCTACAGTAGAACCGCAAGTTAGTTGGGGCACAAGTCCTCAAGATGTNGTTGGGGTTTCTGGAAAAGTTCCAAATCCAAAAAAAGANACTAACCAAGCAAGGAGATCNCAAATCACCAGATCACTTAAGTACATGGGGCTATCCTCTCATAAGAAGATCACTGATATTAAAATCGATTATGTTTTTATCGGATCATGTACGAACGGNAGAATAGAGGACTTGAGACTTGCGGCCCAGGTTGCGAAAGGNAAAAAGGTTTCAAAGAATACCACGGCAATAATTGTTCCTGGATCCGGGTTAGTAAAAAAACAAGCCGAAGACGAAGGATTAGATGAAATATTTACCAAAGCTGGGTTTGAATGGCGAGAACCAGGATGCTCAATGTGTCTGGCAATGAATGCTGATAAACTCAAACCTNGACAAAGATGTGCCTCAACTTCAAATAGAAATTTTGANGGAAGNCAGGGTCGAGGNGGAAGAACACATCTTATGAATCCTCAAATGGCTGCTGCTGCTGCAATCGCCGGTCAAATAATTGATGTTAGAAAATTACTATAGTAAATGAAAAAATTCACCATTCTAGACTCTACTGTAATTCCTTTTCCCATGATCAACGTGGATACGGACATGATCATTCCAAAGCAATTCCTCAANACAATAAAAAGAACTGGATTAGGAAAAAGCTTATTTTATGACTTACGCTATGATGAGAAAGGGAAATTAAAAAAGGATTTTTTGCTTAATAAAAAAGTTTANAAAAAAAGANAGATTCTGATAACAGGNGAAAATTTTGGATGNGGATCTTCAAGNGAACATGCNCCTTGGGCATTGCTGGACTTTGGCATCAGATGCATAATAGCACCCAGTTATGCCGACATTTTCTATAATAATTGCTTCAAAAACGGGATTCTGCCAGTAAAACTTAGTAATAAAGAAACCGATGCATTGCTTCAAAAAACCACAAATGATCCGAGTATAAAATTTAAAATTGATCTAAAATCTCAATCAATAAGAATCGAAAAGAACAAAATAATTAAATTTGAGATTGATCAATTCAGAAAGCATTGTTTACTCAACGGACTCGATGACATAGCTCTGACTATAGAAAAAGTCCGACAAATAGATAGATTTGAGAGAAATCAAAAAAAGAATCAACCCTGGCTTTGGAATTAAAGAATGAAAAAGAATATATTAATGTTAGCGGGTGATGGAATTGGTCCTGAGATAATGGATGAGGCTAAAAAAATTATTCTCCAGATCAATTCAAAAACAAATTGTAATCTAGAAATGATCGAAAAGGAAATCGGAGGAGCATCCTACGATATCCATGGAACCCCTATCACCAGTAGTGTATTGAACGAAGCAAAAAAATCTGACGCCATTCTCCTAGGAGCTGTTGGCGGCAAAAAATGGGAAAATATTCCTTTCGCGAAAAGGCCTGAACGAGCTCTTTTAACTCTAAGAAAAGAATTAAAGCTTTTTGCTAATTTAAGACCCGCGATCGTCTTTGATTCTTTGCTCAATGCCTCGACCCTTAAACCAAAAATTATTTCAAATTTAGATATAATGATTGTTCGCGAACTTACAGGAGGCATATATTTTGGTAGACCCAGAGGTATAAAAAAAATAGGGGCACGAAAAAGAAGAGGAATTAACTCATTAGTCTATGAAACTGATGAAATTGAAAGAATCGCAAAAGTAGCTTTCGAGTTAGCGAAAAAAAGAAAAAAGATTGTTTGTTCCGTAGATAAAGCCAACGTGCTTGAATCAACACTACTTTGGAGAGAAGTTGTTTCCAAAACACAAAAAAAATATAAAAATATTAAATTAACACATATGTACGTCGATAATGCAGCAATGCAATTAATCAGAAACCCGAAACAATTTGACGTAATTGTTACAACAAACATGTTTGGCGATATATTGTCCGATGCTGCTTCTATGCTAACCGGATCTCTTGGCATGTTACCCTCTGCCTCTCTGGGTGAAAAAACTAGATCAGGAAAACAGAATGCTATGTATGAGCCAATACATGGAAGTGCTCCAGATATAGCGGGGAAAAATATGGCGAATCCTCTAGCAATGATTTTAAGTATAGCAATGATGCTGAGATACTCGTTCCACAATGATAATATAGCTAAAATTATTGAAAAAGCGGTACATAAAACACTGAATAAGGGCTATCGTACAGCAGATATTATGCAAAAAGGTATGAAACGAATCTCCACATCAAAAATGGGAGATGCGGTTTTAAAAGAATTGGTTCATTTAATTTAGTTTTTATCTCATGGCTTATAAAGTTGCAGTTATTGGAGCTACTGGTAATGTAGGTCGCAAAATCCTAGAAATCTTAGACGAAAGAAATTTTCCAATCAAACAACTATTTTCTCTCGCATCTAAAAGATCCGTTGGTAAAAAAATTTCCTTCGGAAAAGGAAAAAAGACCACAATACAGAACCTCGATTCATTTAATTTTGAAAAAGTTGATCTAGTCTTGTCTTCAGCAGGAGCCAAGGTTAGTAAAATTTTTGTTCCAAAAGCTACAGCAAAAGGCGCCGTTGTGATCGATAATACCTCATATTTCAGAATGGATAAGGATGTTCCCCTTGTGGTTCCTGAAGTTAATCCTGGCGCAATAATCAACTATAAAAAAAGAAATATAATTGCTAACCCTAATTGCTCAACGATTCAAATGGTTTTAGTCTTAAAGCCTTTACATGAAATTGCAAAAATAAAAAGAGTTATTGTGTCAACATATCAATCAACCTCAGGCGCTGGGAAAAAAATAATGGATGAGCTTTTTGAAGAAACAAAATCAATATATCAAAACAAAAGTCTGAACAAAAAGTTTCTAACAAAACAAATTGCTTTCAATGTAATTCCTCATATTGATGTTTTTATGAAGGATGGCTCGACAAAGGAAGAATGGAAAATGGAATCAGAAACTAAAAAGATTCTTGATCCAAAAATTAAAGTGTCAGCAACTTGTGTCAGAGTACCCGTATTCATCGGGCATGCTGAATCTTTGAATATTGAATTTGAAAGAAACATTTCTGAAAATAAAGCAAGAGAAGCTTTAAGAAAATTTCCTGGCATTTCAGTTGTTGATCGCAGGACTGATGGTGGCTATGTTACACCAAAGGAATCAGATGGAAAAAATCCCGTCTACGTAAGCAGGATAAGAAAAGATAAAACTTTAAAAAATACTTTATCCCTTTGGGTTGTTGCGGATAATTTAAGAAAAGGAGCTGCGTTAAATACTGTACAAATTGCTGAGAAATTAACTAATTCTTATTTTAAAAAATAAGTAACGGGAGTCTAGGAATGAATAAATCAACGTCCGGAAGATTTTTCGAAGACTATGAAGTAAATGAGGAAATTATCCACGCGGTTCCTAGAACGATAACCTACGGTGATATATCTCTATATACGGCAATTACTGGATCGCGATTTGCTCTCCATTCTTCTGACGAATTTGCCAAGGAATTAGGGTATCCAAGAGCTCCCGTGGATGATATTTTGGTTTTTCATATGGTTTTTGGCAGAACTGTTCCCGATTTATCATTAAACGCAATAGCAAATCTTGGGTATGCGGGATGTCGTTTCGGTACTTCGGTTTTTCCAGGAGACACGGTAAAGGCAAAATCAACAATAATTGGCGTGAAGGAAAATTCAAATAAAAAAACCGGAACAGTATATGTCAAATCAATTGGGTACAATCAAAAAAATGAAATAGTGATTGAGTATTATAGGTGGTTGATGATGAGGAAAAGAGATCAAAAATCACCCGCACCGAAGGAAGTGGTGCCAAATCAGCTTCCTGAACAAGTTCCCACTAAAGAACTACATGTTCCAAAAACAATTGATCTTAATAAGTGGGATAGCAAAGCAAGTGGATCGGATTACACCTGGAAAGATTTTGAGATTGGAGAAAAAATTCATCATCTTGATGGTCAAACCATTGAAGAAGCAGAACATCAGCTTGCTACAAGGCTTTATCAAAATAATGCGCGCGTACACTTCAATCAACACATTGAGAAGGATGGTCGCTTTAAACGTCGAATTATCTATGGAGGTTATATCATAAGCCTTGCTAGAGCTATTTCTTGTAACGGTTTAGCTAATGCTTTTAAAATAGTCTCCATCAATGCTGGTCGCCATACTGCTCCAACATTCGCTGGAGACACAGTCTATGCGTGGTCAGAAATATTGGAAAAAAAAGAAATTCCTAATCGAAAAGATGTAGGTGGGCTAAGAATAAGAACTTTGGTATCTAAAAATAATTCCGATGCGATATTTCCAAAAGATAATTTTCCTGAGAATATTGTACTTGATCTTGATTACACTGTTTTAGTCCCTACGAAGCTTAAGTAAAAGGATTGCTATCTTATGAAAAGACCCACCTCACCTCATCTACAAATTTACAAACCACAAATTACTTCCGTTCTCTCAATCATACACAGATTTACAGGGATTTTTTTAGGAATTGGTATGATTCTTCTAACGTGGTGGTTATTTTCTATAACAATCGGCCCAGAAATGTATCAAAGGACTTTAGATATTATATCTTCTTGGATTGGCCTATCTATACTTTTTTCTTTCATAGCTTCTTTTTTCTATCATTTATTTAATGGGGTAAGACACTTAATATGGGACGCAGGAATAGGCTTTGAAATAAAAACCGTAACGGTGACTGGTTGGCTAATTATCTTTTTATCAATCATAATTTCGCTACTGACGTTTATTTTTGGAACACAATAATGAAACATTGGAAACTACAAAGAATTAGTGCCCTAGCCTTAATCCCTCTAACGCTATGGTTGATATATGCAGCACTCTCCCTAGAAATAAGAAACTACACATTAACTCTAGCCTGGTTCGGAAACGTAAAAAATATCTTTTTAATGATATGTTTCAATCTTATTGCCTTATATCACCTTGCGCTTGGTTTAGATGTTATTATTGATGATTATGTTCAAGATAAAAAAATAAATAAAATTAGTCGCTTTATCAATAGGCTTTTTTGTATAACGCTTGCCGGTATATCAATAACAATAACTCTTTTTTTATTTTTCAAAAACTAGGGAATGGCTCACCATAAAATGCAAAATCATTTTTATGATATAATCATTATAGGAGCAGGTGGTGCTGGCTTGAGATCAACATTAGGAATGGTCGCCCAAGGCCTTAAAACAGCATGTATCACAAAAGTGTTTCCCACAAGGAGCCATACAGTTGCGGCCCAAGGTGGAATAAGTGCTGCCCTAGGTAACATGGGGAAAGATGATTGGCGTTGGCATATGTACGATACAATAAAGGGATCTGATTGGCTCGGTGATCAAAATGCTATCGCCCATATGTGCAATGAAGCGCCGGAAGCGGTTATTGAATTAGAACATCTGGGAGTGCCTTTCTCGCGAACAACTGAGGGTAAAATTTATCAGAGAGCTTTTGGTGGAATGACGACCGAATATGGCAAGGGGACCGCCCAAAGAACGTGTGCAGCAGCTGATCGAACAGGTCACGCAATTCTACATACACTTTATCAACAGTCACTTAATCATGGTGCTAATTTTTTTATCGAATATTTCGTGATAGATTTAATCTTAGATGAGGAGGGTTGCTGTCAGGGAGTTATTGCTTGGAACTTAGACGATGGGTCTTTACATCGTTTTCAAGCTCACATGACTATTCTTGCAACCGGTGGTTATGGGAGAACATACTACTCCTCAACATCAGCACATTCTTGCACTGGAGATGGAAATGCTATGGTTTTGCGCTCTAACTTACCTCTCCAAGATATGGAATTTATTCAATTTCACCCAACTGGAATATATGGAGTCGGGATATTAATTACCGAAGGCGCTAGAGGAGAAGGAGGTTATCTAACAAACTCTAAGGGTGAGAGATTCATGGAAAAATATGCGCCGAAGGCAAAGGATTTAGCATCTAGAGATGTTGTGAGCAGATCAATCGCTACGGAAATACAGCAAGGAAGAGGTTGCGGAAAAGCAAAAGACTATGTGGATTTAAACTTACAGTACTTAGAAAAAAAGATTATAGAAGAACAGCTTCCCGGTATTACGGAATCTGCAAGAATCTTTGCCAATGTTGATATAACCAAAGAACCGATACCAGTTCAACCAACAGTACATTACAACATGGGCGGAATACCAACTAATATACATGCAGAAGTTTTAACAAAAAAGAATGGAGCCGAGCAAGTAGTGCCTGGTCTCATGGCTATAGGAGAAGCGGCTTGCGTCTCAGTACACGGGGCTAATCGATTAGGCTCAAACTCCTTGCTAGATTTAATTGTTTTTGGACGTTCAGCTGCAATTCGATGTAAAGATATAATCAAATCTGGATCAGCTCATAAACCTTTAAACAAAAATATGGGAGATGAGGCAATTAAAAGGCTAGAAAAATTAAAGCGCACAAACAAAGGCATACCAGTAGCAAGATGTCGGGAAGAAATGCAGAAGATCATGCAAAAGTTTTGCCCTGTTTATCGAAATGCAAAGATGATGAAAGAAGGTAAAGATAAACTAAAAGATTTATTAGATTCTCAAAAAGACATTATTATTTCTGACAAAGGAATGGTTTGGAATACTGATCTGATCGAAGCCCTAGAATATCAAAATCTTCTTTTACAATCGATTGCTAGTATTAACAGCGCTCTCAATCGTCAAGAAAGCAGAGGGGCTCACGCAAGAAAGGATTTTCCTGAAAGAAATGATAAAGATTGGATGAAACATACGCTCATTTGGATCAACGAAAAGGGAGAAAGAAGCATTGATTATCGCCCAGTTGAATTAGATCCAAAAATGGAAGGAATTGATAGCGTTCCCCCAGAAGCAAGAGTATATTAAATGGCTTTTAAATAGAGAGATTATAAGATGGTCGAGCTTAGATTACCCAAAAACTCAAGGATAAAGCCCGGAAACACATACAAAGCCACGAGCAAAAGTGAGAAAATTAAGGAGTTCAAAATATATAGATGGAATCCCGAAGATGAAGACAATCCACGAATGGATCTATATGAAATTGACATCAAAAATTGTGGTTCGATGGTGCTTGATGCGCTAATTAAAATCAAAAATGAAGTAGATAGCACATTAACCTTTCGTCGCTCTTGTAGGGAAGGAATATGTGGATCTTGCTCAATGAACATCGACGGAATTAACACACTTGCATGCATTAAACCAATCGAGGATGTAAAAGGGAGTATCAAAATTTTCCCTCTCCCTCACCTGCCAGTAGTAAAAGATTTAGTGCCAGATCTAACGCAATTTTTTAAACAATACGCATCAATTGAGCCTTGGTTAAAAACGAAAGAAAAAGCACCAGAAAAAGAAAAATTACAATCTCCCAAAGAACGTGCAAAATTAAATGGCTTAACTGAATGTGTTCTATGTGCATGTTGTTCTACCGCTTGTCCTAGCTATTGGTGGAATGGTGAAAAATTTTTAGGACCAGCTATTCTTTTACAGGCATATAGATGGATTATGGATAGTAGAGATGATAATAGAAAAGAACGTCTTGAAAAAATAAATGATAGTTTTAAATTATACAGATGTCATACAATTATGAACTGNACAAAAGCTTGTCCCAAAAATCTNAACCCAGCTGAAGCTATAGCGGGAATAAAAAAAATGATTGCCAAAACAAAATAATTTCTTATTTTTCTTATGTTAAATATTCCAAAAAATATAGAAGAAGNAATAAATCAATTACGACATGAAAGAAANGCCGTAATACTGGCACACTATTATCAGGACGAAGAGATACAGGATATAGCNGATTTTGTTGGCGACTCCCTAGACTTATCAAAAAAAGCAAAGAAAACCGATGCTAAGGTAATTGTTTTTTGTGGAGTAAAGTTCATGGCTGANGTCGCNAAANTTTTAANCCCTAAAAAAACTGTATTACTGCCTGANATTGACGCCGGCTGCTCATTAGAAGAATCGTGTCAACCAGGTCCATTCAAAAAATTCAGAGAAAAACATCCCGATCATTTGGCAATCACTTACATTAATTGCTCAGCCGAAATAAAAGCTCTATCCGACATCATTGTCACTTCATCAAATGCTGAAACAATAATAAACCAAATACCTGAGGACAAAAATATCCTTTTTGCGCCAGATCGTCATCTTGGATCCTTTTTATCAAAAAAAACAGGTCGTAAACTCTTGTTATGGCCCGGCACATGTATAGTTCATGAACAATTCTCCGAACGCGAACTTATAAGACTTAAAACGAAGCATCCAAAAGCCGTTGTCACTGCCCATCCCGAGTGTCCAAGTAATATTCTAGATTTTGCTGATCACATAGGCTCGACATCTTCTATGATACAGTTTGTCAAAAAATCTAATGCGAAAGAATTCATTATTGGAACAGAACCTCATTTGATTCACCAGATGAGGAAAGGTTCTCCAGAAAAGAAATTCTTTCCANTNCCAGGATCTGATGGAAAATGTTCTTGTGTCAACTGTCCATTCATGGAACTAAACACCTTGGAAAAACTATATCTATGCATGAAGAAAATGACTCCAAGAATTAAAATTGAAGAAAAAATGAGAATCGCCGCATATAAACCTCTCAACAGGATGCTGGAAATGTCAAACAATCCTAAAGCAGGAAGCCTTAATCTAAACAAATCACCNGCAGATTTAGTCGCATGATAAGAATTAATTTGGTCTTGCCTTTATCTTTATAAAAAGCGATTAATGAAACCTGATAAAAAGGAAGTCGAACGTTTGCTCAAAGATGCTCTNCGAGAAGACATTGGCNCCGGAGATATAACCACAAACANCCTGGTTAATAAGCNNGATCAGGGAAAAGCTAGAATTATTCTTAATCAAGAAGCTANAATCTGTGGTACGCATATATTGAAAGAAGTTTTTCAAAAAATTTCTCCTAAATGCAAAATAAAGATAAGTATTCGTGATGGGAAAGAAGGAAGAATGGGTGACACAGTTGCATCTATTCAAGGACCAATCCATGCAATACTGACTGGTGAAAGAGCAGCCCTTAACATTCTCCAACACCTTTCGGGTATATCTACCCTAACAAAATCTTTTGTCAAAAAAATAAGAGGGACAAAAGCNAATATCCTTGATACAAGNAAAACAACCCCAGGTTTAAGATNGATAGAAAAATATGCCACCTTTATTGGCGGTGCAAAAAATCACCGAATGGGACTTTACGATCANGTGCTGGTTAAGGACAATCATATAAATGTTCTNGGNAATATTAAAAAAACACTAGAAAAGTTAAAAAAGAATANAATTTANGATTTTATTATTGAGTGCGAAAATTTAACCCAAGTAAAACAAGCTCTCAACAATGATGTAAAATATATACTTCTNGATAATATGAGCCTAAAGAATTTAAAGAATGCGGTAAAAATAGCTTCTGGAAAAGCANCNCTCGAAGCTTCGGGTAACATAAATTTAAATAATATAAAAAAAATTGCCAACACTGGTGTAGATTTTATTTCTGTTGGAAAAATTACACATTCGGCAAAATCAATAGATATGAGCTTAAAAATAGAATAAAGAAATGATTAATAAGAAACGCGTCCTAGCTGTAATTCCTGCAAGAAGTGGGAGCAANGGTATAAAATTTAAAAATATTAAGCGTCTGTCCGNTATTCCTCTTATATGTTGGGTTAATANGGCTATAAAAAAAATTAATTTTATCGATAGANCGATTGTCTCAACTGATCACAATAAAATTAAACAAATTGCTATAAACTGTAACCTTGACGTACCATTTATGAGACCAAAAAATTTATCTGGTGATCGGGTTTCTGATCTTTCTGTCCTCAACCATGCTTTAGANAAAATGGAAAAAATCGANTCCACTATTTACGATATTATATTGCTCCTTCAACCAACTTCACCTTTCAGAAAACCCAAACACNTAATCGGATGTGTAAAGATGTTGATCAATAAAAATCTTGATTCTGTATGGACAGTATCCAAATCAGATCTAAAAATGCACCCATTAAAGCAATTAAAAGTTTCAAAAAAGCTTCTGCTCAATTATTACGATAGTAAAGGAGAGAAAATTATAGCAAGGCAGCAACTAAAAACTCTTTACCATAGAAACGGAGCCTGTTATGCATTTACAAGAAATTGTTTGAAAAAACAAAAAAGAGTTTTAGGTTTAAAATGTGGAGCCTTTATAACTGAGGATTTAATTAATATCGACACACAAGAAGATTTNCAATTTGCAGAATTTTTATCAAATAAAAGGANCANAAATTGAAAAGAAATAAAATAGCTCTCGTTGGTGCNGGAAATATAGGGGGAACTTTAGCCCTGTTAGTTGGGCTAAGGAGTCTTGGTGATGTCGTTCTCATAGACATTATTAAAGGAGTTCCACAAGGAAAAGCACTTGATCTTTCACAGGCTTCTTCGGTTGANGGGATCGCTTCAACTTTTTCAGGATCTAATAATTTATCATCTCTAAAAAACTCCGATGTTGTGATAGTAACGGCTGGATTAGCGAGAAAACCTGGTATGAGCAGAGATGATCTTATAGAAATTAATGCAAAAATTATTACATCCATAGCTAAAAAAATTAAAAAATTCTGTCCTAAAGCTTTTGTGATCGTAATTACAAACCCTCTAGATGTAATGGTCTGGCTNATGAGAGANAAAAGTGGTTTACCTCATAATAAAGTTGTAGGAATGGCGGGTGTATTAGATTCNTCAAGAATGAGATATTTTCTTGCCAAAGAATTTAATGTTTCCGTAGAAGATGTGACCGCATTCGTTCTGGGCGGTCATGGAGATACGATGGTTCCAATTACGCGATACTCAACTGTTTCGGGAATACCAATCTCCGAATTAATAAAACTGAAATGGTCAACAAAAAAACGAATCGCTGATATTGTAGAAAGAACAAGAAATGGCGGAGCCGAGGTATTGAATTTACTAAAAACTGGGTCTGCCTTTTATGCTCCTGCAGTTTCAGCAATTGAGATGACAGAGTCTTACATTAGAGATAAAAAAAGAATATTATTGTGCGCAGCTTACCTAAGTGGTCAATATGGAGTCAGAAACCTTTATGTGGGGGTTCCTGTCATTATAGGAAGCAAAGGAGTTGAAAAGATTATTGAAGTTAAACTTAATGCTAGCGAAAATAAAATGTTTAAAAGGTCAGTAAATGCTGTAAAAAAACTAATTTCTGAATCGAAAAAAATACTTAAGAATTAAAAAAAGTAATTTTTTTTGTTCTCGGTCTTGACTTAACCCTCNAGAATTTGCATTTTCTATAATTNTCNAGCCGTTTCTGCGGAGACGGCTTTTTTTCTTAAACAGTTTGTAAAAGAATGAATATACACGAATACCAAGCAAAACAACTTTTAGCAAAATACAAGATCCCAATTCCAGCTGGGGATATAGCTTATAGGACCCATGAAGCTGAGGCAGTAGCAAAATGGCTTGATGAGGAAAAGATGGTTATCAAAGCACAGATTCACGCTGGGGGACGGGGTAAGGCTGGTGGCGTCAAAGTCGTTAGTTCGATAAAAGAAGCNACAGAAATTGCTGATAAAATGTTAGGAATGACGCTTATAACTAAGCAAACTCGCCCAGAGGGGCAAAGAGTGCGTAGGGTTTATATAGAATCAGCATGCGATATTTCAAAAGAATTGTATCTATGCATTTTAAATGACAGAGAAACTAGTGGAATTACTATTATATCTTCTACCGAAGGCGGAATGGATATAGAAGAAGTGGCGGATAAAACACCAAAAAAGATTTTCAAGACAAAATTAATGCCTGGGTTAAATTTACAATCACATCATGCTAGGAAGATTTCTTACAACCTTGGTCTAAANGGAAAAACAGCTAGAAAAGCTCAAGAGATCATATTAAACACTTACAAAGCATTCGTTGATCTAGATGCTCAAATGATTGAGATTAATCCTCTCGTAGTAACAAAATCGGGAGAAATTNTAGTCATTGACTGTAAAATGACTTTCGATGAAAATTCTTTGTATCGACAAAGGCTAGTTGAGGAACTNAGGGATGATGATGAGATGGACGCTTTGGAATTAGAGGCATCAAGGCATAATCTAAATTACGTAAAGCTAGAAGGTAATATTGGTCTTATGGTAAATGGAGCCGGTTTATCAATGGCAACAATGGATATAATCAAACACTATGGGGGGAAATCTGCAAACTTTATGGATGTTACAGGAGCGGCAAGCCCTGATCGTGTTGCCGCGGCTTTTAAACTTATTTATTCTGATCAAGATGTAAAAGGTATCTTAGTTAATATTTTTGGAGGAATGATGAGATGCGACGATATTGCCAAAGGATTAATTGCTGCCTCAAGAGAAGTGGGNCTCAACAAACCCCTGGTTGTCAGACTCGAAGGAACAAACATTGATGTTGCAAAAGAAATCTTAAAACAATCNAAATTACCCATCCAACCAATTAGCGGCATGGATGATGCAGCAAAGAAAATTGTAGAATCAGTAAAAGATCTTGAGTAAATAATGGCTGTTTTAATAACAAAAGATACGAAAATACTCTGCCAAGGCTTCACTGGTAAACAGGGAACGTTTCATTCGGAACAGGCTCTTAAGTACAAAACGAATATAGTCGGCGGCGTAACTCCTGATAAGGGGGGAACCAAACATCTTGGTCTTCCGGTTTTTAATACCGTCGCTGAAGCAAAAGAAAAAACTGGCGCAAATGCAACAGGAATCTATGTGCCTCCTGCTTTTGCCGCTGACGCGATTTTAGAAGCTGTCGAGGCTAATCTAGATCTAGTAGTCTGTATAACTGATGGAATCCCAACAAGAGATATGCAAAAAGTAAAAAGAGAAATGAATGGCAGTAAAACAAGATTAGTGGGACCAAACTGTCCGGGAGTTTTGTCCGCTGGAATTGGTAAAATTGGTATTATGCCTGCCTACATATGTAAGCCAGGAAAAATAGGTCTGGTTTCTAGGTCAGGCACTCTTTCTTATGAAGCAACGGTACAAACAACAAAATCTGGACTAGGCCAATCAACAATTATTGGCATAGGAGGAGACCCTGTACATGGAACTAACTTTGTTAATGCATTAGAGTTGTTTATTGATGACAAGGAGACTGAAGGCATTATTATGATTGGAGAGATTGGGGGAACTGCAGAAATTGAAGCAGCTGAATTCCTAAAAAGATCNAAAAAAAGGAAACCTGTTGCAGCATTTGTTGCGGGAGCAGCGGCCCCTCCTGGAAGAAGATTAGGTCACGCAGGCGCTATTGTCTCGAGTGGCTTGGAAACCGCAGATGCGAAAAAAGAATCGTTGCAAGCCGCGGGCGTTGAGGTAGCTGACACCATTGTAGAAATTGGACAAGCAATGATAAAAGCACTGAAAGGTAAATAAGAAATTATCATGACAGAAAGTACAATTGTATCATATGTTGGACCAAATAAACCTGGCCTTATTTCTCAAACTATAGACTGCCTAACTAAATTAGGCGGAAACATAGGCGATCTTAGCTTTGCTACTTTAGGAAAAGGTTGTGAATATACATTAATCTATGAAATGTCTGAAGAAACCAAAACAAGTGATGTAGAAAAATCACTTAAAGCCCTGGATTCTTTGTCTGGCGATGATCTTATTGTAAGGGATTTTCAACGAGACGAAGAGAAAGGTCCTTCAAAAAAAGTTACTCATAGAATAATTTTCTCCGGAGGAGATCAAAAAGGTCTTATCTCAAAGATTATTTCTACCCTTGATGATCATGGAGCATTGATAGTGCGCATGAATGCAGAAAAAATTGAAGGGAAAGAATCTGATNAATATATCTCAAGATTTTCAATTTCAATAAGAGACGAAAAAGCACCAGCTTGCCTTGCCGCGGTGGTAGCGATTGCCAGTGAATTAAAGTTACTATTTAGATACGAAACAAACTAATAAACGGCTCTGGAAACACTAAGACCTTGGGTGAGTTTTCCGGTAAATCTTTGAAATTTGTTCTAAATCAACTTTTAGATATTTTTGTGTAGAAGATAATGAGCTGTGCCCAAGCAACTCCTGAATAGTTCGTAAATCACCCCCCTGGGAAAGCAAATGAGTAGCAAAGCTATGTCTCAGAGCATGGGGGGTTGCGGTTTCAGGAAGATTAAGCTCAGCGCGTAAATCTTGCATAGTTTTCTGAAAAATAGCAGGTTGTAATTTTTTTCCACGAACACCTAAAAACAAAGGACCGTCCGGATCCATTTTGTGTGGACAAGATCTTACATAATCATTAATTTTTTCATTGACCGTAGGCAATACTGGAACCAATCTTTCTTTAGATCCTTTTCCATAAACTTTTATAAAATCGCCCCCAATATCACCATAATTAAGACTCAAGGCCTCGTTAATTCTCAAACCACAACCATATAATAAAGTTAAAAGCGCAATATTTCTTTTAATAATCCACGGTTCACGATTAACCATGGAAATATTACCCAACAANTTCATAATTTGATCATATGATAAAGGCCTGGGTAAAGCGTGTCTTTCTTTTGCGCGCTTCATAGGATCATCTTTGTGCTCAAGTGATATAAAATTCCAGTTATAAATACCCTTTTTNTCACCTAACCAATGATANAAACTTTTTACTGCCGAAAATGATCTATTTCTTGATGACTTCTTTAACCCGTAATGTTTCGCGAGACCCGCTATCCAATTCCTAAAGTCACCTCTTTGAAATAGCTCCAAATCCTTTAATTCTATTTTTCTTCCTAAATGAGTACGAAAAAATCTAAAAAAAACTTTTACATCATGAATATAACTTATCACCGTATGTGGTGAGAGATTGCGTTCAACCTCCAAGGAAGTTTTCCAATCTCCNAAATATTGCANAGTCTTGCCACAAATTAATTTATCTAATTCTTCCGTTATATCGCGATAGGACAAAAAAGCTCCTCAAAATACACACTTAATGTATTAACAACATTAATAATATCCTTATTATTATCTATAAATTTCAAGTGCTGGTTAATTTTTAAAAAATGACTATAAAACAAAAAATAAAAACTCAGCTTTTCGAAGTATTGTTGCCTATGCCATTTAACAATACTTTTACCTACAAAACAACTTTAGACCTAAATCTTAANCCAGGTAATTTCGTAAAAGTTCCNTTTAGAGAAAAAATAGTAAATGGCTGTATATGGCCTACAAACAAAGACTCAATACAAACAATCGAGATTGGTAAAGTCAGAAATATTATAGAAAAAATTACAATTCCGTCTCTTCCGATATCTACAATAAGTTTTATTGAGTGGTTCTCTCAATATAACTGTTGCTTTTTAGGGTTGACATTAAAACAATATTTAAATGTTCCAAAAATTTTTGATGAACCAAAGCGATTAATTCAAAGGAAGGAAAGAATACAGGAAAAAGTAACAAAAAAAATAGTAGAAAGAAAACTCTCAGACGAACAGGAAGTAGCATCAAAAAAATTAATTTCTAGCGTAACGGATAAATGTTTTTCAGTATCACTTTTAGATGGTGTTCCTGGATCAGGAAAAACTATCGTTTATCTAGAAGCCATTAAATCATTACTCAATAGCAACAAACAAATTCTTGTCTTGGTTCCTGAAATCACTTTAACGAATCAATTCCTGGAAACATTTCAAAGTATTTTTGGATCGGTTCCAGAACAATGGCACTCGAATCTAACGCCAAAACAAAGAAAAATAATTTGGAAGGATATTATTAATGGGAAAGTAAAGGTAATTGTTGGAGCAAGATCTGCTTTATTTCTTCCCTTCAAAAATCTTGGCCTAATAATTGTTGATGAAGAACACGACGGAACATTCAAGCAAGAAGATAGCATCTCATACAATGCTCGAGATATGGCAATTGTATTAGCCAAAAAAAACGATATACCTATTTTTCTTGTTTCAGCGACACCATCTTTAGAAACTTACCAAAATGCAATGCAGGGAAAATACAGGCATATAAGAATCGCTGAAAGATTCGGAAAAGCAAAAATGCCGGATATTAATCTAATTGATTTGCGATCTTATAAACCAAAAACAGGATCATCTTTATCACCAAAATTACTTGAAGAAATTAAAGTAACAATCGGAAAAAAAGAGCAAGCCATGTTATTCTTGAACCGAAGAGGCTATGCTCCCTTAACGCTATGCTCTAAGTGTGGCTTCAGAATTGAATGCCCTAACTGTCATACTTCTTGGTTGGTTGAACATAAAATTCACAATAAACTATACTGCCACCATTGCGGCTACAATATAAAAACAGTAAAAGATTGCCCAAAATGCAAAAACAAAAACACGCTTATCCCCTACGGCACAGGCGTCGAGAAGATTGAAGAAGAAATTAAAAAAAGTTTTCCAAAAATTAGTATCTGCACACTATCCAGTGACTTAATTAAGGGAAAGGGAGGAATATCGGATACTTTAAATAAGATTATTAAAGGTAAAATTGATCTAATTATAGGAACCCAAATACTAGCAAAAGGCCACCACTTTCCACAGTTAACTTTAGTAGGAGTCGTTGACTCTGATATTAGCTTAATAGGATGCGATATGAGGGCTTCTGAAAAAACTTTCCAAATACTAACGCAGGTTGCCGGAAGATCCGGTAGAGAAAAAAAAGCAGGAAGGGTGTTTTTACAAACTTATTCTCCTGATCATCCAGTGATAAAATCTTTAATTTTTGGAAACCGAAATGCTTTTTTTAAAGAAGAGTTAAGACTAAGAAAAAATTACCATCTTCCCCCCTTCTCAAAGCTAGCCTCAATAATCATTTCTGGAAAAAACGAGAAAGAAATTATAAATACATCCTGGAAAATAAAGAATAGTTTCCCTAACTATGAAGGAGTAAAAATTCTTGGACCCGCTCCCTCAACCTTATCAAAAAAGGCTGGAAGAATGAGGTGGCGTTTGTTAATCAAATCCAAAAAAACTACTGATTTATCAGCTTTAATAAGAAAATCTTTAGCTGTAATTAAACATAAAAGTCGAGTAAAAATAAAAATAGATATTGACCCAACGAACTTTTATTAGAATTACCATAGTGTATATTGCAAGATACAATTGCCTATGCTAATTATCCCATATTAATTTTAGCGTTTTAAATTTCTACAGGAGAACAGTTTGTCAAAGAAAGAATCTTCGCTTAACCAAATTACCAAGCGCTATGCTACCGCACTAATTGATTTAGCTGATAATCAGGAGAAACTAGAGAAAATGACATCTGACTTCCAAACAATTAATTCGATAATTATACAATGCGAAGACTTCAGAAAATTGATAACTATACCAACCATAGAAAAGAAAAAAATAACGGAAGCAATATCTGCTGTATTAAAAAGAATAGAAGCATCCAGCTTAGTGCAGAACTCCATACTGTTAATGGTAAAGAATAGAAGGATTAATCTTCTTCCTCAGATTATAAGAGACTTCTTCACCGAAATATCTAAAAAAAATGGTGAACTACTGACCGAAGTCACAACCGCCGTTAAATTAGAATCTGAAAAACTGAATGATCTTAAAGGCATAATTGAGGGCATGACTGGAAAGAAAGTAAAGATTAACCCGAGAACTGATCCTTCGATTCTAGGGGGCATAATCGTTAAAATTGGATCAAAGATGTTCGATAGCTCATTAAAAACAAAGATTGAAAAATTAAACCTACTGGCAATGAAAGAAAATAATTAATGAAAATTAATCCCTCAGAAATATCTTCTATCCTGAAAGAACAGATAGACAACTTTGACAAAAGCTCAGAAGTATCTGAGGTTGGGCAAGTGCTTTCTGTTGGTGATGGAATTGCAAGAGTTTACGGCCTCGACCAAGTGCAGGCAGGAGAGATGGTTGAATTTCCCGGTGGCATTAGAGGAATGGCACTAAATCTTGAAACCGATAATGTTGGAATTGTTATATTTGGTGATGATAGAGGGATTAAAGAGGGGGATATTGTTAAGAGAACTGGTTCAATTGTAGAGGTTCCAACTGGTAAAGGATTGTTAGGTAGGGTTGTAGATGGGCTAGGAAAACCAATTGACGGAAAGGGTGATTTATCGGATGTTACGATGGGCAGAGTTGAAACAAAAGCTCCGGGCATTATTCCTCGTAAATCAGTGCATGAACCAATGGAAACAGGTTTAAAAGCTATTGATAGCTTAATACCTGTGGGTCGAGGACAAAGAGAATTAATAATTGGAGACAGACAAACAGGAAAAACCGCAATAATTATTGACACTATAATTAATCAGAAAGAAAAAAATGTAAAAGCAAAAGATAATGAAAAGCTTCATTGCATTTATGTTTGTATTGGTCAAAAGAGATCAACAGTAGCGCAAATCCTTAAAACTCTAGAAGAAAATGATGCGCTCAGCTATTCGACTATTGTAGCCGCAACTGCCTCTGACCCAGCTCCTCTACAATTTCTTGCACCCTACACAGGAAGCGCAATAGGGGAATTTTTTAGAGATAATGGAATGCATGCAGTAATTTTCTTTGATGATCTATCAAAGCAAGCGATTGCATATAGACAAATGTCCCTATTATTAAGACGTCCACCCGGAAGAGAAGCATATCCAGGTGACGTATTTTATTTACATTCAAGATTATTGGAAAGAGCCGCAAAGATGAGTGATAAAAAAGGCGCTGGATCCTTAACCGCTCTTCCGGTCATTGAAACTCAAGCCGGAGATGTTTCTGCCTATATACCAACAAATGTAATTTCAATCACCGATGGTCAGATCTTTCTTGAAACAGAATTATTCTACAAAGGGATAAGACCGGCTGTTAATGTAGGTCTTTCCGTCAGTCGNGTAGGCTCTGCTGCACAAGNAAAAGCGATGAAACAGGTCGCAGGAACAATAAAATTAGAGTTAGCTCAATACCGTGAAATGGCAGCTTTTGCACAATTTGCATCAGATCTGGACCCNGCAACACAACAACTTTTAAATAGAGGNGAACGACTAACAGAATTACTAAAACAGCCTCAATTTAGTCCAATGCCTATGGAGGAACAGGTGGTATCAATCTTCTCAGGAGTAAAGGGATTTTTAGATAAAATAGAAA
>PARU01000001.1 GCA_002712065.1 Rickettsiales bacterium | reverse complement strand
TCTCAAAAGAGTGGCTAAGAATTTTTTTTAAATCGGGAGTTCCTTGCGCCCCGATTAATAACATCAAAGAATTATTTAGTGATCCTCAAATAAAAAAAAGAAATATGATAGTTGAGATGTCTGATCCGCAAATAGGAAAGCTAAAAATTGCTGGAAATCCTATAAAAATTACCGGACTTGATGATCCAAAAAACCGCAAGGCATCTCCACAACTAGATCAGAGTAGAAAAAAAATATTGAAAGAATTAAATTTGGTATAATACTAAGTATTATCCATTAAAAAATAATGTAAGTTAGCATTGATTTACAAGATGACTCTGTTTATCTTTCATTTAAAGAAACAACAGGGATAATGGGAGGAGTGAAGATGCCAAGAAAATTCACTGGAAGGCAGCATTTGTTTATACCAGGGCCTACCAACATACCTGAACAAGTGCTCAATGCCCTACATATTGCATCCGAAGATCAGAGGAATCCATTGATTCCTAGCTTTACCAAACCGCTATACAATGACCTAAAGAAGATATTCAAAACCAAAAAAGGAAGAGTTTTTATTTTTCCAAGTTCAGGAACAGGGGCCTGGGAATCGGCAGTTCAAAATACTCTATCTCCTGGGGATAAGGTGCTGATTTTTAGATTCGGTACTTTTAGTCACTTATGGGCTGACATGTTAATTAGACTCGGTCTTGACGCAAATGTCATCGATCGACCATGGGGGACAGGAACTCCGCCCGAGATAGTAAAGAGTATTTTAAAAAATGATAAATATCGCGAATATAAGGGCGTTTTTGTTACGCAAAATGAAACAGCTACCGGGGTAACCAGTGATGTTAAGGCAGTTAGATCTGCGATGAATGCTGTAAAGCATCCCGCACTCTTATTTGTTGACGGAGTCAGCTCAATTGCAAGCATTGATTTTCGTATGGACGAATGGGGAGTTGACGTAGCCGTTTCCGGATCACAAAAAGGTCTAATGCTTCCCGCCGGTCTTGGTATAATTGCTGCTAGCCCAAAAGCCCTTAAAGNAAATAAAACATCGGGAACAAAACGTTGTTATTTTTCTTGGGAAGACATGATAAAAACAAATAATGATGGGTATTTTCCATACACACCAGAAATGCCAATGCTTAGAGCTCTAAGAGCTTCGGTGAATATTCTGTTCAGTGAAGGATTAGAAAATGTTTTCAAAAGACATAACCGAATTGCCGAAGGCGTACGTCGAGCTGTAAAACAAGGATGGGGCCTCAAGCTTTGTGCAAAATCAAAACAATGGGAATCTGACACNGTAAGCGCCATCGTCGTGCCAAAAGGAAANAATGCGGCAAAAGTTATTTCAACAGCCTTNCACAAATATAATCTTTCTTTGGGGGCTGGTCTTATGGAAGTTGCTGGNAAAGTTTTCCGTATAGGTCACTTAGGAGATCTTAATGAATTACAAGCCGCNGCAGCAATCGCGGGTGCTGAAATGGCAATGATCGATAACGGAATTAAATTAAAACCAGGNAGTGGTATAGCGGCAGCCTCAGAATACTGGAGAAAAGCTATTAAAGAATAAGCTATCAGAGAAAGACAGGNAAATGACCAAACCAAAGGTGGTTGTCACGAGACGATGGCCAAAGGCTGTCGAAAAAAAAGTATCTGAACTATTTGACGCCAAGCTNAATAAGAGTGATCGACCAATGACTGATCAAGNGCTTAAGCATGCATTAAAAACAGCAGATGCTCTTATGCCAACTGTCACTGATAAAATTACGGAAAAAATACTCGATGTTAAGCCTANGCAAGCAAAGATTATAGGAAACTTTGGCGTGGGATTTAACAATATCGATATNGAAGCAGCAAAAAAGCATANTCTCGTAGTAACAAATACACCAGANGTCTTGACTGATTGCACGTCCGATATTGGAATGATATTGATGCTATCTGTTGCAAGAAGAACTGGTGAAGGAGAGCGTCATCTTCGAAATAAAANATGGATAGGTTGGAGGCCGACCCATATGATGGGTACGAAAATAACAGGTAAAACCTTAGGGGTTATCGGAATGGGTCGCATCGGACAAGCGATGGCTAAAAAATCCCACTACGGATTTGGCATGAATATTATTTTCTACGATCCCTATCTGGCAAACAAATCAATTACAAAAGCAATGAAAGCGAAAGAGGCAAAATCAATCAAAAGTCTTTTATCAAAATCAGATTTTGTTTCTTTACATTGTCCAGCAATACCCGAAACTCGTCATTTAATGAATAAAAAAACCCTTAAACAAATGAAACCATCAGCATTTTTGATAAATACCTCAAGAGGTGATGTTGTTAATGAAAAAGATTTAGTAATGGCTTTAAAAAAAGGTTTAATTGCGGGCGCGGGACTTGACGTTTATGAAAAAGAACCAAAAGTTCCCAAGGAGTTATTTAAAATGGAAAATGCTGTATTGCTACCCCATCTAGGAAGCGCGAGTCTTGAAACAAGAGAGGCTATGGGTTTCCGTGTCGTAGAAAATGTCAGGGCATTCTTCAATGGGAAACGACCCAGAGATAGGGTTGCCTAATTATAAAAACATAGTTAGAAGAATTTTTCTGTCCGGCATTGCGGCGGCCAATCCTGAGAAGAGTATCAAGAATTTTCTTTCCAAAAAGAACGGTAAGATCTTAGTCAGATTCAATGACAAAAAGAAATATCGATCCGCAAATTGGAAGAAAATTATAATTATTTCCTTTGGAAAAGCTGCTGTATCTATGGCGATGGCGGCAAAAAAGATTATACCGAAATCGAAACTCAAAGATTCTATTNTTGTAACTAATTACGAAAATTATAAAAAAATACCAAANTTTAGTGTTTTNGGCGCCGGACATCCATGGCCTGACAAAAATGGCGTCAAGGCATCTCAAGCTGTTTTAAAAGCAGTAAAAAATGCCCAAAAAAAAGAATTGGTTCTTGTTCTAATTAGCGGGGGCGGATCTGCGCTTCTGCCAGCCCCTTTATACAATGCTCGATCAAACATTAGAATAACACTCACAGATAAAATTAGAGTAACAAAGCTACTATTAGAATCTGGAGCGACCATAAATGAAATTAATATTATCAGAAAAAAAATATCAATGATTAAAGGCGGCAAACTCACGTTATCTTCTCATCCTGCCGATTTACACGCTCTCATACTTTCTGATGTACTGGGGGATGATTTAAGCTCAATAGCAAGCGGACCTACTGTGCCCGACAAGACAAANNACAGAGATGCAAAAAAGATTCTTCAAAAATACAATATTTGGAAAAANGCACCAAAGCGAATAATTTCTTGTATAGAAGATGGCTGTAATGGCTATATTCCAGAAAATTATAATTATTCCAACAGCCCTATTTTTAAAAATATTGGCTCTGCCATAATAGGATCTAATGCCATTAGCCTTCTCGCGGCCAAATCTATGGCAAGAAAAAACGTTAAGCATGTAGAAATTTGGGATAAATCACTAACTGGCGAAGCTTCCATTCAGGCAGGTAAATTAGCAAAACATCTTAAATCTAAATCTGAGCAGATTAAAAAATATCCTATTGCCATCCTCGCTGGTGGAGAAATGACTGTAACTATTAAAGGAAATGGAAAGGGTGGAAGAAATCAAGAATTTGCATTAGCGTTTGCTTTGGCAGCTGACAAGTTAAAGATTCAAAAAAATTGGACACTTTTGAGTGGAGGAACCGATGGTAGAGACGGACCAACTGATGCAGCTGGGGCAATCGTTGATAATTTTACTCTTCAAAAAATTAAAGACAGAGGTTTAGACCCCAAACAATTACTAAGAAATAATAACTCTTATAAAGCCTTGAAAGCTGGAAATGCATTACTTTCTACAGGGGCCACCGGAACCAATGTTGCTGATTTACAAATATTACTAATCCATTAAAATTTAATTAACCTTTTAAAATAAATATGCATTTTCTAAGAGCTTTAGGACCGGGTCTACTTATGGCAAGCGCTGCGATTGGCGTTTCTCATTTCGTCCAATCTACTCGTGCTGGTGCTGACTATGGTCTAATTGCTCTTATTTTTATTTTAGCAGCAACTCTATTTAAATACCCTTTCTTTGAGTTCGGCCACAGGTTTGCAGGGGCAACAAGAAAAAACTTACTAGATGCGTACTTAGCCTTAGGAAAAAAATATCTCATACTTTTTTTATTACTAAATGTAATAACCGGTGTGGGAAGTATAGCGGCGGTTACTTTTGTAACAGCCTCCATTTTTCAAAACCTAACGGGATATCAAAGTATAACTTTTTGGTCCGCATGCATATTCATTGTCAGCATGATCATTCTGCTGAAAGGACAATATTCTTGGCTAGATAGAATCATAAAATTCTTGATGGTAATATTGATAATAACAACAATAATTGCTTTTTTTGCCGCACTTGAAAAAGGTGTCGCATATCAAGAAAGTTTTATCTCTCCATCAATATTTACATGGGCAAGTCTTCCATTTTTAATAGCCTTAATGGGCTGGATGCCAGGGCCTATAGAGATGTCAGCATGGCAATCTTTATGGGTTCAAGAGAGAGAAAGAACAGANAAAGTGAAATTTAATTTTCAGGAAATATCTTTTGANTTTAANTTTAGTTATCTACTCACAGTTATAACTGCCGTATTATTTTTATCTCTTGGATATTTCACCATGCATGGCACCGGAGAAACATTTTCCGCTAAGGGTGCGGTTTTTGCAGGACAGGTTATTGAGCTCTATACAAGAGCTATTGGGGAATGGACTAAGCCAGTTATTGGTTTAGCAGCATTTGCTGCGATGTTCTCAACCAGCTTCACTCTCGTTGATGCATATCCTCGTGCATTATCAACTGGTTTACATGCAATTATTCGATTAAGGAACGAAAAAATTACGAGAGGAATTATTACAATATTGTGTTGCCTAATAAGCTTAATCATCATTGGANTTTTTACNTCAAGCNTAAAAGTTTTGGTGGACGTAGTGACATCAATTGCCTTTATTGCTGCCCCAATTTTTGCGTGGCTTAACTACAAAGTAATTACCTCAAGCTTAACACCAAAACAATATCAACCCAAAAAGTGGCTATTGGCGTTAGGAAAGCTTGGCCTAACCTATCTAGTCGTTTTTAGCGTTCTGTATATCTGGTATTTATTCTTCTATAGCGCGTAAAGTTAATTAGTTAAAATCTTTCTTTGAGAAGGTTTTTGGCAATTTTCGTCCCGATTGAGCTCTCTTTCCTATCCAATCCTTATAATTTTCTAATATTTTCTTCTTTCTCCCTCGCTGACCAGATAATGGATCCTTGGAAGAAAAAACGACAACAGCAGAAAGAGTTCCTTCCTTAAATCTTTGTAGAATGACTCCCCTACCCTTATTCATAACTGGAAGTTCCGAAGCAGAAAAAACTAAGATTTTATTATTGCTACCAACCGAAGCAACTAGGTCACCCTTGGCAGAAACACAAGAAATCGCTACTTCGCCTTCGGATAAATTCAATATTCGTTTGCCAATACGAGTNTGAGCTAGAACTTCTTTTTCTGGGACAATAAATCCTCTTCCTGTGTTAGCCGCAATTAGCAGCTTGCGATNAGGATTAAAAACTAAAGCCGAAACTAAACTATCATTAGCACTCAAATCACACATCAAGCCTATAGGCTCTCCATTAGTTCGGCCACTAGGAAGAGTTGAGACATTGACAGAATAAAAACGACCATTAGTCATAAAAAGAATTAATTGATCTGTCGTTTTTGCAGGAAGAAGGAACTTTTCCTTGTCACCCTCTTTATATTTTAAGGATTTAGGGTCCACATCTTGACCTCTAATCGTCTTAATCCATCNCTTTTCTGAAAGAACAATTGTAACGGGCTGTTGCTCAACAACTTCATTAATAGGAATCATAACTTCTCCAGGAGCCTCTCCAAAAGAAGTTCTCCTAGTGCCAAGAGGTGTCGAGGCATCATAACTTTTTTTAATATCAAGGATTTCGCCTGATAGCGTTTCCCATCTTTTCTTTCTATTGTGAAGTAAACTTTTTAATTCTTTTTGNTCGATGGTTAAATTTTTAAATTCTTCCTTAATAAGAGACTCTTCTAATTTTCTTAATTTTCTTAAGCGCATATCAAGAATTGCTTCAATTTGGATATCCGTAAGTTTTAATAATTTTTTTAATTTATTCTTTGGATTATCTTCNTCACGAATAATTTTAATAACTTNATCAAGATTCGAATAGACAACCAGATAGCCGGCCAGAACTTCTAATCGCNTGGCTACTTGCCTCAATCTAAATTTAGTTCTACGCACAAGGACAACATGACGATGATCTAAGTACGACTGTAAAATTTCCCTCAAATTCATAACGCCAGGCACAGAATTAGGACTCAAAACATTCATGTTAAGGCCAAATCTTATCTCTAAATCTGTTTTTTGGAACAAAGATTCCATCAGTAATTTTGGATCAACATTTCTNCTTTTTGNAATNAAGACTATTCTAACNTCACTTGTCGACTCGTCACGGACNTCTAAAACCATTGGTAATTTACGATCTGTTAACAATTCAGCTATTCTTTCAATAAGTTTAGATTTTGCGATCTGAAAAGGTATTTCGGTAACAACCACTNGGTATTGTCCTTGACCTAAATCTTCNTTAATCCATTTTGCACGTATGCGNAANCTCCCTCTGCCAAACTTGTAGAATGAAATGATTTCTTCTTTTGGATTNACGATTTCTCCACCCGTAGGAAAATCTGGGCCCTTAATTTTATCTACCAATTTTGCTATCGTTGCTTTCGGAGATTTAATCAAATGCAAAAGAGCATCACAAATTTCATCAACGTTATGTGGGGGAATGTTCGTAGCCATTCCAACAGCAATTCCCGAAGTCCCATTTGCTAGCAGATTTGGGAATCCTCCGGGTAAAACGCTTGGCTCGCTCTCTTCACCGTCATAAGTTTGGAGAAAATCGACAGCATCTTCGTCCAATCCATTTAACATCATAATGGAGGTTTGAGTAAGCCGTGCCTCGGTATAGCGCATAGCCGCAGCATTATCTCCATCTATATTTCCAAAATTTCCATGNCCCTCCACCAAAGGATACCGATGGGAAAATTCTTGAGCCATTCTAACCATGGTATCATAAACCGCGGTATCACCATGAGGATGATACTTTCCAATAACATCNCCAACAACACGAGCNCACTTTTTAAAACCTTTAACAGGATCTAGTTTTAATTGACGCATCGCATACAATAATCGTCGGTGCACAGGCTTAAGGCCATCTCTTACATCTGGCAAAGAGCGTGAGGTAATTGTAGAAAGCGCGTAAGAAAGGTAACGCTCGCCAAGAGCTTCTGCCAAAGTTATATTTTTCGGGGNCTTTTCTTCAATCTTTTGGGGTTTCTTTGCCATCCTTAACTACTGGACATAGTATCCATCTTGATTAAACGATCAACCAATTGTTTTCGATCCCATGGTTCTTTTTTATCAACACCAAACACNTATCTTCCCAAAAAATATGTCGTTATGTTAAAAGCATTCTTTATTTCAACTGAAGAAATACTATCAGAGTTAGTGCGATTAATNAGAAAGGAAGGTAACGGAAATAAACGATCATGATAAGGCTTTCCCTTCTTTTCAGAAACAGCTCTNCCTGTTTTCGGAGANAGGTAGAATAGATCTTCTTTTTCTCCACTAACACAACATCTGCTGAGATCTAAGCCAAACCCTAAACTTTGCAAAAGATCAATTTCCCAAAAAATATAATTAATGATAAAACGACTCTCGGAGAGATTATCGATTAAACTAAAAAATTGGAGATAAAAATTTTGGTACCCTTCTCGTTCTGGTAAAACCAAATCCACAACCGAACAAGCAGAGTTCAATACGGAAATCTTAAGTGCATCATCCATAAATTTCATTGNATTGCTTNTTAACAAATTGCAAGAAAATGTACCTAAGTGTGCCTCTANTCTGGCGCGCCATTTTATAGCTAAAAAATTTCCTTTTTGAAGCGTNCTTTTTTGCCCTTTACTCATACCTCCCTTGACGAGTCCTAGACATCTTCCATGGCNGGANGTGAAGACTGATAAGATGGCCGAACTTTCCCCATGCCTACGAACCGATAAAACAATTCCCTGGTCCTCCCATTCCATCTAGCATATATCTCCAATTCTATTTTTTTACTTTCTTTAACATAATCTTTGCTGCTTCTTGTTCAGCAATCCTTTTGGTTTCGCCTTTNCCAAAAACTATTNTTTCTNCNGAAATNTCTAGCTTCACGGAAAAAGTAGGCATATGATCTGGGCCTTTGTGNCCAAGATTATGATAAACAGGCAACGGTTTTCCTTTNGCTTGAAGTATTTCTTGNAATTTACTCTTAGCATCCACCGGGGGAGAATATTGNTCATCGATAATTTTAGACCANAATTTAANTATAAACTGNTTGGCATGTTTGATTCCACCATCACAAAAAATCGCTCCGATTAGGGCCTCTAGTCCATCNGCNAGAGCATTGACATTTTTCTTTTCACTAATAGNAACAAGGACAATATTTTTTGCAATAGTTGCTAACGTTTCCCTCCTAATCAAACCTACAAGCCTACGAGACAACTCTCCTTCATTTGCCGAAGGAAATCTTTCCAACAGNAAATCCGACACGATNAAAGACAAGACTCTGTCACCAAGAAATTCTAATCTTTCGAAAGAATTCTTGGATTGATCATTTTTGTTGTTTTTCTTAATAGCATCAAGAAGTAGATTTCTGTCTCGAAATTTGTAGCCAATATTAATCTCTAAGTTTTTATGATNAAAAACTTTGCTCATTTAGGTAATTGATTTCCATAANCTCATATAGCGAACCGTAATCGGCCATTTCCAAATTTCCCAGATCTTCGCTTTTCCACTATGAGAGTAAAAAATGATCTGGGCTTTACCAATTAGGTTCTCCGATGGTATGAAGCCAACGATCCTTCTNCTATCATTGGAATTGTCCCTATTATCTCCCAAAGCAAAGTANTGATCNGCNGGTACGANAAACTCTTTTGTTTCATCAAGAATCTCGTTATCTGATCTTTCAATAATCTCATAGGATCTTCNGTTAGGCAAAGTTTCAATGTACAAAAAACTGATTTCCTTATAAATTTTNCCATCAACNGTNCGATCAAATGTACGTTTTCCAACCTTCTTNCTGTCAACGNNCGATCCATTGATGTGCAAAATTCCATTTTTCAAGCTAACGGTATCACCGGGAAGTCCTACGATTCTTTTAATATAATCCGTTTTATTATCAATCGGTAATCTAAATACGACAACATCGCCAGCCTTGGGTGAAGTAAAAAAAATACGTTCTGGAATAATTGGAAGGCCAAAAGGAAAAGAGAATTTACTAAATCCATAAGAAAACTTAGAAACAAAAAGATAATCGCCAACCAAAAGATTTGGCATCATTGAACCGCTTGGAATATTAAAAGGTTCATATAAAAAGGTNCGNAAAACAATTGCAAATAATCCAGCCAACACAATTGTCTTAANAGTATCTTTGAATCTGATCCATGCGTTAATTTTNGACATTATCAGTACGAATATTTGCATGGGATGAAATGATAACAACCGCATAGGCAGTCGATTGATCATCACTCAAAGANAGTTTAATNATAGGCTTTGATCCCTTGGGTAAAATTTCTTTTAATCTTTTCGCCGCACCNCCCTGAAGTCTTAATAGAGGCTCACCGAAAGATGAATTTGCAATTTTTATATCTTTCCAAAAAACTCCTTTACTAAACCCGGTGCCAAGCGCTTTAGANCAAGCCTCTTTGGCTGCAAATCTTTTTGCGTAACTTGCAATACGATTCTTCTGATTTTCAGAGCGCTTAATTTCTTCATTGGTAAATATACGACGTATAAAGCGAGTGCCAAACTTTTTGATAGTTTTCTCCACTCTACCAATATCGATAATGTCACTACCAAGACCTACTAACATCTCTTAACCCCAAATTATTTTTTATAATATTTTCTTCTACAACTTTGAATCAAATCTTTCATACGTTTTACCGACTCTCTCAAGCCTATAAATATGGATTCACTTATTAGAGAATGTCCAATGTTTAATTCAGTTATTTCAGAAATTTTTGCAATAGGTGTAACGTTATTATGAGTAAGGCCATGTCCTGCGTGACACTCAATCTTAAATTGTTTTGAGAATTTNGCAGCATCAAGAATTCTCTTGTACTCTTTTTTTCTTTTGCTGTTGTTGCAATCACTNTAACTTCCTGTATGAAGCTCAACAGCTGATGATCCAGTTCTACTCGCTGCTTCTATCTGAGAAAAATCTGGATTAATAAAAAGAGAAACTTTAATTCCCGCATCTTGTAGTTTCTTAATTTTTGGNCATAACCTAGATTCAAGCTTCAAAAGATCTAACCCTCCTTCAGTTGTCAACTCTCTCCTTTTCTCAGGAACCAAACAGCATGCATGAGGTTTATGTTTGATAGCGATCGATATCATTTCATTGGTTGGTGCAATTTCTAAATTTATTGGTCGGGATATATTTTGGAGCAATATTTTTAAATCTTTATCTTTTATATGACGCCTGTCTTCTCTTAAATGTACAGTAATGCCATCCGCACCGGCCCTTAGAACAATATTCGCTGCCTCCAGCAAATCAGGGTAGTCTGTCCCACGAGCATTTCTTAGCGTTGCTACATGATCTATATTGACCCCTAGACGCATACAATTAACAATTTATCATTTCTTTTATTGTTCTTTCCCACGAATCCGGCTAACAGAATTGATTGTGGGCATCGCTCTCAAAGCCACGGTAATTTCTGAAAGATGTTTTACATTCTTCACTTCTACATCAACCAATATATTAAAAAAATCTCGCGCCCTGCTTGTAATCTTAAGATTAGAAATATTTCCCATATTCTTTCCTATTACTGTAGATAAAGTTCCGAGGCTACCAGCACGATTAGATAAAACAANCAGCAATCTTGTTGTATACGATCCATGTAAAGCAGAATCCTTTTCCCAAGCAACTTCCACTATATTCTCTTTGGTTTTTTTTCTTTTCAAAAAACCACACTCAAAGGTATGAAGTACTATTCCTTTTCCTTTCACGGATATGCCGGATATTCGATCACCGGGAATAGGACAACAACAATCTGCAAAGTGAATAGCTGAACCTAACTCCAAGCCCTTAATAGGTATATATTTTCCCTTCCCGTTCTTGTTCCATAAATTTTGTATAAATTTTCTGCTTTTTGATGCCCTAAATTTCTTGGGATCAAGTTTATTAATAATTTCCGTAGCGCGATGAAGCCCACCTCCCACGGAAGCGAAAAGATCATTTACCGATTCGCAGTGAAACTTTCCTATAATTTTTTTTAGCTTCCTAGCGCTAAAAACCATATCGTGTTTTGAGAAAGTGCTTTTCAGAATTTCCTTACCCAAGTCAATGAATTCTTTCTTTTGGCTGGTTCGAATATAACGCCTTATAGATGCTTTGGATTTAGCAGAAACTACAAAATTTTCCCAAGCCGGCGAAATGTTATAATTCTTTGAGCATACTATTTCTACTTGATCCCCGTTTTTTAATTTCGTACCGAGAGGAACTAATTTACCGTTAACTTTTGCGCCAACGCATCTATTCCCGACATCAGTATGAACAGAATAAGCAAAGTCTACAGGTGTAGCATTTTTTGGCATAGCAATAGGTTTTCCTTTGGGCGTAAAGCAAAAAACTTGATCATGAAACATATTTAATTTCGTGTGTTCAAGAAACTCTTCAGGACTCGAGCTATTTTCTAAGATATCAAGTAAATCACTTAACCATTGAAATCTTTTTCCATCAGGAGGAGAGAGCTTTTGCTTGTACAACCAATGCGTAGCAATACCTAATTCTGCAGTTTCGTCCATTTTTCGATCTCTGATTTGGATCTCTATTTTCTTTTTTTCAGGTCCAATAACACAGGTATGAATAGAGCGGTAACCATTTGGTTTTGGGGTACTTATATAATCCTTAAAAGCGCCGGGAACGGCTGAGAATTCTCCATGCATAAGACCCAAAGCTTTATAACAAGCCTCTGTGTTTTCAACGATAATCCTGTATGCGATAATGTCCGATATTTGTTCTAAATCAATTTCTTTCGAAGCCATTTTACGACAAATAGAATATGGCATTTTTTCTCTACCAAGAACTTTTCCGTTGATTTTAGCCTTTTTCATTAAACCATTGATAAATTTTATTGTTTTATCTAAGGAATCCTTCCCCTCTTTCCTTAACAAAGAAAACCTTCTGGTAATGGTTTTGTGCAAATCTGGATTAAGTTCTTCAAATGCAATTTCATTTAACTCATCACAAACATCCCGCATTCCCATTCTTTCGGCTAACGGGGCATAAACTTCCATCGTTTCCTGGGCAATACGTAATCTTTTTTCCTTTGAATCAAGAAAATTAAGCGTTCTCATGTTGTGTAGGCGATCTGCAAGCTTAACCAAAACCACCCTGATGTCGTTTGACATAGCCAAAACGAGCTTAATAAAGTTCTCTGCATATTCGCTTTGATTCGACTGAACTCGTATTTTGGAGAGTTTGGTAACGCCGTCAACTAGTGTTGCAACTTCCTTTCCAAAGATTTTTTTTATTTCCTTATTTGTTTTTAACGTATCTTCCACGACATCATGCAGAAGCGCTGTAGTAATAGAAGCATCATCCATCCTCATTTCTGCTAAAATTGACGCAACTTCAATCGGATGTGAAAAATAAGGATCTCCAGACGCTCTTAATTGCGATCCATGGGCCTTCATCGCAAAAACATAGGCCTGATTAATAATTGCTTCATTAGAGTCAGGATTGTAAGATTTAATTCTCTCTATTAATTCTGCTTGTCTCATTGTTTTCCTGCCTTGAAAACAACATTAAATCTCAAAATAAGAGAATTTGACAGAAGAAAGTCAATTTTTGGGATATAGTAGAATCACTTNCGTTATTTCTTTTCTTCGATTGGCTTGGTTGGTGCAATGATTGGCTTAACTGGTTCCTTTTCTTCATTCTTCTTCTTGCTTGGCGCCAACTCTACAATCTCATCCTCATCTTCGTCTGCCTCAACATATTTTTGAAGATCCTCAATAATTCCTTGTTCTAGATGCTTAGGATCTACAATGCTCTCAGAAATTTCACGCAGAGCAATTACCGGATTCTTATCATTGTCTCTTTCNATAGTCATGGGTGATCCAGAAGATAGTTGTCTCGATCTTTTGGAGGCTACTACTACAAGATCGAAACGATTCGAAATTGTTTTAATACAATCCTCAACTGTAATTCGGGCCAATGTTTTACTCCTTTATATATTAAGCAAGATAGATGTATGGTTTCGATAACGAAAGATAACCAATTAATCGTTAATCTCAAGAACTTTTTGGCTTTTTGGAAGCTTTTTGATTAAGTTATCTAAATTTACTCTTAGTAAAGGATGGATCCAGTTTGGAGCAATATCCCGAAGTGGGAGCAAAACAAACGCCCTTTCATGCATGCTGTAATGTGGCAAAATAATACCATTCTTTTCATTCTTAACAACCTCATGATAAGNAAGCAAATCGAGATCTATTAATCGTGCCTCATTTCTTTCTTTGCGCACTCTTCCCATTTCTAATTCTATCTCTAATAATTTCTTTAATAACGTTTCAGGATCGTAATGTACCGAAACAGAAGCCACTCCGTTTACATACCAGGGTTGTTGAGAAACAGGTAATGGCGCACTACGGTACCACTTAGATGTTTTAAGAACCTTAATCGAATTTTTCTCAAAATACGTCAGGGCAAGCTTACAAATTTCTAATGAAGATCCAAACCGATCACTTGGCAAATTTGAACCGATTCCGACTAAAATCAAATGCCCTCCTCATAATTCAATAAACTTTAGATATCCAGAACCCTTTTCTTTTCTCTTTTCCACTCTTTTTCTTTAATGGTCTGTCTCTTATCTTTCTTCTTTTTACCGGTAGCTAAGCCCAAACTAACTTTTGCTAAACCTTTCTTATTGAGGTGTATATCAAGTGGAATAATAGTCTGTCCTTGGCGTGTAACTGCTCCAATCAGCTTGTTCATTTCTTTTTTTTTCAATAATAATTTCCTGATTCTTTCAGGCTTATGGTTTGCAAGATTGGCTGGTTTATAATGTGGTATATGTGAATTGACTAAAACTAACTCTCCCTCTTTGTCTCTTGCGTATGACTCATCAATGCTACCTTTGCCTTCTCTCAAAGATTTTATTTCAGTTCCCAAAAGCACAATTCCCGCCTCAATTGTATCAGTAATATCATATTGGAGGCGTGCTTTTCTATTCTTGGTAATGATCTTGGCCATTAATTTTATTTAGAGATCAACCCCGCTTTTATCATAGCGTCTTTAACAATCTGTTTAGATTCTTCTGCAATTTCTACCAAAGGCAGCCTCATATCTGGCGAACAATGTCCCAATAAGCTTAGTGCAAATTTAACCGGACCTGGGCTGGTTTCACAAAACATTGCTTTGTGTAAAGATTGCAAACCAGCATCGATTTCTTCTAAGGTTTTTGTGTCTTGTTTTGCCCATACCTCATGAAGTTCAGAACATAATTTTGGAGCAACGTTAGCCGTTACAGAAATGCACCCAACTCCACCTTTTTCAAGAAAAGGTAATACCGTTTCGTCCTCACCAGACAGTTGACAAAAATTCTTACCTATAAGATCTACAACCTGCCCTGGTCTTTCTAAATCACAACTTGCGTCCTTAATTCCTGAAATATTTTCTATCTTTGCTAGTCTTTCCAAAGTATTCATATCCATGTCGACCACTGAACGACTTGGGATATTATATATATAGATGGGTAAGGAAGTAGACTCTGCTACATGCCTAAAATGTTGGAATAAACCCTCCTGTGTTGGCTTATTATAGTAAGGAGTAACGACTAAAGCAGCTTCAGCTCCTGCTTTTTGCGCATGCGATACTAATGAGATTGCCTCATCGGTTGAATTTGATCCGCAACCAGCCATAACTGGAACTCGTTTTTTAACAACCTCGATGCAAATCTCAGTAACCCTCATGTGCTCTTGATGGTTTAGTGTTGGTGACTCACCNGTAGTTCCACAAGGAACAAACCCGTGGGATCCTTCCGAAATCTGCCACTCAATAAAATCCCTAAATTTATCTTCATCGACTTTATTGTTTTTGAAAGGAGTAATAAGAGCCGTTATAGATCCTTTAAACATCTTTTTTCGGTAAACCTCTTTAATTTTACAAAATATAATTTAAACTGATGTAGTTTATTCTTACAGTTTACAGTAACAGGATCCTCATAAATTAACTTCCGATGATACAAAAAAATATATTAGCTATAAATATAGAGTATTGAATGAAAAAAACTACCGCTATTATTTTTCTAATAATTAGTAATTTTTTCTTTTACTCTCTTGTATCAACAATACAAGCAAAGGATGTGCCTGTTAACAAGACCCATAAGTATGCAATTATTTTTAAGGCCATAGAGGAAGAAAAATGGGAAATAGTTAAAACTCTTTCTTCAAAAATAAAAGACCCTTTGATTAGAGATTTCTTTACTTGGGTAAGGTTAAAATCATCGAAAAAACAAGGAAAATTCCAAGAATTTTCAAAATTCATTGAATCTCGAAGAAACTGGCCGAATCAAAGAACATTAAGACTAAATGCGGAAGAATCTATCTTCTCTCATGTACCAAAAACAGAAATGGTTGATTGGTTTAAAAAATATCCACCGATAACAACAACCGGAGAGATTCGATACGCCGAAGCGCTCTTTCGGAATCAAAAAACAGAAGAAGCAAAGCATATGATAAAGAAAATTTGGATTAACGGCAATTTTGCTTACAGACAGGAGCGCTCTTTCATAAAACTTTATCACAAAATGTGGACGATGAAAGACAACATTAAGAGAGTCGAAAGACTGAGTTGGGAAGGAAAAATATCTCCGGCCAGAAGAACGCTAAACCGTATTAAAAATAAAGACTTAAAACTACTTTACGAGGCGCGATTTAGACTGAGGGCAATGAGAGGTGGAGTAGATAAAGCAATTAGCGATGTGCCTGAGTATCTTCTGTCCAATGAAGGGTTTCTTTTCGAAAGGTTTCGTTGGCGTGTGAGAAAATCAAGAAAAGACGCTGTTGATATTCTTGAAAACCTCCCAAAGAATCTATCTCATAAAGACTTATGGTGGAAAGAGATTCATAATCTAATAAGGCAGGAAATAAAAAGAAAAAACTTCAGCAAGGCCTATAACATAGCAAATAAAATTACTTTCGATAATGGATTATCCCTGGCAGATTCTGAGTGGATTTCGGGCTGGATAGCTTTACGTTTTCTTAAAAAACCAGAAAGGGCTATACATCATTTTCAAAGAATGTTTGAAAACGTTACCATGCCAACGAGCATTGCTCGTGCTTCATATTGGGCCGGAAGAACTCAGTTAGCGTTAGGAAATAACGAAACAGCAGACACATGGTTTAAAAAAGCAGGGGAACATTACACAACCTTTTATGGGCAGCTGGCGTTAGCTCAATCAAAAAAGGAAACAACTATAGAAAAGCCCACTACCNATTCAANCAACAATACAAAATATAGNNCAAATGAATTAATAAAAATAATCGATTTTCTTAATTCTATTGGAGAGAAAGATCACNTGGAACCATTCTTTGTACACTTTTATGATATGGCGAAGAGCATAGACGAAAANAAATTTATCATTACCAAAGCNCGTAAAATGAAAATCTATTATATCGTNGTTAAGCTTGGAAGAAANGCAGNAAACCAAGGNATCAATTTTTCTCANCTGGCATATCCTNTNCCCNAATTACTAAAATTAAAAAATAAAGAAGAAATGGCATTGACGCTTTCAGTAGCAAGACAAGAAAGTAACTTCTATGAAAAAGCTATTAGTAGCGCATCAGCNCTNGGAATAATGCAAATCTTACCCAGCACCGCCAAAAAAGTTTCTAGGAATATTGGAGTAAAATATTCCCGATCAAAACTAATAAATGATCCCAGTTACAATTTTAAGCTTGGGAAATCATATCTGATAGAGTTAATTGCCTTATANGAGAACTCCTATGTTCTGACCCTAGCGGGTTACAATGGTGGNCCCGGNCGAGTAAGAAAATGGATAAAAAATAACGGAGATCCAAGANAATATAACATTGATACAATCGATTGGATTGAACTAATCACAATAAGNGAAACAAGGTATTATGTACAAAAAGTGCTGGCGAACTATTTCCTATATTTTAAATATTTTTTTCCAAATACAAAAATACATCAAATCAAAAATAGATTACGGCTCTAGAAAGGTAGACGATGAATATTTTATTTNTCTTCTTAANAANACTTACAATTATAATCCCCGTTGATACAAANGCTCAAATTGGCGGAAAGGCTAAAATCATAGATGGTGATACTATCCAAATAGGTGATAACAGAATCCGATTATATGGGATTGACGCGCCAGAATTGAAACAAGTATGTAAAATCAATGGCCGGAATTGGATGTGCGGAGAGGAAGCTGCGATGGCCTTAGCTTATGAAATGGCAAATCACTGGATTAGTTGCNTTACNAAGGGNAAAGATCGATANGCAAGAACTTTGGCAATTTGTTTTAAAGCTAATATTGANATCAATAGAGAAATGGTAAAAAGGGGTTTGGCGTTAGCTTATAGAAAATATTCTAATATTTATATTGAANATGAAGANTTAGCAAAATCAAACAAACTGGGTATTTGGAAAAGCAACTTTATCAAGCCCTGGAATTGGCGAAAAAAATAAATAATAAACAGCACGAATAAAAATAAAAAAGAANGATTAAAGATGCTATTCAAAAGAAGGGACAAACCACGTTTCTTTTTATTGCTCCGAAACCTAATCTGGCCAAAAAAAGGATGGCGAAGAGCGTTTAGATATAACGTGCATCGTATAAAGAGATTAAACGTTCCACCACGAAAAATAGCCATTGGTTTCGCTTGGGGGGCTGCGTTTGGTTTTACGCCTTTAATTGGCCTACACTTTATCCTTGCGCCTTTTTTTTCTTGGTTAACNGGNGGACACGTTATGTCTTCACTGCTGGGGACTCTAGTCTGCAATCCNTGGACAGCTCCGTTCATATTCCTCTTAATTTATAACGTAGGAATCTATTTTCTGGGCCATGAAAANACCTTTNCTGAGNATATAACAGGTCTTGAGTATTTTACGGAAAATTTCATGGTTTTTTTTAAGCCTATGCTCATAGGATCTATTCCAGTAGCTATTTTGATTTGGATAACCACTTTCTTTTTAATAAAACGAAGNATAAGCATTTACCANAATAGAAAAAGTGNACCAAACAAAAATACATCTACATGAAGTTCCTAATTTTTCAACATATATCGGTTGAGGGACTNGGATACTTTGAGGAATGTTTTAAAAAACATGGCATCGACATCGATATCCACGATTTTTCNAAAAAAGATTCCGANGTNACTCTTAAAGACTATGACTCTCTCTGGGTNCTTGGGGGNCCCATGAATACTGATCAGGAAGAANAATTTNCCTGGATGAGANCTGAAAAAAATTTAATTTNCGAAGCTGTCTTAAAAAGAAAAATTCCATTTATGGGGATATGTCTTGGATGCCAATTATTGGCAGAAACTTTAGGTGGCAATATTAGAAGGATGAAAAGACCAGAAATAGGCGTAGCAAACGTCACNCTACTGGATAAAGCATCGTCTTTGTTTCATAATTGCCCNAAAACTTTTAAGGCTCTTCATTGGCATTCCTACCAAGCAACTGACCTACCAGATGAGTGTGATATTTTGGCCAAATCAAATCTCTGCGATATACAGGCTTTTAGTTATCAAGATCATGCTTTCGGAATCCAATTCCACCTCGAGGAAACAAAAGATACGGTAGAGAGTTGGTGCACAGTACCTGAATATAAAAAATCTTTAGAACAAGCCCTTGGGTCNGATGGAATTAATTATATCAACAAAATAGTCNNAAATATCCTTCCGCAATCAAAAGAAATNGCAGAGTTGATTGTTAAAAATTTCATTAAGAAAATACATAAATAGANAATGACATCGATTTTCNAGCCAGATTAACTNCGGGAATCTGGCGGAGCGGGGGAGATTCGAACTCCCGATACGGAAAAACCGTATGACGGTTTAGCAAACCGCTGCCTTAAGCCACTCAGCCACCGCTCCTAATTCCCGTATATCTACTAGCTCAACAAAAAGGTGTCAACCTATCTATAAACCCTAATTAGAGAGCTCTTTCTTCAAAATCTCATTCACTTTGGTTGGATTAGCTTTTCCTGCCGTTAGTTTCATCACCTGACCNACAAAGAAACCGAATACTTTNTCCTTNCCATTCTTATATTCTGAAAGCTCATTGGGNTGATCTGANAGAACCTGTTTTATGACTTTGGNTANNTCTTTAACATCGGAAACCTGCTTAAGCCCCTTTTCCTCAATGATTGCTGCAGCCGCTTTTCNACTTACCGCCATGGACTCAAACACCTCCTTTGCAATCNTNCCTGATATAGTTCCNTCTTGAATAAAGTCAATTAACTCACCTAAACTTTCCGGCAAAATAGGAGGATCTTCTATAGTCTTGTTTGTTTTATTTAAAAGAGCAAATAAATCCCCTATCACCCAGTTTGCAATTATCTTTGAATCCCTTCCCTTTGCGGCTTTNTCGAAATAATNCGCAATNGCCTTCTCGGAAACAAGNACGNCTGCATCATATGAAGATAGTCCGTAATCGTTAATGAATCTTTCCTTTTTCGCATCTGGTAGCTCCGGAAGATTTGCTTTNATTTTCTTAATAAAATTATCTGATATTTTTAAAGGTAACAAATCAGGATCTGGAAAATAACGATAATCATGCGCTTCTTCCTTGCTACGCATTGCACGGGTCTCACCATTCGACGCATCAAACAATCTTGTTTCTTGANTAATCTTTTTTCCTGATTCNAGTAATTCAATCTGNCGCCTAGATTCAAAATCGATTGCTTGTTGTATGTATCGAATAGAATTTACATTTTTTATTTCACAGCGCGTGCCCAAATCTTCTCCTGGTCGTCTCACCGAAACATTTACATCTCCGCGCATACTGCCCTGCTCCATGTTTCCATCACAGGTGCCTAAATACATCAATATAGATCTGACTTTTCGAACAAAAAGACCTGCCTCTTCCGCTGATCGTATATCTGGNTCAGAAACAATTTCCATTAAAGCAATTCCNGCCCGATTAAGATCTATGAANGATTGTTTCGGATCCATATCATGAATACTTTTCCCTGCATCCTGCTCCAAATGAAGCCTNGTGATGCCAACTTTCTTACTTTGACCATCAGGCAAATCTAGTTCTATTGAGCCCTTTCCAACAATTGGTCTTGTGTACTGAGAAATTTGGTAACCCTGCGGCAAGTCTGGATAAAAATAATTCTTACGATCAAAAATGGAAATATTATTAATTTTTGCGTTTAAGCCTAATCCAGTCCGTACTGCTTGCTCCAAACATTTTTGATTGATAACAGGTAACATTCCGGGCATCGATGCATCAAGTAGCGAAACTTGGCAATTTGGTTCTGCCCCAAACATAGTAGAGGATCCAGAAAATAACTTTGAATTAGAAATAACCTGAGCATGAATTTCCAATCCAATTATAATCTCCCACTTATCTTTTTTTCCTGATACCAAGTTATTCATTTTTTTCATTTACAAGATTTGGGTCAAAATTAATTCCTGAAGATTTTTCGATAACTTCAGCAACCTGAAAAACAGTCTGTTCATCAAAAGGTTTTCCTATAACTTGTAAACCGATAGGAAGATTCTCCTGATCTAGACCAGCGGGAACTGAGATAGCAGGCAAACCAGCTAAACTAGCAGGTACAGTAAGTACGTCATTTAAATACATGGCAATCGGATCGTCCATTTTCTCTCCAATTCCAAAAGCTGATCCTGGTGTGGTGGGTGTTAGAATAGCGTCTACTTTATCAAAAGCTTGATGAAAATCGTCGGCAATTAACTTTCTTACTTTTTGAGCCTTCAAATAGTAAGCATCATAATAGCCTGCAGACAAAACATAAGTGCCAATGAATATTCTTCGTTTCACTTCATCTCCAAAAGCTTCTGCACGGGTTTTTTCGTACATATCTTGAAGTGTCTTTGTTGCTTCCGATCTGAACCCATATCTGACACCATCGTATCGAGCAAGATTTGATGATGCTTCAGCAGGAGCAATAATATAATATGTTGGAAGTGCATACTTTGTATGGGATAAAGATATTTCAGAAATCTTGACGCCAGAAGATTTTAACCACTCTATACCCATATCCCAGAGCTTTGCTAAATCAGGATTCATTCCATCGATACGATATTGTTTGGGGATACCTACAGTTAATCCTTTAATGCTTTTCCCTAAACCCGATTCATAATCGGGAACGTTTTTGTTGATTGATGTAGAATCCTTGCGATCATATCCAGCCATCGCTCTAAGCATAATGGCGCTATCCCTAACGTTTCTGGTAATTGGACCGGCTTGATCTAAGGATGAAGCAAAAGCAATAATCCCCCAACGTGAACAACGACCATAGGTGGGTTTCATGCCCACGATACCACAAAAAGCAGCAGGCTGACGAATCGATCCACCAGTATCTGTTCCTGTGGCTCCAAGAGCTAAACGAGTCGAAACTGCAACCGCCGATCCTCCCGAAGATCCTCCAGGAACTAAAATTTTTTCCTTGTCTTTTCCTCTCCATGGATTCTGTGTTGGCTTAAAATAACTTGTAGTGTTTGACGAACCCATTGCAAATTCATCTAAATTGGTTTTTCCTAAAAAAATTGCTCCACTCTTCAATAGATTCTGAGTAACAGTAGATTCATATGTTGGTGTAAAATTCTCAAGCATACGAGATGCAGCAGTAGTTAAAATCCCTTTGGTACAGAAAAGATCTTTTACGGCAATTGGGAGGCCTTCCATAATTCCAGCCTCTCCTCTTGTTCTCCTTTTATCTGATTCATCGGCCGCTTGAAGAGCAAGATCGGGAATCTCAGTAATAAATGCATTGAGATTCTTACAATTCTTAATCGCTTTTATGTGATCTTGAGTAATTTCTCGGGAAGAAAACTTTTTCTTTATCATTCCCTCTTTAGCTTCATATAACGAAAGTTGATTCAATTTTGACATAGATTACTCAATCACTTTTGGAACAACAAAATAATCCTCTTTGCTTTTGGGGCTGTTAGAAAGAATATCTTCTTTTTTTCTAGAATCAGAAATTTTATCTTCGCGAAGAGGCAGATCAACATCAACAACGCTTGTCATCGGCAAAACATTCTTTGTATTGACTTCCTGAAGCTGTTCAACCCAACCAATAATTTGCTCAAGTTCTTTTACAAGCCTACTCAAATCCTTTTTCTGAACCTCGATTTTAGCTAGAGAGGCTATCTTTTTGACCGTTTCTTCATTCATACGAATCACATTTTCAAAGAAAAAAGTTTTTTTTTGTTTAATATGAAAATTAACTACTTTTTTATGAATGAAAAACTAACATTGGATATGCCGATCTGCAAGCCTATAGAAATAAAGAAACATATAAAGTCAAATCAACAGGTTTTGGCCTTGGATTTAGGAACAAAAAGAATAGGCGTAGCAATTTCAAATGGATCTTCTTTAATTGCTACACCGCTTACTACAATCAATAGAAAGAAATTTATATTAGATATTAAAAAGTTAACAGAGATAATAAAAGAAAATAAAGTTATGGCATTAATTATTGGTTTACCCTTGAACATGGATGGCACTGAAGGTCGAAAGTGTCAATCAGTGCGCGATTTTGCAAAAGAATTATTAACCAACATAGATATTGATCTGATGTTTTGGGACGAGAGGTTAACAACAAAATCTGCAAAATATATTCTTTCCAAAGGGAATCTCTCCAAAAGCAAAAAAAAGTTGGTTGTAGACAGAATAGCCGCAAGCTTGATACTTGAAAATGCTTTGGAATTTATAAAGAATAACCATGACTAATATTATATCGTCACTTGCTCCGGTTTTTTTGCTAATCGCAACTGGGTATTTTTTAAAGAGATCAAAATTCTTAAGTCTCCAATTCTGGAGATCCTCCAGTAAGTTGACATACTATGTATTATTCCCTGCACTACTAATCAATACCTTGGCTTTCGCCGATCTTGAGCAAGAAAATATCCAACCACTCGTTGTTGCGCTGGGTCTCCCTGTTCTAGTTATTGCAGCAATCCTGGCATTAATCAATCGAGAGACTAAATTTGATGGCGCTACTTTTTCATCAATATTTCAAGGATCTATAAGGCCTAATACATTTGTCGCTCTTGCAATAGTTATAACAATTTTTGATGAACAGGGCCTTGTTCTAGCAGCTATAGCAATAGCAACTTTAGTTCCATTAGCTAACATACTCTCGGTAATAGTGCTTAGTCAGTATATAAAGAAGAACGACTCCACGCCAAGTAAGCAAATGATTCAAATTCTGACTAATCCATTGATCGTTGCATGTGCGATAGGGCTTTCCTTAAATATAGGCGAAATTAACCTGCCGCTATTTTCACAAACAATACTTAAATTTACGGGAAATGCTGCTATTGTTCTTGGTTTAATGTCCGTAGGTTCGGCCTTAGAAAAAATTCAACTCGAGAAAGATTTTGCTCCCATAACCATATCATCTATAATTAAACTAGTAATCATGCCCCTCATAACTTTTCTACTATTAAAATACTACCAGATCACCGATGAATTAATAATTTCTGTTGGTCTAATTTTTGCCGCAACACCATCGTCTGCAACCGGATATGTCATGTCACGTGAGTTAGGTGGTGACTCTGCCCTAATGGCCAAAATAATAAGTTCCGAAACAATTTTGGCCTCCGTTACGATGCCCAGTATCTTTTTTTTGTTATTAGTTTAGTATCTAAATTTTTATTAATACAATGAAAGAAACCAGAGAAAGCAAAAAGAGCAATCCGCTAAAAGGAATAGTGGTTTTAGATTTGACGCGTGTCCTCGCAGGGCCAACTTGTACTCAAATCTTAGGAGATCTTGGTGCAGAAATCATTAAGGTTGAGCGCCCCACTAAAGGTGATGACTCAAGAANACTCGGGCCTCCTTATATAAAAAACAGATCAAATAACNATCAAGAAAGTGCGTATTATCTTTCTGTAAATAGGAATAAAAAATCTATTACCGTTGATATCACCAAGGCAGAAGGTCAAAAACTTCTGCACAAACTAATTTCCAAATCTGACATCCTGATAGAAAACTTTAGAGCGGGAACGTTGACAAATTACAATTTAAGCTATGGGCAACTCAAAAAAAAATTTAAAAAACTTATTTATTGCTCCGTAACCGGTTTTGGGCAAACCGGTCCTTATTCTTCAAGAGGAGGATACGATTTTCTGGTACAAGGAATGGGTGGAATAATGAGCGTAACCGGAAAAGCAACAGGATCTCCAACAAAAATTGGTGTAGGAATATCAGATATAATGGCGGGAATGTACGCAACGATCTCAATCCTTGCTGCACTAAGGCATCGCGAAAAAACTAAAGTTGGTCAATATATCGACATTGCTCTCCTTGACTCTCAAGTAGCATGGTTAAGTTATATTGGGCAAAATTATTTAGTGTCTGGGAAGATNCCAAAGAGAATAGGAAACGATCATCCCAGCATAGTTCCTTATCGGGTATTCGAAGCAAAGAACGGTCCGGTCATTCTTGCTGTCGGCAATGACGAACAGTTTAAAAGATTCTGCACATTTGCCAAACTNTCAGAACTACATACTGATAGACGCTTTAAAACAAACTCTTTGCGAGTTAAGAATAGAAAAAAACTAGTAGAGATTTTAAAAAAGGTTATTAAAAAATATTCCATTAATTACTGGGTAAATGGCCTGAAAGAGGCTAATGTCCCGTGCAGTCCTATAAATAATGTCCGAGAGGTTTTTTCCGATCCACAGGTAAAATTTAGAAAAATGAAAATAAAAATGCCTTATCCATACTCTAAAACTGGATCAATTAATCTAATAGGTAGCCCAATAAAAATGTCTGGTTCAAAAATTTCTTATAAATTAGCACCCCCAAAATTAGGACAAGATACTGAAAAAATATTAAAAAAATTCACCAATCTTAATAAAAAACAGACCGAAAAACTTAGAAAACAGAAAATTATTTAAAAAAATTAACCAAATTACTTGCGTCTTTATGCCAATGAGGATTATATTGGCGTTTTAATGAGTTCTAGTACTCTTAAAATCAATTTCCCACACCAACACTTGTTAGGTATCGAAGGCCTTTCAGCTGAACAAATTCAAACCTTATTGAATTTGGCAAAATCTCACATAGAACAAAATCGAAAAACCAACAAGAAGCGAACGACCTTAAGAGGTCGCACTTTTGTTAATTTGTTTTTTGAGAATTCAACTAGAACACGCNCTTCCTTTGAACTAGCGGGAAAACGTTTAGGGGCTGACGTTCTTAATATGTCAGTTCAAACAAGCTCAATCAAAAAAGGTGAAACATTAATCGACACCGCCATGACTCTAAACGCAATGCANCCTGATATTTTAGTAGTAAGGCATCCAGACTCAGGAGCGGTAAATTTACTTGCAGAAAAGGTTAATTGTGCCGTTATTAATGCAGGAGACGGTTGTCATGAACATCCAACACAAGCCTTGTTAGACGCATTAACGATTCAACAAAGAGTCGGAAAAATATCTGGACTGAAGGTAACAATATGCGGTGATGTCTTACATAGTCGAGTTGCCAGATCCAACATACATCTACTTAATATATTGGGAGCAGAAATTAGAATTGTTGCCCCCCCTACTTTAATTCCAAACGCTATTGAGAAAATGGGGGTAAAAGTTTTTCATAATATGGAAGATGGATTAAAGGATTGTGACATTNTCATGATGCTAAGGCTCCAAACCGAAAGAATGAAAGGATTATTCGCTCCATCGATAAAAGAATATTTTAGATTCTTTGGCCTCGATCACAAAAAAATTTTAGCCGCAAAACCTAACGCTCTAATTATGCACCCCGGACCGATGAACCGAGGAGTTGAGATTGATGGTCAACTCGCCGACGACATCGATAGGAGCGCCATATATGATCAGGTGGAAATGGGCGTTGCTGTTCGGATGGCATGTTTAGAGATAATTGCACTTAACCTTACAAAAGAGAAAAAGAATGTCGGAAAGAAAATTAGACCATAAAGACATATTGTATAGTAACGCAAGACTTTTGGATCCTGCCTCAAATCTGGATAAAGTTTCTGATATTCTGGTCATCAAAGGGAAAATCGCTGATATTGGAAAAAGGTTAAAAACTCAGGGAATATCAAAAAATATAAAGACTGTTAATTGTAAAGGCATGTGCATATCGCCNGGACTGATTGATATGAGNACTCAATTGCGGGAGCCTGGCTATGAACACAAAGAAACCCTAGAATCAGGAGCAAGAGCNGCAGTAGCTGGCGGAGTAACAACGCTCTGTTGCTTACCTAATACTAATCCAATAATTGACAACGTAGCACTAGTCGATTTTATCAAACGCAGATCTATGCAGATGGGACTAGGACGAATTTACCCCTATGCAGCGTTAACACAAGGCATGAATGGCGAAGAAATTACAGAAATGGGTCTGCTATCAGAAGCAGGTGCACTTGGCTTTACCGATGGAGAAAAAACAATATCCAACGCATTGGTGATGTTAAGAGCACTAAGTTATAGCAATGCCTTCAATGCTTTGATTATTCAGCACCCTGAGGAGTTAGCTCTTTCTAACGAAGGGGTCATGAACCAAAGTGAAATCTCTACNCGNCTTGGTTTAAGCGGCATCCCAAATCAGGCAGAATCTATTATAATTAATCGTGATTTACAGCTACTTGAATTGACAGGAGGCAGGTATCATGTATCCCATATATCTACCTCACAATCAGTTCGTGAAATTCGTCAAGCAAAAAAGAATGGTTTAAATGTTACCTGCGACACAGCCCCGCAATATTTTTCGCTCAATGATCTTGCTATCGAAGAATACAGAACATTTGCTCGCCTCTCCCCACCCCTGAGATCAGAAAAAGATAGATTGGCTATTATTGAAGGCATTCAAGACGGGACAATTGATGTTATTGCAAGCGATCACTCTCCACATGATGAAGATAGCAAACGTTTACCCTTTGCCCAGGCAGCAAACGGAGCTATTGGTTTAGAAACTCTTTTACCAATATCTCTTGAGCTCTATCACAACAAACAACTCTCTTTGCTGCAAACCCTTGAAAAACTAAGTTACGCACCTGCAAAAATACTGAATTTACCGGTTGGAAGAATGGAGAAAGGTGCCATTGCCGATTTAATAATATTTGATCCAGATAAGCCTTGGAAAATTGATGCGTCAAAATTCATCAGTAAGTCAAAAAACACTCCATTTGACGAAAGACCTACACAAGGAAAGGTTTATCAAACAATAATTGCCGGTAAGACGGTGTACACATCTGAGGATTTTTCGTAAAGGGTAATGCCTTTAATTGAATCTCAAATATTAGAAGTTCTTTTGTTCAGTTACCTTCTGGGCAGTTTTCCAAGCGGTGTAGTTTTCACAAAAATAGCCGGAAGTACCGACATACGTAAAATGGGATCGGGAAACATAGGAGCAACCAATGTGCTTAGGACCGGAAATAAATTTCTAGCGTTTCTAACGCTCATATCGGATCTTGGTAAGGGCCTCTTGGCAATTAAAATGGCGAATTTAATAGATCCAAACATGAACATAACTCTGGTTGCCTCTTTAAGCTGCCTTGCGGGTCATATATTTCCTATTTGGATAAAATTTAAAGGTGGGAAAGGTGTTGCAACAGCAATAGGGATCTTGTTTGCTCTTTCTTGGCAAACCGCTTTAATAGTAATTGCCATTTGGTCAATTATCGCCGCGATTAGCAGATATTCTTCACTAGCTGCTCTTACAGCATTCACTANAGCTCCTTTACTGATGACGATTTTCGAGAATAAATTTCAATTCTTGGCCTTCTGTCTAACAATAATTATCTGGATAACGCACAAAAAAAATATTAAAAGGCTNCTCAAAGGGCAAGAAACTAAAATAAATCTACGAAAAAATAAAACAAACTAAGCTATTCTTCGAAGATTTTTTTTAAATAAAGCTTGCCTATTTCTTTTCTTGACAATATTTGTGTAGTGAAAGTGATGTGATCAAATGAATATTGTAGTTGTAGAATCGCCCGCAAAGGCAAAAACGATTAATGAATACCTAGGAAGCGACTTTAAGGTCATTGCAAGCTATGGTCATGTCAGGGATTTACCGAGTAAAACAGGATCGGTTAACCCAGATAATAATTTTTCAATGATTTGGGAAGCAGCTNTCCAATCAAAAAAACATATGGCAGATATTGCGGAATCGTTAAAAAATTCAAACCACTTATATTTAGCGACAGATCCAGATCGTGAGGGTGAGGCAATTTCATGGCATATAGTAGAAATACTTAAAGACAGAAAGTTACTAGATAAGGTCCAGATACATCGCGTAGTCTTTCACGAAATCACTAAGAAAGCAATTAAGGATGCGATTGCACATCCTAAAGAACTGAATAAAGATCTAATAGAAGCATATCTNGCAAGAAGGGCNCTGGATTACCTCTTCGGATTTACGTTATCTCCTATCCTTTGGCGAAAAGTTCCAGGCAGTAAATCAGCAGGAAGAGTTCAATCTGTTGCCTTAAGATTAATTTGTGAAAGAGAAAGTGAAATTGAACTCTTCAAACCAAGAGAATATTGGAGTATAGACGCAATATTTAAGACTGAATCAGAAAAAGATCTGAATGCCCATTTAACTAGATTCGATGGGAAAAAACTTGAAAAATTTTCCCTCTCTAGCAAAAAGGATGTAGAAAGTGTCGCAGAAAAATTGTCAGTTCTCTCTTATAAAGTNGAAAAAATANATAGGANAACTGAAATAAGAAGATCAAAACCCCCCTTTACAACATCAACATTACAGCAGGAGTCCTCAAGAAAACTTGGTTTAAGTGCAAAACGCACAATGCAGGTNGCTCAAANGTTATATGAAGGCATCAATATTAGTGGATCTGTGCAAGGCTTAATTACGTATATGCGAACCGATAATGTTAATCTTTCCGATCAGGCGGCTAATGATGTTCGGAATCAAATCAAAGATCAATTTGGTGATTCTTATTTACCTAGAGAAAAAAATATTTACAAAAGCAAACTTAAGAATGCACAAGAAGCTCATGAAGCAATAAGACCGACAAACGTAAAGTTAACTCCTCAAGATCTAAAAAGTAATTTGGACTCCGAACAATCGGCACTTTATGAGTTAATATGGAAACGNACAATTGCTAGCCAAATGGAAAATGCGAAGTTAGAAAGAATAAATACAAGCATATCTTCCGAAGATAAAGAAAATACTTTTACCGCAACAGGCAGTATAGTTCTATTTGACGGTTTCTTAAAACTGTACAAAGAAGGGAAAGATGAAAACACCGGCGGCGATGAGGAAAGAGATGAAATATTTTTACCAGAATTAAAAGAAAACGAATTATTAAAATTAAATAAAGCTGATCAAAATCAACATTTCACGCAGCCCCCTCCCCGATATACTGAAGCAAGTTTAGTGAAAAAACTTGAGGAACTAGGAATTGGACGTCCCTCAACCTATGCCAGTATTATTGGCGTCCTTCAGGCAAGACAATATGTAAATTTTGAGAAAAAACATTTTATTCCAGAAGATCGTGGAAGAATAGTCACATCGTTTCTAGTAAACTTTTTTAAGCAATATGTTGAATATGATTTTACAGCAAAGATGGAGGATCGCCTCGATGGTATATCAAACTCTAAGGAAAATTGGAAAGATGTATTAAATAGTTTCTGGAGTGATTTTTGCAANAATGTCGATAATACAAAAGACCTGTCTGTTAGAAAAGTAATAGATACGCTAGATGCAGAATTGGGNGAACACTTTTTGCCAAAGAAAANTGATGGGGNAGATCCTAGAAAATGTCCAAGCTGTAAAGATGGAAGGTTAGGAATCAAACTAAGTAAAACAGGTGGTTTTATTGGTTGTTCGAATTACGAAGACAACAAGAAAGGATGTAATTTTACAACTCCGCTCGAGCATTTGGGATCATCAGGGAACGGCAATTTAAAAAAATATCCCATCGAATTGGGAAAAGAGCCAGAAACAAATAAAGATGTAAAAATTAAAAAAGGGCCTTACGGCCTCTACGTTGAGCTTAGTACCGAATCGGATAGCGAAAAACCTAAACGCATGGGTATTCCAAAAAACTTAAACGCTGAAGAAATCAATCTGAAGAAAGCTCTAGAATTACTTAGCCTTCCAAGACTAGTTGGTCAACATCCTGAAACTAAAAAGGATATTCACGCCAGCATAGGGCCTTTCGGTCCATATATAAAACATAATGATGCGTACAAGTCACTCAAAGAAGATGATGTATTAACTATCGGTCTTAATCGTGCGGTGGAGCTGATTGCTCAAATAAAAAACAGAGGATCAGGTGCATCTCGTGCGCTCGGAGAACATCCAAAAAATAAGAAAAAGATTTTTATAAAAAATGGCCGATATGGACCATATATTAAATTCGGATCAATGAATGTGAGTATACCAAAGGGCATGGATGAGAAAAACATAACGATTGATGAAGCGGTCTCTCTTATCAAGAAAAAAGGGGCAACGCCTAAGAAGCGGAAAGAATCTAAGTGATAGTCTAAAGTTTTATATTGCNTAAAAATAAAATAAACCTCCCTCCCCCAATGTTGAAGAAAAAAGTTCTTCAGTACATACAAGAATGCTCACANAGCATCAGCAAAAATCAAATAGCGAGATTTTTAAAGGTGCGAGGAGATAATAGAATTAGTCTAAAAAAAATATTAAATGATCTAATAAAAGAAAGTGAAATTAGAAAAGAAAAAGGAAACAGATATTGTTTGTATACACAGCTACCGAAAACCTTAGTGACAAAAGTTGTTAATATTAATGATGATGGGGAAATTTTTTGCACACCTCTCGAAGAAACTACACAAAGCCAACCACCTACAATTCTTTTGGAGCCAAATGATAAAAAAAATAACCAGGTCTCGATGGGAAGCAAAATACTAATAAAAATTAAAAAAGATAGAGGAAAAATCATGCTAGGGAAGATATTAAAAATAATTGACAAAGAAAGGGATCAAATCGTTGGGGTCTACTGGGAAACAGCACAAGGCGGAACAATTCAAACAACGAGTAAAAAAGAGAGATTCAAATATTTTGTTGATAAAGATGATTCTGGGGATGCTCAAAGTGGGGANATCGTAATAGCCGAAACTAAGCCTGGAAGATACTTTGGATCGCCCACTGCAAAGGTTTTAAAATCCCTACAAAATTTTAAAAAGCCTGGATCTGCTAGCCTAATAGCGATAATGAATCAAAAAATTCCAAATATATTCCCTAAAGAAACTTTAGATGAAGCACAGAAGGCNAAATCAAAAATTTTNACAAATCGANGNGATCTNAGAAAAATACCTCTTGTTACAATAGATGGTGAAGACGCNAAAGATTATGATGATTCGATTTTCTCAGANGCCGATCAAAATAAAAACAACAAGGATGGGTGGCATATAATAATTGCTATTGCTGATGTGGCCTTTTATGTACGATCTGGAGGAGAGNTAGATCNTACCGCACGTGAACGTGGAAATTCAACCTATCTGCCTGATCAGGTAATCCCTATGCTCCCAGAAATATTATCAAATGGTCTTTGTTCTTTACAACCAAACAAAGACCGCGCATGCATCGCCANACATATTTGGATAAATAAATCGGGTGAAATGATTAATACTCGATTCGAAAGAGCTTTAATGANATCTTGNGCACGTCTAACTTACAAACAAGNTCAGTCTGCCCATGAAGGCAAAACAGATAGAATTACAAAACCAATAATGGATACCGTAATCNAACCCATCTACGGTGCATACCAAGCTCTNCTAGAAAAAAGAAAANAACGAGGGACAATTGAAATAGAAATACCAGAAAATAAGATTGTGTTTGACAAAGATGGAAAAGTAGACTCTGTGGCGATAAGGGAAAGGCTAGACAGTCACAAACTTATTGAAGAATTTATGATTTCCGCCAATGAAGCCGTGGCAAAAGAACTATCAAGCAATTATTATCCATGTATTTTTAGAGTGCATAAGCAACCAACAGCATCAAAGCTTGAAATATTAGAATCCACTTTATCTGCTTTAGATCTTCACTTGCCAAAGAATATAAAGCCAAAGCACTTCAGAGATATTCTTGATAAAGCAAAAAATAAAAATGTTTTTGCTTTGGTAAATGAACTTGTGCTGAGATCACAATCTAAGGCTGAATACAGTCCGCAGAATACCGGGCACTTTGGGTTAGGATTAAGAAATTATACACATTTTACTTCGCCGATTAGAAGATATTCCGACTTAATAGTTCATCGCGCTTTAATTTCCAAGTTAAAATTAGGAAGTGATGGACTAGACAATCCAACAAAATCTAGATTAGAAGAAATATCTGCTCACATATCAGAAACTGAAAGAAGATCAGAAGCGGCCGAAAGAGAAGCCTTTGAACGTTTCATGGCTAACTTTCTTAAAAAATACACAGGGAAGGTTTTTAAGGGAATTGTAAGTGGAATAACTAACTTTAATATATTTGCACGGATCCCGCAATATGGCATTGATGGTATCATTCCATACAGAAGTGTGAGGAGGCACTATCGTTTTTTTGATCAAAAAAAGCAAATTTTAATAGGTCGAAATGGTCAACATTTAAAACTAGGAGAAGAAATAAAAGTAAAGATTGAAGAATCAGATCACATCACCGGAGGATTAATTTTAAGCTTAGCTTAACCAAGAATCAACAAGGTGATTTTTCAAAAATCTCTATTTCTTTCATCATCGCAACTAAACTGAAATCGTCTTGATCTAATAAAAACCCCAGGACTACACCATCTTTATTTAAATACAACGTAACCTCATGCTCAGGAACTATGCTTTCTTTCTTTAGAGAGAAAAACCCCTGACGAATAGNCCAATAGTTTTGATCAATAAAATCTAGTGTATNCGCTTCACGATTTTTAATAGAAAAGTTAAATTTTTTTGACCCATTTTTTCTTGTTCCTATTAAAGCGTTGATCTCAAAAGAACCATCATCGGATCCGCCATCAAAAACTATTCTGTTTAACGTTCTTTTACCAGCAATAGCCGCTTCTATTAGCATAACCAGATGATTCATTGGAAAAATAATATTACTTGGTAGAAGAGAGTATTTGCCGGAGGGAATACTATATGATACTCCTCCTGATTTTTCGTTCCTATCTGCCGAGCCGACATATTTGGCAGTTATNCTTCCATTAAACCTTGAAACAAAATCAAATTCATATTCTTTTCCATCTTTTGACTCAAGGCCAATAATATTAANTTCACTATTGACTTCAGATCCATTCATATCAGTTAGTGTAACATTAATTTTTTGACCTGTAGCCCACCCCTTCTCACACACATCATTCNTTTCTATAACCACCGATCCGTCAGCCTGAACAATNCTTTGAAAATTAGAAAGATTATCTTTATTTATCTTTATTTCATANAGCGNTCGATGTGACAGAAGACTCCCGGCCAAAGCAATAGAGTCGGGCTTAAATCCAAAAAGTAGCGATATTAATAAAAAGTAAAAAACTAAATTTTTAATATATGTTTTCATTAAATTTATTCATCTTTCTTCTTGCTANCAATAGTAATACCCAATTCTTTCAATCTCTTTGGATCAATCTTAGATGGCGCATTCATTAATAAATCCTGGGCTTTCTGATTCATTGGAAATGCTATAGCTTCCCTTATATTAGGTTCTCCAGCAAGCAGCATAACAATTCTATCTATACCAGGAGCGCAACCTCCGTGTGGAGGTGCACCGTATTTGAATGCGTTAATCAGNCCTGCAAACTGAGAATCAACATCTTTTTTTGAATAACCAGCAACCTCAAAAGCCTTATACATTATTTCAGGAATATGATTTCTTATAGCTCCGCTAGAAAGTTCAACACCATTACAAACGATATCATATTGCCAAGCTTTAATNTCCAGNACATCTTTAGTTTTGAAAGCATCAATACCTCCTTGCGGCATAGAAAAGGGGTTATGACTAAAAATAATGTCTCCAGTTTCTTCATCCTTTTCATACATAGGATAATCCACAATCCAGCAAAAGGAAAACCCATTGTCTTTTATTAATTTAAGATCTTTAGCAACTTTCTTACGGACAATACCGGAAAAATTATTTGCCTCTTTTTCAGAATCACAAACAAAGAAAACAGAATCTCCCTTATCTAAGTTCGCCGACTTCTTCATTTCATCAAGTTTTTCGTTTTCGAGATTCTTTGCAATCGGACCTTTTGCGGATTCCGCAAAGGAAATATATCCTAACCCAGCTTTCCCCTCTTCCCTAGCCCAGTTATTATACTTATCAAAAAAGCTTCTGGGCATCTCTGAGGTTTTAGGCGCAGGAATACCACGAACAACACAACCCTTTGCTATTTTGTCTGCAAAAATTTTAAAATTAGATCCCCTAAAAATATTGGTCAGATCAGAAATAATAATTGGATTACGTAAATCGGGCTTATCGGTTCCATATTTTAGCATTGCTTCGTCAAAAGGAATCTTCGGAAACGGCGGTTTAGTAACTGACTTTTCGTTACCGAATTCCTCAAAGATTCCAGAAAGAACAGGCTCAATTGCGGAAAAAACTTCTTCCTGTGTAACGAAAGACATTTCAAAATCAAGTTGGTAAAATTCTCCTGGAGATCTGTCTGCTCTTGCATCTTCATCACGAAAACAAGGAGCTATTTGGAAATAACGATCAAAACCAGCGACCATGAAGAGTTGTTTAAAAAGTTGAGGAGCTTGAGGAAGAGCATAAAACTGCCCACGATGTATTCTGCTAGGAACCAAATAATCTCTCGCTCCTTCAGGCGAACTTGAGGTTAAAATTGGTGTTTGAATCTCCAAGAATCCCGACTGAGTCATTCTTCTTCTAATACTAGATATAACATTCGATCTCAAAATTATATTTTTATGTAACTTCTCTCTACGTAAATCCAAAAATCTATATTTTAAACGTAAATCTTCAGGAGAATCATCATCAACAGCAACCTGGAACGGAATGACATCTGCGGAACTAATTAAATGAACTTTTGTGATTTTTAATTCAACTCCACCGGTCGGTAAATTCTTATTAACAGTTTCCTCATCTCTAGATGCCACCATTCCTTCAAAAGTAACAACACTTTCTGAATGTAATTTCTCGATCTTACGAAACTCTGGATTCTTTACTTCTATAACACATTGGGTTAAACCAAAATGATCCCGTAAATCAATAAATAATAAATTTCCATGATCTCTTTTTCTGTGAATCCAGCCCGACAATTTAGCAGATGCCCCAACGTCCTTTGGTCGGAGCTCATTACAGAGATGGGTTCGGTAAATATTTTTCATTCTTCTTACCCGAGATTCTGATAATTATTATTAATGTTTCTGTCTTAACGCGCTTAAAAACAGTAAAGTTAACCTATATTCACAAATTCGATCAAAAGTATATACAAGTTTTATGCATTTATTAAAAAAAGATACCGAAATAAAAAAATTCTGCCTCCAAGCCCGTAATGAAAGATTTATCGCTATAGATACGGAGTTTATGAGAAGCAGAACATATTGGGCAAAATTATGCCTAATACAAATCGCAACTTCAAAAAAAGCTGTAATTATCGACGCATTAACGAGTGTTAAGCATTTAGAACCTGTAAAAAGATTGTTGATTGATCCAAAGATATTGAAGGTATTCCATGGCGCAAGACAAGATCTTGAAGTTATTTATCATTCCTTTGGAAAAATACCAAAATCAATATTTGATACTCAGATTGCAGCTATGGTTTGTGGTTTTGATCATCCGGTATCTTATGCAAAATTGGTATCTAAATTAATAAGAATTAAACTCAATAAAAAAGAACGTTCTTCAGATTGGTCTCTAAGACCCCTAACGAAAGGACAAATTAAATATGCACTTTCTGATGTTATATATTTAAAAAAAATTTATAGCGTGTTGCTAAAAGTTTTAGAAAAAAACAAAAGACTATCATGGATTAAAGATGAAATGAAAAGTCTGCAAAAAAAAGAGAACTATATGAACAAACCAAAAGAAGTTTGGAAAAAAATAAGATTTTCAAAGAAACCAAAAAATGAAATCAATATAATCAAAAAACTTGCAGAATACAGGGAACTGCAGGCTCAAAATCAGAATCTTCCAAGAAATTGGCTTCTAACTGATAGAGAGATACTTCAAATAGCTAGAATAAGGCCAACAACCCAAGAGGCAATTCATGAACAGGGGTTAATCTCCGAAAAGAACATTAGGAAGAATGATCTTGAAAGGATAATTAAAATTGTCAATTTAACCAAGAAAGCTATCAAAGAAAGAAAAGGAGCAAAAAAACTGAGCCAAAGAATCACAGCGAATGAATCAATTAAAAACATGTTAATATTATTATTAAAATTGAAGTGTAGAAAACATGGTATAGCCGAAAAAATGATTGCAACTAATGACCAGATCCAAAATATCGCTTCTGGCAACTACAAAAAAGTACCCGCACTACTAGGTTGGAGAAAAGAAATATTTGGGAATGATGCGATAAGGCTAAAGAAAGGCNAAATTTCGCTAAAAATTAGTAGAGGAAAAATAGTTTTGGCAGAATAATCGAAAATTTCGCTAATCCAAATAATCTTTTAGAATGCTTCGGACAAAGGGAATTGTTATCTTTCTTTTTTGATCTAGCGCCGCATTATCCAATTCTTTAACAACTTTATTTAATGATGAAAAGGATCTTTCAATCCTCTTAAGCAGAAAAAGGATAACGTCATGATCAACTTTTAATTGTCGATCAAAAAAAAGTTTTATAAGAACAGCCCCTAATAAATCATCATCTGGCTCATTAATTTCAAAAGATGGAATGGAATTAAGTCTCGATCTTAGATCAGGGAGAGTGATAGACAGGTTTCTAAGACTTGATCTTAAGGTAATTAACAAAAAAAAATTTTTTTCATTTAGTAGATTATAAAAATGAAGAATTTTTTCTTCTTGCGCAGGGGATTTTAAAGCAGAAAAATCTTCAAGAACAAAGGATCTATAATTATCAAAAATTTTTTCAATTGGTTTTTCCAAAATTTCCTTTACCCCAAGAAACTTTGCTTTACTTCTTAGACTCCAAACATTGGCAATATGAGTTTTACCACAACCTCTTGGCCCAAAAATTATTGCGGAAGAGCTATCCCAATTAGGCCACTTATCTAAAAAATCAACAGCATATTTATTGCTATTGGTAACCAAGAAATCCTCCCGACCTACAGCCTTACGCGATTCGAATCGGAATTTTAATTGTAAATTATCTCCATCTCTATGATTGGAGACTGATTCTCGAAGAGTCATTTTTCTAATCTCGAAACCATCTTAACAAATAGCCTCCACCAGAAATAGCGGTTGTAATAGCAACAAAAAAGATCAAATAATTTTTTATCGAGCTCAATGCAGACAAACCAAAAGATAACTCTGCCAACACAAGAACGATTAATAAAATCTGAAACAATGTATTCACCTTGCTAATCCTTAATGGATCAAGCAAAAGATCTTTATCGGTAAATACGTTATTCACAATAACTCCACCAACAATTAAAAGATCACGAAATACAACTAATATAACAATCCACTCATCCAAAAGGCCCTTATAACCAAGTGAAAGATAAACAGCAACCAAAAGCACCTTATCGGCAAGCGGATCTATGTAATTGCCCACTTCACTTCCTACTTTAAAGGTTCTGGCTATAAACCCATCTACAGCATCGGATATTGCTGCAAAAACAAAAAGTATGAAAGAAAAGGAATACAAACCTTTTATAATCAGCCAAACAATAATAGGGGCTGAAAGAAGCCTAAATAAACTAATTATATTTGGTAGATTTTTCAATTCATTAACTCTGTATTACTTTTTTGCCTTCTTCAAAAACCAAACCTCTTGTTCTTTACTAAGATCCAAATAATTTTGCGAAAAGGCTAATTGAAGCTGAGAGGCGTTCCCGACATAATCTATTGTAAATTTTATTTTATTAGAATTTAGAGAGTTAATTTCTAACTTTCTAACAAGAGAAATCGTCTTNATTTTAGTTAAAATACTTATCCAGTCATCCAAACCGTCGACATCTACAGCCACAGATAGGGTGTTTTTCTTTCCGGTATTTCTTATTAAGTTAACATATTTCCAATCGTTAATGATTTTCTCCGCAGATGCTTTTGCTGCTCTAGAAAAGAGAGAATCCATATTTTCCCCCTGATCTAAATCAAAAGATAAAGTTGCAGAGAGATCCTCAGCATAACCGGTGCTGTAATGAGCAATCTTAANCTCTAGAGAAACATTTCCTCTTAACGAGTCATATTTCACAGAAGCAAAAGCAACTATGGCTTGATCTGTTTGATATTTTTTAGCAATTGACAAAATCCTATCTTCATCGCCCGAAAGAGCCTGCACAGGGCCAATCTCAGAAAAATCTAGGAATCCTCCTTCGGAACTAACAAATGTAGCCAATCCAGACTTCTTGGAGAAATTATCCCAGGCAATTTTCCATGGATTATCTTTCTCCCAAAGATAAAAAACTCCGGATATTTTATAAACGGGTATAACCAAGAATGGTTTTGCCGAAGATTCAGAAAAATTTAAATCATTCGTGGTCAATAAATTTCTGATTGAAGAATCCTTAAAGCGAAAGGTAAGAAGTCCAATATAACGAACATTGGACAATTTTTCCTCTTCTATCTCAAAACCTATTAAAAAATTTTCTATCTCATCATCCGCCATATCAGGTAATTTTTCATAATCAACTTCAATAGTTAAGCGTTTGAGTAATTTTTGGAAAGCAGCACGCATACCCTCCTTAATAGCCAAGTCCTTAGCAANAAAAGATGAGTTTGCGGTAACATCTACGGAAATATTCCTTACAGTAAACGTATCATTAATTTCTGAATGGGCTGGATTAATAAACAAAATTGGTATACCTATGAGAAGACAGAATAAAAAAAAGACTGGATTTCTTTTTTTAGACAAAAGTAGTAACGAAGATTTGTTTTTATAAACGAACATAAAATCTAAATTCATAGTTTATATCATATTTAACACTTAATTCTTTTCCGTGGGAAAAATAATTTCAAAAAATTACAGGTCTGCTGGTGTAGATATAAAAAAAGCAGAAAAGCTTATAAAGATAATTGCTCCTATCGCTAAGTCAACAAAAACGAAAGGATCGGATGCATCCTTAGGTGGATTCGGTGGAGTCTTTGATCTATCTAAAACTAAATTCAAGAAACCTCTTTTGATTGCCTCAACGGACGGTGTTGGAACGAAACTAAAAATAGCAAATATTTTTGGCGAACACAAAAACATAGGGATAGATCTTGTTGCTATGTGCGTAAACGATATTATTGTACATGGTGCTAAGCCATTGTTTTTCCTTGATTATTTTGCAACAAATGAGCTAGAGATTAATAAAATGAAACAAATAATCTCTGGAATAGCGGNAGGATGCAGGAATGCTGGATGCACATTAATCGGNGGAGAAACTGCTGAAATGCCAGGTATGTACAAAAATAATGAATATGACTTATCTGGATTTTCTGTGGGTGCCGTAGAACGAAATAATTTATTAAACGGAAACAAGGTAAAAAATGGAGATATCTTGATAGGATTGAAATCAAACGGTATTCACTCAAATGGGTTCTCTCTGATACGAAAATTAATGAAACAAAAAAAAATAAATTTATTTAAAAGAGCTCCTTTTAAAAAAAACGAAGTTCTTGGAAAGATGCTTCTGAAACCTACAAAAATTTATGTAAAAACCTGTCTAAGTCTTATTGCTAAAGGATATATAAAATCTATGGCACACATTACTGGTGGTGGACTAGTGCAAAATATACCACGCACCATTCCGTCTAAGTTCGGCGCAAAAATTGACTGTCAGCAATGGAAGCTTCCTGCAATCTTTAAATGGATCTCTGATGTTGGAAAAATTCCTCTAAATGAAATGATGACGGTTTTCAATTGTGGAATAGGCATGGTTATCACTATACATCCGGATAATATAAAAAACGTCATGAAGATTCTAAAGAAGAACAAACAAAACGCGATTCGGATTGGAGAAATTACGAATCAAAGAAAAGGAACCTCAAGAATTCAATTCGTAAATGTAGAGGCATGGAAAAATTAAGAACAGCAGTTTTCATCTCAGGGCGTGGGAGTAATCTACAAAATCTAATAAAAAGTTGTGGTAAAAAGAGCTTTCCCGCCAGAATCTGCTTAATAATATCCAACAACCCTAACGCAAAAGGATTGGTTTATGGAAAAAGGGCAAAAATTCCAGTCAAAATAATTAGCCAAAAAAACCACAAAATACAAAAAAATTTTGAAAAGGAGATTAATAATGAGCTTTTAGAGCATAAGATAGAATTTATCTGCCTAGCAGGATTTATGAGGATGCTCTCAAACTATTTTATCAATAAGTGGCCCAGTAAAGTTATTAATATTCATCCATCACTTTTGCCGTCATTTAAGGGTCTTAATGCCCAAAAACAGGCAATCCAAGAAGGTGTTAAAGTTACGGGTTGCACTGTTCATTTCGTTAACAGCAAGATGGATAACGGGCCAATTATTATTCAGGCTACGGTTCCTGTATTTACAAACGATAACGAAGAAACTTTATCAAAACGCATACTAAGTGTAGAACACAAAATATACCCAGAAGCATTAAGATTGGTGGCAAAAAAAGAGATAAAAATATCCCGAGGAAGGGTGTTCATTCAAAAAAAGGGAAATTAAAAAGATTGTGATGATAAAACCCTTCTACTAAAAAATAATAACTTTAAATATGGTTTTTTTGCTTGTAAGATTGGGAAAATTTATAAAAGAAGAGGATATTCTATGGAAGACGGGCATCATAAAAAGGGTTGGGAAGATTTTAAGACATTTACTATATATGGCTGCATCGGTGTAGTGATTCTCGTAGCGTTGATGGCGGTATTTTTAACAGAAAGAACTCCCGGTTAAACTCACTAAGACAGAACCTCTAGATTGTTAAAGAAAAAAGCAATCTCCTTGATTGAACTCTCTTTGCAGTCTGATCCATGGACGGAATTTTCCATCTTGGACTCTGCAAAATCCTTTCTAATGGTCCCCTCCTCTGCGTTTGCGGGATTGGTCGCACCCATAATTTTTCTATTCACTGAGATGGCACCTTTTCCTTCTAAGATTTGAGCAACAATTGGGCCTGATGACATATAATCACACAAAGGATCATAAAAAGGTAGACCCTTATGTATTTCATAAAACTTCTGGGCTTGTTTCCTGCTCAATTGAACCCTTTTCTGAGCAATAACTCTTAGACCAGCTTTTTCGAACCTACTATTTATCTCGCCTGTAAGATTCCTTCTAGTGGCGTCAGGTTTAATAATCGACAATGTTCTTTCAAGCGACATTTAAAAAAATATCCGTAATTGTTAAAATATTAGATTCTATAGAAAAAAATAATCATATATCTTTTGCTGTAATCCATTTTCCGTTTTCGTTTTGATGATAAAAGTTGTGCTTTATTTTTTCAATTAAACATTTCTCTTTTTGTAGCTTTGCTCTTTTTAACATTAATGTGTTTCTTTTACTAAAAATAAAAAAGCATTTCTCAAAATTTTTACTTCCTTCATTAATAAGAACATTGATCGAAATCAGGTAAGAAGAGTTATTAGGATTCTCAAAAATATTAGTTAACCATATCGGTTGATTTTTAGGATCTCCGTTCACCTTACTTCCATGTGGAATAAAAGAATTGGTGGAAATGGTCCACAATTGTTGATTTAAATACTTCAGCTGATCTTGATCTTCAACAATAACTACTGCTCTTTTTTTAAGAACTAAAATTTTCTCTAAAAGCTGAGAGAGAAATTTTTCTAAGGGTTTAGATCCAAGGTCATAAAAATTGAATTCAACCATCTAATCAAGATTCTATTCTTCTTCATAAGATTCTGATATTAGACGGCTTAATAAATGTACACCGTATCCAGTTGCGCCCTTGGGGACAGTGTCCCTGTCTTTACTTGCCCAAGTTACACCTGCTATATCAAGATGTGCCCATGGTGTCTTATTGACGAAACGCTGAAGAAATTGAGCTGCCGTTATACTGCCAGCCCCTTTTTGGTTCGTAATATTCTGGATATCGGCCACTGGGCTATCTAGTAATTTGTCATAACTATCACCAAGAGGTAAACGCCACACTTTTTCACCAACCGCTAATCCTGCACCTATAATTTGATCCGAAAGATTGTTATCGTTAGAAAACAAGCCAGAATACTCCTCACCAAGAGCAACGATTATAGCGCCAGTTAAAGTTGCTAAATCTACAATAAATTGAGGTTTGAAACGATTCTGGCAATACCATAAAGCATCAGCTAGAACCAATCTACCTTCAGCATCAGTGTTCAAAACTTCTATGGTCTGGCCAGACATAGAAGTGACGATATCACCAGGTTTAACTGCATTCCCGGAAGGCATGTTCTCTACTAAACCAACGACCCCAACCGCATTAACTTTAGCCTTTCTTCCTGCAAGTGCCTTCATTAAACCAATTACTACACCCGATCCCCCCATATCATATTTCATCTCTTCCATACCATTTGAGGGCTTAATTGATATGCCGCCAGTATCAAAAGTAACGCCCTTACCTACAAATGCCACCGGCCTTTTTCCTTTTCCCTTTTTTGAACCGTACCATTTCATTACAACTAGTTTTGATGACTTTTCACTACCTTGGCCAACGCAAAGCAAAGAACCCATCCCCAATTTCTTCATTTTAGTCTCATCGAGCACCTCAACTTTTACTCCCAATTTAGATAATTTTTTTGCTTCATTAGCCAAAGTAGTTGGATAAATAACGTTAGACGGCTCTGAAACCAAATCTCTAGTTAAAAAGACACCATCTGTTACTTTATTAATTTTAGAAAATGCATTCTTAGTACGCAAAGGATCGTTAACTAGAAAATTAACCACTTTCAAGGAGTTTTCTTTTCCATTATTCTTTTTTGAAAAGTACTTATTAAATCTATAAGATCTTAATCTCAGGCCAGTAGCTAAGTAGACAAATTTCTCTGTTAATTTTCCTTTAATCGAATCTAAAAGAATCCATGTAGTCTTCTCGTTCTCGCTGTTAAGTTTTTCACAAATTCCTCCCCCGACAGACTGCATGAGTAATTCGTCAATTTTTTCTGCTTTGCCCAAACCAACTAACAAAATCTTTTCAATATTTAGTGCCTTAGGCGAACGAATGAAGAGGAAATCTCCAATCTTCCCTTTAAAGGAACCAGATTTCAAAGCGCTGATGATTGATCCTCCGATCAAGGAATTAACTTGTTTCGCAGAAGCGGTTAATTCATTACCCTCAAAAACACCTAAAACAAGGGTTCCTGAAGATAGCTTTGAAAAAGATTTTGATATAAATTGTATTTTCATAAAAAAACAGTGCTAGTATTTTAAATAGTGATTAATGCAAAAATTAACAAGTTATATTTTAAAAGATTTATTTGTTTCCTTCTTAATTATAACCGTAAGCCTGCTCTGCCTGGTTTGGCTAATACAATCTATGCGTTTTATCGAACAAATTCTCAATGAAGGTATACCCGTATCTATATTCTTTGAGCTCTCAGCTTTAGTCATACCAACAATATTGTCACTAATACTTCCTTTTACCTATTTTGTCTCGATACTTTACGTTTACAACAGATTATCCAGCGAAAGCGAATTAGTCGTAATGCATGCATCTGGAGTAAGTTATGCTAATGCCGCAAAACCAGCGCTTTATTTTTCAATAATCCTTATGCTCTTTTCATACCTACTAACATTGTACATCGTACCAGCATCTTACAGGAATTTTAAAAATCTCCAAGATCTGATCCGCAATGAATATTCTTCTGCACTTCTTCAGGAGGGGGTTTTTAACAATGTAGCAAAAGGAATAACCATTTACGTTGAGAGTAGACTTTCTGCATCCCAATTAAGAGGTATTTTAGCTCATGATCAACGTGATCCAACAAAAGCTCCTTCCACATTNTTGGCAGAAACAGGAACTGTCAATCAGACAGAAAAAGGTCCACGTTTAATGATGANCAGAGGAAGNAGGCAACANCTATCNAAATCAGGGAATCTNGCNCTANTAGAATTCGATCACTACACNCTNGANATCATGNCAATTGATAAGGNNTCGAACTATAGATGGTTAGAGCCAAGAGAGAGATTTTTGCATGAATTGTTTTCACCAAATATGGAAGAGTACGATAATATAAAAAATCTTCAGGTATTCAGAGCCGAAGGACACCAACGAATTACTCAACCAATATATGTTCTTACTTTTGGGGTTATTGCATTAACACTTTTGCTAACAGGAAACTTTAGTAGATTGGGGCAAACAAGAAAGATTATTCTGGCCGTTTTAGCAATTCTTTTAATCCAAGCTACCTCTCTTACTATCAAAAATTATGCAGCAAAGTATTCGTGGGCGGAATTTTTAATTTACTTGAACGCAATTATCCCTTTACTTATTTTTGCATATTATCTCATAGGCGAACATCGCCTAAAGAAAACACAGAGAAAGAAAATTTAGTAAATCTGTAAATATTTATAATGATTTTTCAATTACCAGGATCAAATCTAATNTCTAATTATCTCATGAACNATTTCTTAAAATGGTTTTTAATCGTACTATTTGCTCTTCTGGCTGTGGTATTTCTCGTTGACATCATAGAGCTAGGGAGACGAGCTGCCTCTAAAGAAGCTATTGAAGGACACATTCAGATACAGCTTGCAGTCTTAAAAATACCACTAATGATTGAAAAAATGCTTCCGTTTTCTTGTTTAATTGGAGCCATGATTGCCTTTTCCAGCCTTGCTAGAAGGAAAGAATTAACTGTATTTAAATCCTCCGGCGTCTCCGTTTGGCAAATATTAACTCCTGTAATTTTTGTAACGATATGTATAGGTCTTTTCAATATTTTTGTAATGAAAGAAGTAACATCAGCAACAACGTTAAAGTTTCAACAGCTAGAAGATCGATTCTTTAAAGGAAGAACCGGCTTACTTACTGAATCTGGTCTTTGGCTAAAACAGCCAGACGTAAAAGGCTTATCTATTGTTCATGCTGAAAAAATCTTGCCTGACCCAAGATTTATACAGCTACAAAACGTTATGATTCTACTCTTTAAAGAAGATAATCAATTTATCGCAAGAATAGACGCTGATTCCGCGATCCTGGATCACAAAGAAGGTTACTGGAATTTGAACGAGGTATCCATAGTAGCCCCTAACAAAGCTCCTGATTTTATCGACAATTATTCTTTTAAAACAACCTTAACGCCAAAAAAAATTCAAGAAAGTTTTCAATCCCCTGAAACATTAACTTTGTTAGAGCTTCCGGNATTTATAAAAATGATGGACAGCTCAGGATTCCCTGCAATAAAACATAGGTTATATTTTCACTCTCTTCTAGCAAACCCATTTTTACTTTGTGCAATGATCTTAATTGCCGCCGCGTTCTCGATGAGATTAATTAGATACCAGACAAGAGTAACGACAATTGTTATTGGAGGTTTGTTTGCTGGATTTTTACTATACTTTCTCTCGGATCTTGTTTTCGCCCTTGGTGTCACAACCGACCTACCCATAATCCTAGCTGCCTGGGCTCCCGCAATAGCAAGCGCATCACTTGGTATACTTTCTCTAATGCACTTCGAAGAACCATAGAATTTCCTTATAAATCAGCCTCTTTTACTATATATTAAAGATAAAAAATTAATTGGTACTTATTAGTACTTATTAACGATAAAAATATTAGTACTTAAGGTTCTGGGAGGAACGCGTGAACTTAGGAAACTGTGCGCAAAAACTTGCTAATGCGTTTCTAGTCTACTGCCTATCAATTGCGATAAGCTGTTTTCTCAGCGTAAACGTTATTTATGCTGCAGAAGCAGAAATCGGTCCAATGATTCTTGATGCTGATAAGATTGAAAATTTTGAAGATCAAAACTTAGTGGTAGCTACTGGGAATGTCCAAATTGACTACAATAAAAGGATGGTTAATGCCGACAAGGTTACTCTCAATAAACTAACTAGAAAAGTCATAGCTGAAGGTAGAGTAAGAATCATCGAACCAAGTGGAGAAATTGTGTTCGCAAAAAGAATATCTCTCGGCGAGAAATTCGAAAGCGGATTTTTCGAAAAATTAAGAGTTCTTCTAGTGGAGAATGATCAAGGCGTTAGACCTATACTAGCAGCAGATAGTGCTGTTCGTTCTAAAGGCTATTTAACAAAAATGAAAAAAGCTATTTTTACCCCGTGTAAAATATGCGAAGAGCCCGGAAGCGAACCTTTGTGGCAAATTAAAGCGTTGGAAGTCATACATGATCAAAAAAGACATGACATAATATACAAGCACGCTTGGTTAGAATTTCTCGGTATGCCCACGGTTTATGTTCCTTATTTTAGACATCCAGATCCAACGGTCGACAAGCGCAGCGGCTTCCTCGCTTATAAATATCGAAGCTCAACAGAATTAGGCAGTGTAGCCAGTATACCGTATTACTACGTAGTTAACCCCTATCTTGATATAACTGTTGAACCCACCTACACCGGATTACAAAGCATTGGCGTATTCGCTGGTGAAACTAGAGCTGCCTTTGATTGGGGTAGATTAGATGTTTCTGGCAGTATTACCTATGCGGATAGACTAGACGCAGCGGGCGTAATCGAAGAAAGGTTCAGAGGTCATNTATTTGCAAAAGGTAATNTTGATATAAACANAACCTGGCGTTGGAATTTCGATNTTGCTCGGCAAACAGATGATCAATATCTAAGCTTATATTATCCTCTTGAAAGTAAACAAGTATTAAAATCTACTAATGCCTTAGAGGGTTTCAGAGAAAGGAATTACGCATCATTATCCACCACACACTTTCAAGATAATCGGCCAGACATTGATAAAGATACGGTTCCAAAGATTCTGCCCATGGTTGAATTTAATGGATTTTCCAAACCAACACGAAAAGGTAGCAGATGGTCTTTTGACGTAAATGCCCTCAATCTAATGAGATCAGAAGGGNTTCAGAGNAGAAGGNTNGTATCCGAATTGGGCTGGCTATTACCTGTCTATGGAAAGAGTGGAAACTTCTTTAAAATCTCTGGATCGTTGAGAGGCGATATATATGAAACGTCCAATGTACCAATTTCGCAAGGGACAGCAACAAACCTAAATCATAACGAAGTTACAGGACGTGTAGATCCAAAATTACTATTGGAGTGGGAACGNCCGATTTTTAAACATATTGGTCAAACATATATTCTTATTGAGCCAAAAACTTCAATNATACTTGGCACAAATCAAGATAATCCTGAAGCAATATCGAATGAAGACAGTAAGGGCTTTGAATTCGATAAGAACGATCTTTTCATAAAAAATAGGTTACCAGGATATGATGTTATAGAACCAGGACAAAGAATAGACTATGGGATCAAGATAGGATCATATTTAGGTGAAGAGAATGCTAGTTTATTTTTGGGTCAAAGCTACCGACTAAGAACTGATGGAACATTTAAAGCAGGATCAGGGGTGCAGGACGATTTCTCAGATTACGTTGGAAATGCGGAGATAAACGTCAATAATTTCGAATTACTATATTATTTTAGATTTGATAAAGACGACCTCTCCCCAAGAACAAACGAATTACAAACCAGTGCCGGACCTCCCGAATTTAGATTGAGTGTAAATTATTTGGATATGAACCCATTTTCGGCATCCGGAACTTATGATGAAAGACAAGAGATTTCCTATAATATAGGATCCCAGTTTACTGAATTTTGGAGTGCTTCGGCAGGCGGAAATAATGATCTGCAATCAGGCAATATAATGAGTGTTTCCACANCGATTAATTATNTGGATGAATGTTTNGGNTTAAACATTAGCTTTGGTCGATCTTATTCGAGAGACAGNGAAATTGAACCTTCCGACTCAATTATGGTAAGTTTATTTTTCAAAGAACTTGGAACATTTTCACAAAACCAGTCACTAACAACACAATAAATGAATAACGATCTTTACAAATCCTTATTAGCGGGAGTTTTGTCTTCTATTACAATAGGCGCGCTAGCATTATTAACTTATAAAACTGAGTTTGGTATTTTTCTAATAGCTTCCTTTGGATCTTCAATGGTTCTTCTTTACGGTTATCCAGAAAGCCCCTTTTCACAACCAAAAAATATTTTTTTTGGTCACCTGCTTACGTCTTTAGTTGGAATATTTTTTTTATATTCTGTTCCATTACCAATATATTTTTTAATCGGCTTATCTGTTGGCGTGGGTGTTTTTTTAATGATATTTTTAAAAGTTCCTCATCCACCTGCTGGAGGAAATCCGATTATAGTGATTGTTGGAAGTTTTTCTATTGATTATATAATAAACCCTATAATTATAGGATCTATAATAATATTAACATTTGGGATAGTCTTAAATCGTTTAATATTAAGAAAAAGATATCCTAACTAGATAAAGTTTTTTATAGCCTCTCAATGAAGCAGTTTATTTTATCCATTAGCCTCAGTATTGCTCTTTTATTTCATGCGGAAAAAGCTAGCTCTGATTATTTTCAGGGAATTGCTGCAATTGTAAATGATGAAATTATTTCACTATACGATCTAGAGGAAAGAATGAGATTAGTAATTTCCTCCGTTGGAATGCAAGATAATATAGAATCGCGAGACGATATTAGATCCGCAACAATGCAATCTCTCATCGACGAAACATTGCAAATACAGGAAGCACAACAATTTGGTATAAGCGTAAGTGAAAGCGAAATAGATGATGCGTTAAGGGAAATTGAAAAACTAAATAAAATTCCAGAAAATGAAATAGAAAGTTTTTTGGAGACGAGAGGCATTAATATGGAATATTTAAGAAAACAAATTAGAGGCAAAATAGCATGGAGTAGAATCATGCAACAATACTTGATTCCACAAATAGAAATAAAGGAAGAAGAAGTGAAAGAATGGTTAATGGAATATCAAAAAAATATAGGTAATTATGAATTTCTAGTTTCTGAGATTTTTCTCGGAACAAGCGCAAGTACCCTTAAAAAACAAACCGAAAAAAATGCTAAAAAAATTCTCGAATATTTAAAAAAAGATAAGTCTTTTGTTAATATAGCAAAGCAATTCTCTGAATCTCCTCAGGGAAAGTCTGGTGGTGATCTTGGGTGGGTACAAGAGGGTCATCTAATTTCTGAAATAGACGAAAATCTTAAGGAAATGAAAGAAGGAGAGATCAGGCTTACACAAAGTCTAAGTGGCTATCATATACTTTATCTGCGCAAAAAAAGAATAGTGGGAAAATCTGGTAGAGAGGACTTTTACCTAAAACAGATATTGATCAAAAATTACTCTTTAACTCAAGAAACGGCAAACCTGGACAAGATACAGAAAGAACTTGCGAAAAAATATACTTCTTGCGAGTCTATAAAAAGTAGAAGTGAAGGAATATATGAATTTAATGACTTGGGCACATTATCTTTTTCCGATATGCCCGAAAAGCTAAAAAAAGTAGTAGTTAATCTTAGACCACAAGAGCTCAGCAAGCCCATAAAAACTGATTATGGGGTAATGTTTCTAATGGTTTGTAATAAGATACAACCAAAAGTTAAAATGCCTAGCGAAGAAGAAATAAGAAATAAGATCCGATCAAAAAGACTCTCACTTTCAGCACAAAAATTCATACGAGATCTTCGCAATAAAGCAGAAATAGATTTGAGAATTAGTTTGTAACTATAATTAAAAAAATTTAAAAGAAATAATTTGGTTCTAATAGTATTAACAATGGGCGAACCGGCAGGAATAAGTGGTGAAATAACCCTAAAGTCCTGGCTAAAATTAAGGAATCAATATAAAAGTTTTTCCTTCTTTTCTATATGCGATCCGGACTATTTAAGAAATAGCGCAAAGAAATTAGGAATAAAAGATAGAGTAGTGATCATCGACAAGCCGAGCAGTGCCCTACAATTCTTTGGCAAACATCTACCAGTCATCCCAATTTCTTTAAAGGAAAGAGTTGTTCCTGGCAAGATAAATCCAGCAAATACTATCAGTGCAATAAATTCATTGGATCAGGCTTTCGAATTAGTTCTGCAAAAAGAAGTGGATGCTATTGTAACTAATCCTCTGAACAAAAAAAGCTTATATGATGTTGGCTTTAAATATCCTGGACACACAGAATTTATAGCTGCGAAATGTAGCAAAAATAAAAAAAAATTATTAAAACCAACCATGCTAATTATCTCTCCCAAAATAAGCGTGGCACCGGTTACTATTCACTTACCTCTTGCCAAAGCAATCAAAGCTGTATCTAAGAATCTAATAATTTCTACCGTTCGTAACGCAATAGATTTTTTAGAAAATAGTTTCGGTATAAAAAAACCAAAAATAGCAATAGCAGGAATTAATCCTCATGCAGGCGAAAATGGAAACATCGGTAACGAAGAAAAAAAAATAATCATTCCAGCAATAAAATATCTAAAAAAATCACAACCCCACGTTGATGGTCCGTTTGCTTCCGACTCATTATTTTCCAAGAAAAACCTTAACTATTATAATTTATTTGTTTGCATGTATCATGACCAAGCATTAATTCCAGTAAAAACTCTAGATTTTTACAATGGAGTCAATGTGACTGCAGGATTACCAATAATTAGAACATCACCGGATCATGGAACCGCTCTAGATATAGCGGGAAAAAATATTGCAAATGAATCCAGTTTAGTCAATGCGATAAAAATTGCGGCAAAAATAGCTATTCTTAGGAGAAAAAAAAATTAGCCCTAAACAAAAAAACCTAAATGTAGGTGTATTAACTAAAATTAATAATTTATTTCCAAA
>PARU01000030.1 GCA_002712065.1 Rickettsiales bacterium | reverse complement strand
TTTATCCCAGGGATAATACACCTGGATGTACCCAAGAGGCCTGTGATTTCCAGAAATTGCTCAGTCAATTAACAAAAAGTAATTGCGTGATTGTTGGTATCTCAAAAGACACACCTGAATCTCATGTAAAATTTAAATCACGACAAAAATTGGAATTTACTTTATTGAGCGATTCCTCTGGGTTTGCTTGTAAAATTTTCGGAACATGGGTTAAGAAATCTATGTATGGAAAAAGTTTTATGGGTATAGAGCGCTCGACCTTTCTAATTGATGAAGGAGGGAAAATTAGTAAGATTTGGAGAAAGGTTAAAGTTAAAGGGCATGCAGAAGAAGTATTCTATGCTAGTAAAGAAAAATAAAAAGTAGTGAAGATGTTTTTTAAATCCTCAAATTTTTTTGCTAAAGGAACTTTTGTTTTACTTCTCATCCTTGTCCTTTTTTTACTTAGCTTGGCCTTTGCGAGTAATAAATTTATTTCTCTTACTTTTCTTAAACCAGCTTTTGAGGAACACCTCAGTTCTTACAATCAGAATTTAGATGTTCAGTTAGAAAAAATAGAATTAGCAGAACCGTTTTTCTTCAATTCAAAAGGTAATCTAAATTTTATTTTGACTGACGTAAAAATTATTAACGAAAAAGGTGTAAATCTAACAAGTGTTCCCGAAATATCAATATCACTAAAGTCTTTAGAATTTTTAAGAGGAAACATTGTTTTTACAAGATTAAAAGTCGGAAGCTTGACTGCTAACTTTTCATTTTCTGAGCAAGAAGGGCTGCACAATGAGTTCTCATCTAACTATGGCGTGAATCAAAAAAATATTTGGGAGGATATTCTAAAGCCTATTTTCTTTGCCGGAAATGCAGAGCTTTTTGAAGATTTACATATTTTTGATTCGCACATAAGAATTGATAATGTCGATACGCACGAGATTTTTAATATTACCATCAACGAAGCAATTTTCATAAGAGACGGAGATGAGAAAAATGGCGTGCTTGATTTTTTTGCGGTCAAGCAAGGACCAAAGGGATCTGATGAGGATTTGAATCTGACTTTTCCCAACGACTTAAAGTGTTATGTTGCTTTTACTCAAAGGAAAGGGGAGCCATACATATCTTTGGAAAATTCGAGATGCAGTCTAGATCAGATAGTATTGGACTTAAACGCTACGGCTGAATTTAATGAAGATGTTAAGTTTGGTGGGCAAGTCGTTACTTCGAATCTTAATATGGACTACTTAAAAGTTCTGTGGCCCAAAGATTTAGGCAGTGATTTCGCTAGAGATTGGATTTCTACTAACGTATCGCAAGGAAATTTCCCAGAAATTACAACTCATTTTTTGGCAATATTTTCTTCAAATCTATTTTCATTAACAGAATTAAGTGGTGGTTTTATTTATGAGGATTTATCTATCGATTACTTTTCTCCTATGCAGCCGGCTGAAAATATTGCCGGGAGAGGATCTTTTTCTAAAGATAGATTCGATTTTACTATAGAAAGTGGAAAGCTGGGGAGTCTTGATTTGAATGAGGGTAATGTTTCTTTGATGAAATTAGATACTGATAATGAATACGCTCATGTAGAAGGATTTGCTAATGGTGATTTAGATGAGTTATTGAGGATTATCGATAGCGAGCCTCTAGGAGCCGCGACATACTTTGGGATCGAACATGAAAAATCGAGTGGTACAGCGAAAACTGGAATCATTTTCGATTTTCCACTAGCCAGGACCGCATCTATGGATCAAGTTGTTTTTTCTGCAGAGGGAGAAATATCAAATGGAAAATTTGTCGATTTAATAGAGGGAGAGACTATTTCTGATGGAGATTTAGATCTTATCGTTGATAAAGAAAAATTGACAATCTCTGGAACCATGAATCTTTTCTCTCAAGAATGGAAGTTGGCTGGTGAATCAAAATTTTCTGACAGCGAGAGTCCTGAATCCATCTATTTTGATAATCTTTCTTCAGATAATAATGATTTTTCTCTAAATGTTCTGTTCATGGAGAAGGGAGGTTATCAATTAGATGTTCGTGGATCCGCTTTCAGTTTAGAGCGGCTGTTCGAGGAAGAGGAAGATGAATCGAAGAAAGATGATATGACGGATATGATTGTAGACCTAAAGGTAGATCAGTTATGGTTTGGTAAGGAAAATAAATTAGTTAATGTTTCTGGAAAAGTGATTTCCAGGAATGATATTTGGGAGCTTGTAGATCTGGAGGGATTTTCTGGAGAGGGTGATGATAGTGTTCGTTTTAGTATAGAAAAGAATGGCAGTGGTCGAAATTTTTCGCTAGATGCTAAAAATGCCGGTGATTTCCTTAGATCAATTGATCTTTATGAAAACATGCAAGGTGGAAATTTGATATTTAAAGGATCTTTTGATGATAGCGTTGTAGATCACCCTTTCTTGGGAAATCTGATAATCAAGGATTACCATATTGTTAATGCCCCATTGTTGACTCGACTAGCTAGCATGGCATCGTTTACCGGCGTTGTTGACCAGCTTTCTGGGGAAGGGATTAAATTCAAAAAATTTACGACACCTGTTAATTATCAAAGTGATAACATAAAATTAGAAAAAGGCAGAGCCTTCGGTAACGCACTAGGTTACACCTTCTCGGGAGAAATTGACCTTGATGATGATAGTTGCAAGATTGAAGGAACTCTTGTCCCGGCTTATTCAATTAATAGTCTATTTGAAAAAATTCCAATTATAGGTGATATACTTGGTGGAGGTAGAGGCGAGGGACTGATTGCAGCAAATTTTCAAATGAATGGAGATATTGAAGATCCGGATGTATCAATAAACCCTCTTTCCATTTTTACTCCTGGAATTTTGAGAGATCTTTTTCAAATCTTTGAATTACCTTTTAAAGAAAAGGAAGATGCGATTGCAGAGTAGAGTAAGAATCTATTTCTTTACTTTAATGATTGCGTGACGTTTTTTTCCAGCCGAAAGTTTAATCACTCCATCACTATCCANGTCGTCTATTGTGATCATTTGCATCTCGTCTGTTACAATATTCCCATTTATTTTTGCTCCTTTTCCTCTTATTAATCTTCTTGATTCTCCCATNCTTTGGCAAAGATTTAGATNCTGTGAGCCGAATAGCTGAAATGCGGGAATACCTTTTTCGAGCTGTTTTTGTGCGACACTTTCTGTTGGCAACATCGAACCTGACCCACCTTTTTCAAATGTATTTTTTGCAGTTTTAAGAGCCTCCTCTGCGTTCTTTTTTCCGTGGCATAATCTAGTAGCTTCGAATGCTAGAATCTTTTTCGTCTCATCAATTTCCGAGCCCTTTAGCTTTCCTAAACTACTGATTTTTTCTACTGGTAAATCGGTAAACAATTTCAAAAAAGTATTTACATCGTCATCATGGCTGTTTCTCCAAAATTGCCAGTATTCATATGGTGATGTGAGCTTATCATCTAACCATATTGCCCCTTCTTCAGTTTTTCCCATTTTTGTTCCCTTAGATGTCGTGATAAGAGGCGAAGTTAGACCATAAAGGGTTTTNCCTAATGTACGACGAGANAACTCTACTCCCGATACAATATTTCCCCATTGATCGGATCCNCCCATTTGTAGGCTGCAGCTATATTTTTTTGCNAATTGTAAAAAATCATAGGATTGTAGGANCATATAATTAAACTCTAAAAAACTTAAAGGCTGTTCACGATCAAGGCGTGTTTTTATCGAATCAAAAGTGAGCATACGGTTAACAGAGAAATGCCTTCCAAAGTCTCGAAGAAAGGGAATATATTTAAGTTTTTCTAACCAAATGGAGTTATCGACTATGATTGCGCCGTTTTTTGTCTTTCCAAAGCTCAGGAATCTTTGAAATATTTTTTTTAGTGCCGAAGCATTTTTTTTGATCTCATTATCACTCAATAATTTTCTTACAGTATCTTTGCCAGAAGGATCTCCAATTTTTGTCGTTCCACCACCCAACACTATAATTGGTTTATGACCATGACGTTGAAATATTTTGAGAATCATAATAGGAAGCAGACTGCCGACATGAAGGCTGCTTGCTGTACAATCAAAGCCAATATAAGCGCTAATGCTTTTATTTTTTACAATTAATTTATCAAGTCCATCAGGATCCGTGCATTGATGGATAAATCCTCGCTCGGAAATTTCTTGCATAAATGGCGATAGAAATTTTTTTGTCATTTTTTTATTCTGTTAAGTTCTTTATCATATTAATTTTTTACTTAAATTGTAATGGAAACGTGAAATAAATATAAAGATGGTTTATGGAAAAGAATTATGAGCTTGAAAAAGAAACCTCATATTAAAAAATCTTATTTAGCGCTAGGGTTAATGAGCGGTACATCTGGGGATGGAATTGACGTGTCTTTAGTTAGAACAGACGGCGATAGTCAAATTGAGGCAATTTCTTTCGAAACCTTTCCATATAAAGACGGGTTTAAGTCTTTGCTTAAAGAATGCACGATTCCTAGCAGAAGAAAGGATCCGAATTTTCTTAATTATTGTGAAAGAAGATTGACTCTTTTGCATGTTGAGGCTGTAAAAAATTTTTTAGAATCTAAAAAAATTAAAGCCGATAAAATAGACGTAATTGGTTTTCATGGCCATACCGTTTCTCATAACTCACGCGGCAAGGGTTCTAGCCACCAAATTGGAGATGGGGCATTATTGGCTTATGAGTCAGGAATCGATGTTATCGATGATTTTCGTAGTAATGATATTGCCAAAGGTGGCCAAGGAGCGCCTCTCGTTCCTATATTTCACCTAGCGATAGCTAAGAAGATTCCTTACCCCATTGCTTTTGTTAATATTGGAGGAGTCTCTAACATTACATGGATTGATTGTGACGGAAGAAATTTTCTTGGATTCGATGTTGGTCCTGGCAATACTTTAATAGATCGCTGGATGCAAAAATTTACGGGAAAATCATTTGATCCATATGGTAGATATGCGGCTAGGGGGAATGTCGAGATGAATCTTTTAGAAACATTTCTTGCTGACAGGCATTTTAGGAGAAAGCCGCCTAAATCATTTGATATTTTGGATTTTAATTTTAATAAATTTTCGAAATTATCAATAGAAGATGGGGTTGCAACTTTGACTGCAATTACGGCTCATGCAATTTTTATGGCACAGAATTATTTTCCGCAAAAAGCGCATCGTTGGTTTCTTTGCGGCGGAGGTAGAAAAAATAAGTTTTTATTTTCCATGCTGAAAGATCTAATAGAAAAGGATCCAAAAGTTAATATGACTGTATCGGCTATAGAGGAGATGGGGTGGAACGGTGATGCAATAGAATCGCAGGCTTTTGCATATTTAGCGATCAGATCTCTTAAGGGGTTGCCTTTGACTTTTCCATCAACCACCGGGGTTTCTGTTCCAACAAAGGGAGGTGTCTTTCATTCCAAGGATTTATCCTATTCTTCAATAGACCCCACATAATCAATATACTCCCCGACTTTTTTGCACAGCGCATTTTCCTTGTTTCGAAAAAAATGATCTGCATTTTTTATTTTNGCAAACTCAACATCAATTGGTCGATCATTAGAAATTTTTTTTACTAAACTGGGAACAGAATCTTGATCGATTTCTGTATCCTTGCTTCCAAGAACCATGATTCCTGACGTTGGGCAGGGCGCTAAAAAAGAAAAATCGTATTTACCTGCTGGGGGTGCAATAGACACAAATCTTGTAATCTCAGGTCTTCGCATTAATAGTTGCATTCCAATCCAAGCCCCAAAAGANAATCCACAGATCCAGCATTCGGTTGTTCCTGTATTAAGAGACTGTATCCAATCCAAAACCGATGCGGCATCACAAAGTTCCCCTTCTTGACCATCGTGCTGTCCTTGCGAGTTGCCAACTCCTCTGAAATTAAAACGTACTGTCGAGAATTGCTTTTCAACGAATAAATTAAACAAAGCAATCATAGGTTTATTGTTCATACTACCNCCAAACTCAGGATGCGGATGAAGCAATAGCGCTATCCCATTTGCATTATTGATTTGCTGGTATTTACCTTCAAGCCTCCCTTCAGGCCCCGGAATGATTACTGATGCCATGTTAATTCTTCCTTAAGTTGTTGAAAAAGAAATAATTTTTAGTTATATTCATAATACTTGACTAAAATAGTAGGTTACTTTAATAATTACACAAAAATAACTGATTAGAATANTCGGTTACGTTATATGAAAACCGATTTTTGTCCAAGTTTATAAGATTTTTATAAAGAAATGTTAAGTAAAATTCGCGAAGATATAAAAGTTGTACTAGANCGGGATCCTGCCTCAAGGTCAGCNCTTGAAGTTATATTTACAGCTCCNGGATTTCATGCTGTTCAAATCTATCGTTTTACGCATTTTNTTTGGAAGATTAAGTTAAAATTTTTAGGAAAAGTTTTCTCTATGATTGGACGTTTCTTGACCGGTATTGAGATTCATCCGGGTGCCAAGATTGGGAGGCGTTTTTTTATAGATCACGGATCTGGTTTGGTTATCGGCGAAACTTCAGAAATAGGAGATGATGTTACNCTTTATCATGCTGTTACACTAGGGGGTATTTTACCTGCTGAAGATTCTAATTCACAAGCTAATTTGAANCGCCATCCAACTCTTAAGGATAATGTTATAGTCGGCTCTGGTGCGCAGGTATTAGGGCCTATTGTTATTGGCAAGGGAGCTAGAGTAGGTGCAAATGCCGTTGTTCTGGAAGACGTGCAAGATGGAGTTACCGTTGTCGGAATTCCTGCGAGAGTAGTTTTTAGCAATATAAAGAAAGATCCNAAACGGTTTGTTGCCTACGGAACTCCCAAGGAATCGGCAAAAGATCCTTCTGAGCTGAGTCTTATTAGTTTAGTGGATGANCTAAGAAAATTAGAGNTGAAGGTTAAAAAATTGGAAGAAACTATCGAGACAATTAAGGAACCATCAGGCAAAGAAAANGATNNTGTTGATANCTTACGAGAGGATGTAGAGGCATGAGATTAAGCACCAGAGGTCGATATGCCGTTATGGCCATNGCAGATTTAGCAATACATGCNCATGGCAATCCGGTAANACTTGGGGAAATAGCCGAAAGACAGAATCTTTCTCTTTCTTATTTAGAACAGCTTTTTCGTCATCTCAGAAAGTCCGGGGTTGTTAAAAGCATTAAAGGCCCTGGCGGTGGATATCTTTTGTCTCGACCTTCTTCGGAAATCCGTATTTCAGATATTATTTTTTCGGTAAGTGAGCCTATCAGTGCAACGCGCTGTGCCCCACTTTCTTCAGATGGATGTACTAATCCAAAAACAAAATGTCTTACTCATGGTTTATGGGAAGAATTGGGAAATCAAATTCACCTATATTTGAGCTCGGTATCATTGGAAGATGTTTGTAAGGGAAATCGATCCAATTTTTCTTCTGTAAAAAAACAAAATCAGACATTCGATACAATGAGTAAGTAGTGATAGGGAAATGAAAAAACNAAGAATTTATCTTGATTATCAGGCTACCACNCCGATAGATCCAAGGGTTCTAGAANTGATGAATCCTTTTTTTGGAGAAAAATTTGGCAACCCTCATTCTCAACACCATTANGGGTGGGAGGCTTCNGATCCAATTGAGTTAGCTCGTGACAATATTGCTTCATTGATTAATGCNCATTCGAAGGAGATCATATTTACTTCTGGAGCCACGGAATCTAATAACCTGGCAATTAAGGGCATAGCCCATTTCTTNAAGGGTGAAAAACGACATCTCATTACGTGTGTTACCGAACACAAGTGCGTCTTAGAAGCGTTCCAAGATCTTCAGAANGAAGGTTTCGATACAACTTATCTTCCTGTCAAAAAAAACGGGTTAATTAATCTGAACAAGNTTAAAAAAGCTATACGAAAAGATACATTGTTAGTTTCGATTATGGGGGTTAATAANGAAATCGGCGTTATCCAACCTCTTCGTCAAGTTGGTGAGATATGTAGNAAAGCTGGAGTATATTTTCATAGTGATTGCGCGCAAGCTCTTGGTAAAATTCCTCTGGATATTCAAGATTTACAAATTGATTTAATGAGCCTCTCTTCTCACAAAATTTATGGTCCAAAGGGGATTGGTGCTCTTTACATCAGACGAAAACCGAGAGTAAGAATCGTTCCGTTAATTAGCGGAGGGGGGCAAGAAAACGGCTTNCGTTCAGGTACATTGCCAACACCACTTTGTGTCGGNTTTGGTGAGGCATGNAAATTAGCGAAAAGGGAAATGAAAAAAGAGAACAGCAAACTACTATCTTACAGGAAAATTTTGCATGAAGCCATAACCCAGAAACTTTCAGGGGTAACATTGAATGGAGACTATGATTCCCGCATACCCGGAAACTTAAATTTTAGTTTTGAGGGTNTTGATGCTGAGTTACTTGTTTCGAGTCTTAAAAATATCTGCATTTCATCTGGNTCGGCGTGCACAGAGGCTAGTTTGGAGCCTTCATATGTTTTGGATGCAATAGGTGTTTCAAAAGATCTAGCACAGTCTAGCCTTAGAATAGGCTTCGGAAGATTTACGTCACTTAATGAGATCAAGTTTGCTTGTAGTGAAATTATTGCAAGTGTTACCAANCTCAGNAACGAAGAACTTCCTTCTCGTAGTAGGGGGTCTTACAAAACAGAATCAACAATAAGGACAAGTTTATGAAAGAAGAAATAGTTAAATTAACAGCCGCGGCAGCTGATAGAATGAAAACTATTATTGCCGAAAGAGATAAACCGNCTGCTGGAATTCGTCTAACGGTATCAACTAAAGGGTGTTCAGGTATGTCGTATAACCTTGACTATGCGGATGAAAAAACACCTAGCGATGAGGTGATTCAGCATAAAGGAATTACACTTTTTATCGATCCAAAAGCAGTCATGTTTATTTTGGGAAGCGAAATAGATTTTGTTAAAGACAAATTACAATCTCGNTTTGTTTTTAATAATCCNCAGGAAAAAGGACGATGTGGTTGTGGAGAATCTTTCCATGTTTAACAGATGAAAAGNATAACGATTTATTAATTANNNCTNAAGGGNTAGGAATGAAANCAAAANAGAACCAAGCGNTTCGNACGGCGATTTCGAAGAAGTATAAGCAGGGCTTTGTTACTCCTGTGAGTGCTGAACGCGCTGATAAAGGTTTNACCGAGGATACGATTCGTTTTATTTCGAAAAAAAAGCGTGAGCCTAAATGGCTTCTTGATTGGAGGATGAAGTCATTTCACTTTTGGAGGGACAACCTGTTAGCAAAGAGNGANCCTGAGTGGGCGCACTTACATTTTCCAAAAATAGATTACCAGGATGCTTATTATTTTTCTGCGCCCAAGCAAAAGAAAAAATTAAAAAGTCTAGATGAGGTAGATCCGGAATTATTAAAAACATATGAAAAGCTAGGCATTCCTTTACAAGAGCAAAAGCAGTTGTCAGGTGTTGCTGTAGATGCTGTTTTTGATAGTGTTTCAGTTGCTACAACTTATAAAGAAAAATTAGGAGAGCTAGGAATTATTTTCTGCTCGTTTTCCGAAGCCGTCCAAAAGTACCCTAAACTTGTTCGACAGTATCTAGGAAGNGTTGTTCCGTATTCTGATAATTTTTTTGCATCTTTAAATTCTGCTGTTTTTAGCGATGGTTCATTTGTTTACATTCCCAAAGGGGTGCGCTGNCCAATGGAACTGTCTACTTACTTCAGAATAAATGATGCTGAAACCGGTCAGTTTGAAAGAACTTTAATTATTGCTGACGAAGATAGTTATGTCAGCTACTTGGAAGGNTGCACGGCNCCGATGCGTGACNAGAACCAGCTACATGCTGCTGTCGTTGAATTGATTACCCACTCGAATGCTGAAATTAAATANTCCACTGTGCAAAACTGGTATCCTGGAGATGAAAAAGGAAAGGGNGGAGTCTATAATTTCGTNACCAAAAGAGGAACTTGTCGAGNCAATAATTCCAAAATTTCCTGGACCCAGGTAGAGACTGGTTCAGCAATAACGTGGAAATATCCGAGCGTTATTCTTCAAGGAGATGGATCTGTTGGTGAATTTTATTCCGTTGCAGTTACTAATAATTTCCAACAGGCTGATACGGGGACAAAGATGATTCACATTGGAAAAAATACCAGAAGCACCATTATATCAAAGGGTATTTCTGCAGGTCGATCAAACAATACTTATCGGGGACTGGTTCGGATTCAACCAAAAGCAAAAAATGCAAGGAATTATACTCAGTGCGATTCACTTCTCATGGGAAATGAGTGCGGCGCTAATACCGTTCCGTATATTGAAGCCAAGAATAATCAAAGTATTGTCGAGCATGAGGCAACCACTTCAAAGATTAGCGATGAGCAACTTTTTTATTGCCGCCAAAGAGGTTTATCGGAAGAAGACGCGGTGTGCATGATAGTCAATGGATTTTGTAAAGAGGTTTTAAAAAACCTTCCGATGGAGTTTGCGGTGGAGGCACAAAAACTGTTGGGCGTTACTCTTGAAGGAAGCGTGGGTTAGTTATGGCAAATCAGAATGGTATAAAAATGTTAGAAGTAAAAGATGTTCACGCGGTGGTAGATGGTAAGGAAATTCTCCAAGGTTTTAATCTTTCGGTAAAATCTGGGGAAATTCATGCAATTATGGGACCTAATGGATCTGGGAAGAGTACATTTGCCCACATACTTGCTGGACATGAATCGTATGAAATGACGAAGGGGAAGATTCTTTTTCAAGGAAAGAATATCAAAACTATGAGTCCCGACGAACGTGCTTGCAGGGGAATATTTCTCGGTTTTCAGTATCCGGTTGAAATACCTGGGGTTACCGGAACTAATTTTCTCAGAACTGCCTTAAATTCTATTCGGCGATTTCAAAAGCGAAAAGAATTGAATGCAGCGGAATTTCTTAAAATGCTGAGAAAAACCCTAGATCTTTTAGAAATGGATGAGTCACTGATTAAACGCTCCGTGAATACGGGTTTTTCTGGTGGTGAAAAAAAGAGGTATGAAATTATCCAGATGGCCTTGCTGGAACCAAGGCTGGCAATTCTAGATGAGACAGACTCAGGTCTTGATATTGATGCGTTAAAATTAATTGCAAGAGGGATTACCAGAATGCGCGATTCGAAACGATCTATGATTCTTATTACACATTATCAACGCTTATTAGAATACGTTAAGCCTGATAGGGTCCATATTCTTTCCCATGGAAAAATTATCAAAAGTGGAAAGATGGATATTGTTGAGCGATTGGAAAAGGGAGGTTATTCGATTTTTAAAAATAGTGTGCTTCAGGGTCCGGAGAGTATCCCGGTGTCAGCAAAATGACTCTTTCCTCCACAGATACTTATCGCAATGAGTATGATAAACTTGGATCCATTCTTCCAGGCAAGAATTTAGTTTGGTTTAAGCGGTTAAGAGACCAGTCAATCGCAAAATTTTCTAGATCGGGTTTTTTTAACATAAAAAATGAGGATTGGCACTTCACGAACCTTTCTGTTTTACGTGATCGTGCTTATTCCTCATCAGCAATGAGCGAAGGGACATTCGACACAAAATCTTTAAAGGGAATTGATGCTTATCATTTAGTTTTTATAGACGGAAAGTTTAAGCCCTCCTTTTCCACGACAAAGAATCTTCCTTCTGGCGTCACTCTATATACCTTCAGGGATATGCTGGATCAGGACCCCGATTTATTGAAAAAAATGGTTAATCGGTCATTCCGTGAACTCGATCACCCTGAATTGAATTTAAACCTAGCTTTAATGTCAGATGGATTTTGTTTAAAACTATCCAAAGGAACGAAGATCGATAAGCCGATTCATTTTGTCCATCATTCTTGCCCACGTAAGAATTATTCTGCATCTCACCTGCNTAACTTAGTTTTTGCGGAAGAGGATAGTTGNGCAACGATTGTGGAATCNTACTCNGGAGACTTAAGAAAAAATTATTTTTCAAATATTGTAAATGATATTCAGTTAGANCCTCGCGCAAAAGTATTTCATTATAGGGTCCANGGTGAATCATCAGAAGCAATCAGCCTTGCAAAGAGCTTNGTTTGTTTAAAGNAAGNTTCTCTTTATGAAAATTTTTGTCTATCTACCGGNGGAGCACTTTCCCGGAACGAGGTACGCGCTGTTATATCGGGAAAGTCTGCAGACTGTAAGATCGCTGGATTATCTTTAGGGTGCAAAAAACAGCACTTGGATAACTCTGTATGGGTACACCATCATGATCCAGGGTCTACAAGTAGGCAAATTTTTGGCAATTTACTTACCGATTTCTCCAAGGGCGTTTTTCAGGGAAGTATTGCTGTAGATGATATTGCTCAGCAAACGAATGCGTATCAATTATGTAAAAATATTTTATTATCAGACACCGCGTCNGCNTATACGAAACCAGAGCTTCAGATTAATGCTGATGATGTTAANTGCAGTCACGGTGCTACTACGGGAGAGCTTGATCCAAGAAGNATTTTTTATCTTTGTAGCCGCGGNATTNAAGAGAATGATGCTAAAAAAATTCTGTTAGGAGCCTTTGTGGACAATCTTTTAAAAGAAATTCTAGTTATTCCTGTGCGTGAATATTTTAAAGAAAAAGTTAGATTTTGGTTAAGGAGNNAGATTCATTGACGGAAAAAGCGATTAAAGAAAGAGGCAGCATTCCTAGTGAAGTGCAACCTATGTTCAATTTAGACAAGATTCGTTCTGATTTNCCAATCTTCTCTAAGAAAATATATGGAAAGGATCTAGTTTATCTAGATACAGCAGCAAGTGCACAGAAGCCAAAATCTGTGATTGATTCCGTAAAGGATTTTTATGAAANAGGTTACTCTAATATTCATCGTGGCGTTTACCTTTTAAGNCAGGAGGCAACAGAGGNTTATGAAGATGCCCGAAAGAAGGTATCGGCTTTTATTAATGCGGAAAAAGAAGAGGAAATTATTTTTGTCCGAGGGGCTACAGAAGGAATTAATCTTATTGCCTCATGCTTTGGAAAATCTTTTTTGAAAGAAGGTGATGAGATCATTATTTCTGCAATTGAACATCACGCAAANATTGTTCCTTGGCAGATTTTGCGTGAAGAGAAAGGTATTTCCATTAAAGTTGCACCGGTNGATGATCGTGCTAACTTTCTTTTAGAGGACTTTAAGAAACTGCTTTCGAAAAAAACTAAACTAGTATCAGTAACCCATCTTTCGAATGCAGTGGGGACAGTGCTTCCTATCAAAGAAATTACTAAGATTTGCCACAATGCTGACATTCCAGTGNTAGTAGATGGATGCCANTCTGCTCCNCATGAGGCAGTTGATGTTCAGAGCCTAGNTTGTGACTTTTATGTTTTTTCTGGTCATAAGCTTTATGGTCCTACCGGAGTCGGTGTGTTGTANGGAAAGAAAAAATATTTAGAGAATATGCCGCCGTATCAAACAGGGGGAGAGATGATTAGCTCGGTAACTTTGGAAAAGACAGAGTTTGATGAGATCCCCTACAAATTTGAAGCTGGAACACCCAATATCGTAGGTGCAATTGGTTTGGCCAAGGCTATAGACTATTTGGAAGGCNTCGGCATGCATTCTATTCACTCTCATGAACAAGCCCTCTTCGGGAAAGCTAAAGAAGCGCTAAGTGATTTAGNGGACCTTCAATTTGTAGGCGATGCTCAACAGGCGGGTGCCCTGATATCATTTAATCTAAAAGATGTTCATGCGCATGATCTAGCATCCCTGTTGGATCGTGAAGGAATAGCTTTACGGGCAGGACACCATTGTTCTCAACCAACCATGGATCGTTTTAATGTTAATTCGACGGCAAGGATTTCCTTTGGTTTATATAATAATGATCATGATATTCAGCGATTAATCGAATCTATCGAAAAAGCCAAGAAGATTTTATCTTAAAAAGGGACGTACACATGGCTATTGATAAACTGGAACAGTATGCAAATGATTTAAAAGTGGTTGATGATGGCGAGTACGGTCAATTTGAATATATTATTGATATGGGTAAGCAAACAAAATCTTTGGATCAGAAATTGTGCACAAAGGATAATCAAATGTATGGTTGTCAGGCCCAAGTTTGGATCGTGTGCCAAAAAAAAGGAAAGCAATATTATTACCTCGGTAATTCGGATGCTTTTATTGTTAAAGGCTTAGTGGCAATGATGACTCAAATATTCAGTGGGCAGAACGNAAAGGAAATTGAAAATTTTGGCCCGGAAATGGTTAATGATTTGGGTTTGGGGCCGGCGCTAACCTCGCGGCGTCANATTGGCATGATGGCGATGGTTAAGCATATTCAAAAATTGGCAAAAGAGAAAAGATGAACAAAAAAAAGAATAAAACAGATCCAAAAAATAGTGATTTTAAGGATGNAATTATTTCCCTTTTGAGGACGGTTTTTGATCCAGAAATCCCTGTNAACATTTATGACTTGGGTTTGATTTATGANATTGATTTGGGAAAGAACGGGNGTGTTGTTATTAAAATGACTCTAACGAGCCCGAATTGTCCGGTCGCAGAATCTTTGCCTGTGGAAGTTGAAGACAAAGTTGCGAATCTTCCTGGAGTCATGGAGGCAAAAGTTAACTTGGTGTTTGATCCTCCTTGGACTAAAGAAATGATGAGTGAGGAAGCTAGATTGGAGTTGAATGTTTAATGAATTCNCTGGGAATTGATAAGCCTGCTTCGGAGACTCTTGTTGTTGCCGCCTTGTCCGGAGGTGTAGACAGTTCGGTAACAGCGGCATTGTTGGTAGAGGAGGGTTATCAAGTGATTGGTGTGACTCTACAGCTTTATNATAGTGCCGAACAAGGAAAGGCTTTGCGGAGCTGTTGTGGCAGTCGTGATATTTCTGATGCACGCAAGGTTTGTGAGAAACTGAAGATTCGACATCATATTCTGAATTATGAGAAAAGGTTTCGCGAAGATGTGATTGACGATTTTGTGGATAGTTATGTCCAGGGGGAGACCCCCATTCCGTGTGTGCGCTGTAACCAGACCGTTAAGTTTCGAGATTTATTTAAGATTGCTAAAGGGCTGGGTGCAGATGCGTTGGCTACCGGTCATTATGCTCAAAGAATTATGGGAAAGAATGGTCCGGAATTACATAAGTCGGAAGATTCCGGAAGAGATCAAAGTTATTTTTTATTCAGCACAACAAAAGAACAACTAGACTTTCTTCGTTTTCCTATTGGCGGAATGAAAAAAACCACCACCCGGGGACTGGCGCGAAAATTTAATCTTGTAGTCTCCGAAAAGCCGGACAGCCAAGACATATGTTTTGTCCCGAATGGAGATTATGCCTCTTTGGTGCGCAAGCTTTCATCCCATCAAATCAAAAAGGGGAAAATTATTCATATTGATGGCACTGTTTTGGGTGAGCACGAAGGTATTATTCACTACACCATTGGTCAACGCCGTCGCATAGGATTGGGCGCCCGTTCCGGCCCACAAGAGGAACCTTTATATGTCATTCGTTTAGATGCCGAAACCGATCAGGTGATTGTTGGGCCGTTCTCGGCGCTCAAAAAGAATCATCTGCGCATCAAGGATCTCAATTGGCTTGGTCCGGGAGAAGCGATTCCCAAAGAAGGCATCACCGCTCATGTTAAACTTCGCTCAACCCAGCAAGCAGTAGGCGCTAAGATTGTGGGAGATGAGAGTAAAGCAGATGTGTTCCTTGATTTGCCTGAGCCCGGGGTGGCTCGAGGCCAGGCATGTGTTTTTTATAGCGGTAACTGTATGCTCGGCGGCGGATGGATTACCCATTAAAATTTTCGGTTGCACTTGACAGCTTATGTCAAGGATTAGTAGTTTCCATACTTCCTAATGGCGGGTTAGCTCAGTTGGTTAGAGCGCAGGAATCATAATCCTGAGGTCCCCGGTTCGAATCCGGGACCCGCTACCAGATTAATATGAATCTGAAGATCTACCCTTTTCGAAAACCTTTGTTCTCGGCTTCCTCTACTGTTTTGACATAATATTCACCCGGATTATCGCCGATCGTTATGTGATCATATATCGTTTCAAACGGCAGATAGTATGTTCTTCTTTTTGTTTGACGGTTTACGTTACACTTTATCATTGGATAATCTCTGGTGAAGGGTTCTTTTCTAAATCTTATTCCCATGTCCTTTATGACTTTTTTTGCCGTATCCGAGGGGTCTATTGTAGTATAAAATACTGGAGTGACTTTGACACTTCTTGCTACACCCATTTCTTGTTTGTAATGTCTTGTTGTTGATTCAAGTTGGTACAAATATTTCTCTCTGATAATTTTATTGCGTGCCCAATTTTTAACCTGCACAATTTCAATTTTCTTCTCTTTGCGATTATGACATTCTAAATCCCTTCCTTGATCTTCTAAGTTTTGAATGATTCCTAT
>PARU01000029.1 GCA_002712065.1 Rickettsiales bacterium | reverse complement strand
CCTCCAAAGCTGCAGCCAAACTGCCACTGGGGCGTGGGTTTACTTCTAATAAAACTTCTTCATTTTTGTGACTCATCAGATCTATATCATGCAGAGAATCTAAATTAAGAGCCCTGGAAATTTTTCTACAGTAACTTTCAATTCTNNNATTTTTAATAATCTTNNTNCCTTCAAAAGGTATACCATTTGGGTTTATTCTTTTTCTTGTGATGATTGTCATTGCATTTCCTGCATGAGAGAGAATATCAACATCATAGGCAGGTAAACTTAACTTTGGCATTATCATTACCTTACTGTGAAAGCGATTTTTTAATATTGAGTGCAATTTTTTTTCATTTTGGACTAAAGTTTCTCTTTTTCCCCTTCCTAGCCATCGGGANTTTTCTCCTCTGCCTGCTGCCACAATTAGATCTCTNCCACCTCTGCTTTGTGTGGGCTTAATGATTACTGTTTTTTTCGGGTATCCATAAAATCTTAGATTATTTAAGACGTCATCTTGATTGTTGCANATTTTATAATCTGGAACACGTATATGTTTCTTTTTCAAGATTTTATATACTTTTTCTTTATCCATTAGATTTTGAATCGTTTTCTTTGGACTTATTGGAATTTTTATATCGTATTTTTTAAATTTATTAATATTTTTNGAGATTGCAAAAACTTCGGAATCAGATCCAGGCCAGATAACNTGAATNTTTTCTCTTNCTAGCAATTTGAATNATNTTTTNTACATAATTGGNNCTATTTCCNTTNGGTACAGTAAATTTTTTTTTAAATATTCNTTTTGGATGTAAAATATTTTTCGATGTATCGGCTCCGTATANTTCATAGTCAAAGAAAGTGCTTCTTTGGAGATTTTGCACCAAAGATCTTACCAGTATTCCACCTGCGCAGGTAATGAGAATCTTAATTTTTTGTTTAAGCATTATTTGAAGTGTTTATTTTTTAGNGGAGTTTGAGAGAAAATTTTCTTTTTAGCCNTTCTTCCTAGAATTGATTCAAAATATTTAGGTTCTAAACTATTTTTATTACCCTGAATTCTGNAGAAGCCTAAATTNTCTTTTGTGAATTTTTCCCCCTTTTTGATATCATTCTTAACTACCAGATATCTTCGCAGACTTGGGATTTTTTGTTTTTCTTCTCTGGAGATTATTTTTTCTTTTTTTCCTAACATTTTTTCCATTGTTCTAATTTCATTGACCATTTTTTTAAATGCTGGGGGTTCTAAGGAAATAGCATGATCAAATCCCTTTCGTTTTGAATCTAAGGTGAAATGTTTTTCGANTATNCTTGCACCGGNGGCTACTGCTAACTTGGCTACATNTGGATCCCAANGAATGATCTGAATANCCNACTTGNAGATTAAATTTTTCTCGAAGCAAACTAATGGTTGCAAGNTTGAGTCTATTAGTTGGGGTTGGATATAGGGAAGTACAGTGTAGGAGCGATATACTTTNTGCATTTGCCTTTTTGGCCGTTTCTATAGCCAGTTCTATTTCCTTCATATTCGCCATTCCAGTGGACATTAGAATGTGTCGCTTCTTTTTTGCTATATATTTGATGATGGGCAGACAAGTTAATAGGCTAGATGAGATTTTAAATGCGGAAGGGTTAAGCTCATTAACCCAGTCAATCGTCTTAAAATCTCCTGCGGTTGTAAAGGGGTTTACGCCAAGTTTTTTAGCTATCTTGAATAGGCTACCGGTTTCTTTTTTTGTAAGCCGTGCATTGCGAAATATTTTATGACTCAGCGTGTTTTCTAAATAGTTTTCGTCTGGATTGATTGTCTGTAGTTTAATAGCGTTAGCGCCGGCTTTAGCTGCTTCCCTAATCATTCTTTTAGCAACATTTACATCACCCTCGTGATTAATTCCTATCTCGGCAATAATTAAAACTGAATANTCTTTAGAATTTTTTTTCATTTTTATCTTGGTATTATAATCCGACTCGTTTCAAGGTAGCCATTCTTTCATTTTGATCTCTTGGTGGAATAGAATCAAAATGCAGGAGTTGACGAATTTCTGGTGAGAATTTAGAGAATACTTTTCTTTGAAACATTTTATAAAATTGATGGTAAGGCTTTACAAACCATGGACCATACATATGGAAAATACTCCACCTACTTTTNTTAGATGCTTTCCCAACTCGATGCCACAAGGAGGAATCCCAAAAAATAATTGAACCTGCGGNTGCCACAAACTGCTTAAATTTGTATTTACCATTTCTTTTTGGTTTGACAGATTTTAGATGAGAATGGGGAACGTACTCTGTTGCGCCAGTATCTTTATCAAAATTTTCTAAAATAATAGTTGTCATATAAGTCATGCTTGGTTTTATTGCTTTTTTCGATATATATCTCGTATCATTGTGCCAACCAATCCCAGAGGTTTTTTCTCTAATCCTTTCGCTTCCTTGAATTTTTCTATTTTTCGCCGAGGGGGATATTAGTACATAGTCACGATCAATTAGTTCGCTCATGACTTTCTTAATTAATTTAGAGTGGATTAAAAATAGGAATTTTGGATCCTCAATAAAGTAATTTTCTAGTATTTGGTAATTTGTGCTACCTATATATTCCTTATTTTTTTTTCGTTTAAGATAGATTTTTTCGAAGTATTCTATGCATTCTCGGCATTCTTTGGGGGTAAGATAATTTTTAACAATAGACGATCCCTTTTCCTTTATCTCTTTAACGATTGTGTGTGCGTTTTTCATTTGTTCACCTAATTTATAAGATATAGTTTTTTGGATATGTTTTTTATTCTAAAAATTTTGATCCTAAGGCTTTTGCATTCACTAAATCCGCTCTTGACATCAAACCTTAATCCATGACCGGGGCAAAAAATTGATTTTTTATCATGAAATCCGTCAATTAGGTTTATTCCTACGTGGGGACAAGATGCAGATAGCGCATGAAATTTACTTTCAGATTTAAATAAAATTATTTGACGGTTCTGGAATTTCAAGAGAATCTTTTCATTATTTTTTATTTTCTGGGACTTGCAAATATATACTGGTTCTTTTTGCGGTAACTTCTTATTAATGACAAATACCCTCTCACTTTTGATGGGTGTTTTTTTCGTCTTCTTTTTTGGCTTTAAATTTTCTTTCCTAGGAAACGATACAGGAGATTCAAAAATATTTTTTTCTATATCTTGCGCAGAAAACCAACTTGGGTACTCGGCTTCTGTTGTTCCATCATAAAAGGTAGGTTTGAAAGGATTGATTCTGGTTGTTATTACGATGCGTGTTGTATTGCTAGTATTTATTCTCGTTGCATGTAAAGTTTCCGAATTGAAAATTAAAAGAGATCCATTATTTACAGCTGGTATTATTGGTTTTGGAAGTAATTGACCTGGGGCAATATAATTCGGGCTCCTTAAATGTTTTAAATTTTTTGCAGAAATTGAAGGGTAAAGAATAACACCATTCTTTTTTGTGACTCCCGCTACAGCGTACCAAATGTTTATTCCATTATAACTATGACCAAACCATGTGTCCTTATGAGGGCCGTGACACCACACAGCAGTTGGAAGATTGCGATGATATTTAATTGCTTCTTTAAATCTTTTTTCAATTTGATGGAGGTTTTTATTTTTTAGCGAATTTTTTATTTGCTGCTTTGCCGACTTATAATGATCTAAATTTAATTTTAGATAATTGGCTTTTTTTAAGTTTGATTTTTTTCCGATTTCAAAAGGATAATGAATTCTATAAATAATGCTCTGATCTACAAAGAAATTTTTTCGTAATCCTAATTTTTTTTTGGCAAATAGAACCGAAAAGTGGAGAAAAAATTTATCTATTCTTTTTTGTAAAATCTTTACTAAAAACGGCAAATATTCACAGGGAATAAAGTTATGTAAATTTTCCAACCCAGATTTTTTAACTTTATTTGCACAAGCATTTCCCATCAACAATTTAATTGATTCAAATAATTCGCTTGTGACGAAGCCTTTCGTTTCTAATTTTTTAAAGAAGTTATTGAAAACGGCATATTCGTATTTTTTTGAATATATTTGATAATTTTTTAACATCTTACCTGATATCTTTAAAACCGTAATCCTTTCTTTTTAATCTCTCTTTAACCATAATCAAACACAGCGCCATCCACTGATGTCTACCTTCTTTTGGATTCATAAAAAACTTTTTCGCTTCTTTTTTAAATGGATAAAGTTGCATGGCGTCTGATTCTCTAATAATTTCTTGAAATTCAAATTTTTTATAGAATTTCTTTATCATCCAGGTTGGAATTGCAAAGCCGTATTTTGATCTTGATGAGATCTTCTCTCCAATGTGTTTCTTTACCAACGTTCGTAAAATTTNCTTTCCATTTTTCCTGTCTTTGGAGAATCGGTATTTTTCTGGTGTAGCAATCATAAATTCAGCTAGTTCAATATTTTGCATCGGTAATCTCGTTTCGACGGAGTGACGCATAGCTCCTCGATCACTTCGAAGATTAAANTAATCNGGCATNGTTGTCGTTGCNTATGCCAGTGCCATTTTTTGTGATATAGAAAGGTGTTGTGCAATATCTTTATAATCTTGATGGTACGTTCCGTAACAATTATCAGTTTTTTTGATTTCCTTTTCCTGAAATAACGTTCCTAAAACGTCCGGAGTAGTTCCCCCATGGTATGGACGAAATCTAAATGGAGCATTTGATAAATGTGACCAGTTGGTAATTTGACGACTCAAATTAGTTGGTAGCATTCTTCTGCCCAATGAGGACGAAGATAACCTACTGCAAATTTTTGATAGCATTGGCCTTTTCGTGAAAAATCCGTTTAACTGCATAGCTGATATATCGACGCTGTAGCCGCTAAGTAANTCNTCTGGTCCGTCCGAAAGNAGCAAAACCTTGCCTCCNAGCCTATTGGTTTCTAGGGAAAGTTGTCTATGGTGGACGGATCCTTCACAGAAAATTCCGTCAAAGGAATTAGCGGCTTGTTCACGATATAGCGATACTACATTATCTCCGTACATGGTAAATGTATGGTGCTTCGATCCAAGTTTTTTTGACACATAGGCGCTTGCGTTGAATTCAGTTAAATCATTCCCCTTTACTGCTTCATCAGGATTATTTTTACCAAATAATGTGTGAATAGTGTTTTTTCCAAAACGACTGGCATAAAGATTCATCAAACTACTATCAATTCCCCCACTTAGTGTTGATAAAAAATTTACTTCAGCAGGAACGCGGCTCAAACAGGATCTGTAAATTAATTCTTCTAGTTTTTCCTTTACTATCTTTTCAGAGGGATCGCTTTTAAAAAAGTCTATCCATTTTTCTAGTTTTAGTTTTCTGAATCTTTTGTATTGTAATTTACTTTCTCCGGGAAAAACTTTAAAACCATACCCTGCTTCGACTCTATAAATATTTTTTACTAATGTTTTTTGGGGAGGAGCGGCACGATACCTGAAACAACTTACGATTGATTCATTATCAATTTCAAAACTTTCTTCAGCAACTTCTAATATAGGATTTATTTCCGATGCAAAAATAAATTCGTTTTTGTTTTGATAATAGAATAAGGATTTCTCCCCTAACAAATCTCGACTCAGTATGACCTGGTTAAGGGATTCATCATAATAAGCGAACGACCAAAAACCATCTAATTTTTGGAGAAAATCTTCACCTTCGTTTTCTAAACCGTTTAGAAGGACTTCGGTATCAGAATTTGTATTAAAGGCAACGCCCTTTTTTTCAAGATTTAATTTTAGTTCCTGAAAATTATAAACTTCTCCGTTGAAACTGATTATTTGCTTTTGATCTCGGCTTTGCATTGGAACATCAAAGTTATTTTTGGCATCTACTATAGCTAATCTTGTATTACCGAGCGCTACAAGGTTATTTTTTGAAATGAAGTAGCCCTTTGCATCCGGACCCCTGTGCTTTAAAAGTTTATTCATCCTTCTTATTCTTTTCTCGATGCCAGGGATTGGACGTCCGTTGAGGCTAATTATTCCAGCAATTCCACACATAATTTTTTCATTTTTCTATTTAGTTGTTCAGTGATGATATTATTTCGTTTGCTGCTCTATACCCTGCACCGGTTTGAGGAGTAGAAAAAAACTTATTAATTAGACGCATTCTTGCACTTTTCTTTTCATGCCACTGTCTTTCTATTTCTTCTATAGGTTGAGAAAGAAATTGCAAAATATCTTTCCGAAAACTTTTTTTCTTTTCCTCGAAATAAAATAAAGATTCTTTAAAACTTTTTTTTGCTTTTTTTCTCAATGCATACCCATCACCCGTTTCTACAAATACCATGGGTTTTTCAGACATGATGCACCAGCCGATTGTACTAGTTGCTCGACTTGTAATAACGATCCGATATTTATGCAAAAGATACCTAAGATCAGTATGTGTACCAATAATACGTAAATTCTTTAATTTGGGAATTATTTTGAGAATCGGATCTGGATCAGTGTAGCGTATGGCCGGGTAAGGTTTGTAGTCTACTGGATGGGGAATTTGGTTTAATATACCTTCTAAAATTTTTTTTTCGCGCTTTGCGATCTCAATATCTGTTTGTGGAAAGGTTCGATCCTGAAAATATCCTGCATATAAAGCCGTCGATACGAATAAAATAGGTCGTTGTTTAAATATTGTTCTTACTTTTCTCGTTAAAAAAAAGTCTTTTGGCAAACCAACTGATTTCACATTATTTTTCCCACTATTGAATGGATTTTGGATACTTATCCTTTCTGATTCTTTATTAAAAGCGAATAATTGCTTTGTTATATTGTTTTCGAAATTTACTTGATAGTTATCGTGCGCTGCAAGAATCTCCCGACTTAATCCATGCTGAAAAGAGAAGAAAGGGATATTTTTTTGATTACATATTTTTGCTAGGGAGTAGATTTCTCCGCCTTTAGGATAATTAGTTAGGAACAGTAATTTCGAATCTCTTTTCTTATATTGGTCTATTAACAATGACCAGTAATTAATAGTAGATTTATAATTCTCTATTTCTTTAAAAATCTCTTTGTAAAACATTTTTAGTATTGGATTCAAAGCTTGGGGTTTTGCAATACTTAGAATTCTTTTTTTTAATAAGGCTCCAATTATTTTTTTAATTTCATCTTTTTCTTTTAGAATCATTTTTTTTCTTTTTTCTTTTGGCTTCTGAATTATTTTTGCGGAAAATCCTTTAAGCATTAGATGGCAAACTGTTTCCTTAAGTAGCTCATTTTCATTTAAAATAAGAATATTTTTCTTTGAGAATGAGGAAGGAATATGTCTCCACAACTTTAAAAAAGATCTATATAAAATTTTTTCCCATCCTAAGAATCGTGCTCTTTTCCAGAAAGAAGGTGTTTCAGGACCCATGGATGATCTTTCATCAGTTGGCGTTATTTTTGTTTCAATAACCTGATTTTTCTGGTTACCTTCTAGAAAATTTTTCCATACCCCGTTTGTCCTTTTATCAATTTCTTTGTTTCCAGACCTACTGACTATAATAGATCTTGGTTTCTCAAAGTCGTCTTCGACCAAGCTTGCAATTTGTAAAATTTTTGGCTGAAGCAAAAGAGCCTGTCTCGCAATTAAGATCGCGTAGTTTTTAAATTTTTTATTATTTATAAATTTTTTATAAACTTCTTCTACGAAACTCAAAACACCGTAATGAAAGTCTAAATGAAGTTTTTTATTTATTTTTGGTTTTATAGCTTTTGTTTTTAGTTTTTTGTTAATTAAAAGAGCAGGGGAGGAAGTTCTTATTAAGGAGTCTTTTCTCAATCCCTGCTTAAAGGATTGTTTGAGGGAATCTTCACTATCGCAAAATATAATTTTATGATTTCTAAAATTTTTTATATCTTGATTCATAGTTTTTAGAATTTTTCTCGATTTAGTAAATTAAGAATCTCCTTAGAGGCTCTCTTGACTCCAAGCCCATCAACTAGAGCCTTTCCTTTTCTGGACATCATCGATCTTAATTTGTGGTTTTTAAGAAGTCTGTTGATGGTTGTTTTTAATTTTTTTACAGATATTTTATTTATCGATCCAAGATTGATAGTTGAGCCATGATGATCTAAGTATTCGGCAAGGTGAGCTTGATTTTTTGCAGTCGTGATTGTTATGCTTGGGACTCCCATTGCAGCTCTTTCGAGTAAATTATTCCCAGCCGAACCTATTGAAAGATCTGCCTTATATAAAAGAGGTATTATATTTTCTTTATCAGTAACCAGATCAATGTTTGAATCAATATTCTTAATTTGATCTTTTACTCTATTAAGATGCATCGATTTGGATGTCATCAAAACTTTTGTCCTTAGATCATGATTCTTTTTGGCGATTTCTTTTAGTATATTTATGGTTAGACCGGTTGCATTCTTTGAATCAAATACACCAAAGCATACAAGCATGTTGCGAACTCTTTTTTTTATTCTTGGCTTTTTTGTATTGCGAATACTTTTATTGATAAGAGCATACTGTAAGCCGGAAAGGGTTTTGTTTTTCTTCCCATCTTTTATTTTCCTGGATGGAAATAAAGCTAAATTATGATGATGAGCATTTGGTTTATAATCACATATAAAAATCAAAAATCTAGAAATCTTTCTCCACTTTTGTAATTCATTTTTTGAAAATTCATATCCGTCTAGTATGGAAATTGCAACTTTCTCTTTTCTAAAATTTTTTACCGTTACAGAGTCGAAACCGAATTTTTTGATATAAGGAATCCAGTTTCTTCCTTTATTATCGATTGCAAATTTAATTTTTAGGTAGTTGGATAAATATTCAGCTAACGCTAAAGATCTATTTATATGTCCGCCCCCTGCATTTGGATGACTTGCTACGCGGAAGATACAAGATTCTTTTTTCAACTAAGTATATTTATTTAAAATATTGGTTAATGTTTTAATTACGTGATCGATATCACTTTTAAGCATACTTGGAAAAAGTGGAAGCGATAAGGATTTCTCATAGTAATTTTCTGCTCCAGGTAAATGAATCTTTCCATATTTTCTTTTGTAAACGTTGTGTTTATGTAATGGGATATAGTGGACTTGTGTCGTAATNCCTTTTTGCATCATCTTTTCCATTAATTTACCCTTATCGAGACCGATTTTTTTGAAGTCAATAAGTATCGGATAAAGATGCCAACTAGAATTACATTCAGAAACCCTAACAATTGCCTTCAGAAAATATGAGAGGCTGGACAACGATTTTTTATAGTAATTTGCTAGCTCAGTTCTTTTTTTGATAAATATTTTAATTTTTTTTATTTGACTGCTCCCTAAGGCTGCTTGAAAGTCTGTCATTCTGTAGTTGTATCCGATCTCATTTATTTCATAGTACCATGGACTGAATTTTTTATTTCTTAATATTCCGTGATTCCTAAGACTCATTAGTCGATTTCTTAATTCCTTATTATTCGTGGTGATTACCCCGCCTTCACCGGTGGTGATTGTTTTTATTGGATGCAAAGAAAAGCATGTCATTAAAGAATGTTTACATGAACCCGTAGAAATTAATTTTTTCTTGGATTTGTAAGTGGTGCCGATCGCGTGGGCGCCATCTTCTATTATTCTTATCCCTAATTTTTTTGCCTTATGATAAATTTTTTCATTATCAATACATTGACCACCTAAATGGACAGGTATTATTGCTTTAATTTTATTTTTCCCCAGCAATAAGGCTTGCTCGAAATGCTTGAATTCCATGAGACCATTATTTTTATTTATATCAGCGAATATAACGTTAGCTCCGGAATGAATGACAGAGTTTGCCGTCGAAACGAAAGTAATCGAAGGGACGATAACAAGATCGTTCGGCTTCAGATTTAACGATAGAATTGCTAGATGTAAGGCGGCTGATCCGCTAGAACAAGATATACTGTATTTTGAGTTTACAGTATTCGAAAANTTTTTTTCAAATCTTTCGATTTCCGGTCCTGACGTTAACCAATTGCTTCGCAAAACTCTAGTTACGGCTTGGATGTCCTTACTGTCTATCGATTGGCGGCTATAAGGCAGGAGCTTATTTATTTTTCTTTTCATCAACTATCCCGCTTGGATTATATCGGATCCGAATTTTTAACGCTGCTTCAAGCTTACTGTTTGGAGTAAATAATCTATCCCCTAGTTTTAATTCGCTTTGAGCCTTTAAGTTAGATTCTTTAACTTTTAATATTCCATTATTACAAGAAATGAAAATTTCCCTGTTATTTTTTCGAATAATNAACCCCCTCATGAATGAATGTTCCNTTCTTTTGGTTCTAATAAAATCNGCATCGTAGATTCTGACNATTTTGTTATTTACGAAACTTTTTGCTCCGTCATAGGGATGGGAAAAAGCCATTATAAATCTTTTAATAAATTTTCCTTTCCAGGACCAATCAATATAACCTTGGGATTTTGAATCTAGTCTTGGGAAATATGTGCTTTTATTTTCGTTTTGCTGAATCGGTTTNAAGAATTCTCCATTAATTATTTTATCAATTAATTTTGGTAGCAATTTTGCTGATTGAGAATTTGCATAACCTATATAATCTTTAGGGAATTTAACCCTTTTAGGGAATATATATGATTTTTGTAATAAAATCTTTCCGTCGTCTATGCCTTTTGTCACTAGATGGAAGCAGGAATTCCCCCTTCTATCGTCTGCCAAGATTCTCCAACTGAATCCTCCACCCCCCCTCCATTCGGGTAATGGGGAAGCATGACAATTGATGATTCTTCCNTGGTATCTGGTGATTAATTCTTTCGATATGATAAATGGGCTGCCAAACGAGAAAATAACAGTATTTTTTGGATTATTATAATAAGGTCCATTTTTATAGCTCTTTAAGGTGTGAAGTATTTTATATTTTATTTTAGATTCTTGGATTTTTTTAATTGCTAATATCCCATTTTGGTCCAAGTTTTTTAATTGCCTTTTTCCTCCATATATCTCTACGTTGATATTTCTCTTTATCGCAATTTTGGCCATCCTTATGGGAATATCACCGATTCCTAAAATGATGATTNTTTTCAAGAGCCCTCTAGAAAGAAATTGAAATTTTCTTTTTTGCATAGTGAAAATATTTTTTGAAAAAGATTACGGTAAAGTTAGATCTAACCTTTAAGCNGGTATTTCGAATCTACCCCAGTGATTTACGAATGTTTTTCGATCCTTGCGCTTCATATCATTAATTTTTTTGTCTTTATAAAAAGAATCATCGTCAAAATGCGTGGTGGAGACTTCTTCAAATATACACCCAGCATCGGTCCAGAAACTATGCCAAACACCTGGTTGTACTAACAGTGTGTCACCGGGATATAGAATTTTATTTTTTCCATTTAAATCCGAATGTAGCACACCATAAAGCACCTGAAATGTTTCTTCCTTTCTTTTGTGGTAATGTTTCGGATGCTTTTGTCCTGGCAGCTGAACTATAATCTTTTTTGCATATTCTCTGTTGATACAATTTATTATAGTTGCACCGATTTTGTGAAAATTTTTTATTCCGTAATGATGGGAATATTCAATTTTAAATTCGTCTCCTAGAATTATTTTTGCCTCATTAAGGAGTGCTTTTACATCATGAATCGCATGTTTTAATGGTAGGTTTCTTGATTGCTTGGGTGGTCTTATGTCAACCTCTTTGATCGGAGAGTCTGCTAATATATTTTTCTTAACAATAGTTCCGGGCTTCCATTTTTCGCTATCTANCTGTCCAGATTGATATGGAAAGGCAAAATAAATATCGTTTAAAAATATTTTCATTCCTTTTTTAATNACCCTTTTTGCGAAAACACCACGACGAAGCTGATTCAGAGAATCTTTCTCAATGTTGGTTATGTTTTTTTCATTACCNCTGCCACAAATCTTTATGGCCTCTTTATACGCAGACATCCATCTTTCTAGTTGTTTGGGAGTAGAGGAGTATTGGTTAAGTTTGATTTTATTGGTTTCNAGACCTATGTGCCTCTCGAAAATTTTTGCCCCCTTTGCGACAGCAATACTTATTGGCATTAGGTCATTTGGATTTTCGTGTGTAGACCAGCCTACTGTAATATTCGGATATCGATTAATTAATCTGTCTATTTGATTCAAGCCTAGAATAGCGTTAGGAGATGGATAAACCGATACGCAATGCATGATTGCAAAGTCCACTCCTTTATGCTCGAAGAAACTAACAATATTATCTATTTCATGAACTTCTAATCCTCCTGTAGAGATAATTATGGGAAGATTCGAGTTTGAAACTTTCTCTAATAATGGCCAGTCCTTGGCTGAACAGCTTGCAATTTTTAAGATNTCAAATCCCATATCAGCTGCTATGTCTACAGAGCTTTCATCGAATGGTGTGCAGATGGAGATTATGTTCTCTTTCTTTACTCTATCAAGCAGAGTTTTGTAATCATTTAGACTCATTTCTGTAGATTTAAATCTTTTGACGTAGCTTTCTTTGCTATTTTTTTGATGCTTCTTATGTATGAAAGTATCTAATTGTCGGAATTGAAACTTAATTCCAGCTCGAACTTTTAGATTACGAATAATCTTTGCTGTTTCCTTGATGATTTTAGATCCATGTTTGACACTTCCTTGGTGATTGTTAGCTAGATCAAGAACCAGCAGGTTGGAAAAGTCATAACTAGAGGAGGATTTTTGTTTTTTAAAATTAATTTTTACTTTTTTCATTTTATGGCTTTTTTATTATATCCTCTTGAATAATCAAGGCTTATAGTCCGATTCTTTTTTGCAGATTTGTGTACTCCCGCAATTATGAGCATAGTATCTAGAGCTTCTTGTAATAGGATGGGTGATTCTTTAATTTCTTTAGATACTACGGAATCCATATGTCTTAATTCCTCAATAAAATCATCTGGTCTACTTTTTTTTATAATTATTTTTACCTCTTTTTTATTTTTTTGAGCAAGAGTAATCATATCATTGTTTCCATCTANACCACATTCCCATTCAATAGATCCTTTTGTTCCTTGCGCTCGTACCCATTTTCTTTTTGGTTCTGTTATCACGTCTTGAACTACTCTCCCGATAATCCCTCTTTGTGTTTTTAAATTTATCAGCGCAATAGCATCATAATCAATATGCTTATTTTTCACGTATTGCAGTTTAGCCGAAATTTCTGTAACTTTTCCCAATTGAGACTGACCAGCCAAATATTGAAATAGATTAATTGCATGAGAGTGTTCTGACGTTGATCCTCCCCCTTTCTTCCAATAGCCAAGATAGCTGTCTTTTGGACCGCTTAGCCAGGGATGTGCGGAAAAAATTCCTCCCCAAAACTCTCTAAACTCAACATCCAATGTCATTAGCTTTCCCACTAAACCCTTTTTTAGTAATTTAGCAAATTCTATTGCCGCTTTGCTTACTGCGTGGTCATAGCCTACAAATACTGGCACACGATCTTTCTTCGATAGTTTATATAGCAGGTTCGCATTCTTTAGACTTGGGTCGCAGAGTGGCTTTTCAATCAAAATGGCTTTGGGTTTTTCCTTTAGGCAGTCCAATGCAATTTTTATATGTGTTTTAGGGGGGGTTCCGATGATAATATAATCATAGATATTTTTTGGTACACTGTTTGTTGTAAACAACCCTATTGCCTTGTCCCACTTACCATATCTTTCAGGATAAATCATACTTTTGGTTCTTTCGAGCGCTTTAGGATCGTTGTCACAAATATCTACCTGCCAACCAAGAGTTCTGGCTGCATGGGCATGGTGGTTTCCAATGGATCCAGCGCCGTATATTTTAATTTTTTTCAATTTTAGCTCTCTAAACTTTCTACCAGCGATTTACTGGCATTTCTGATAATTTTTTTGTCATATTTTTTATAATTAATGTAGTCGTAGTTACCGAAATCAAAAGATGAGGAAACCAATGCTGATAAATATTTTGCTCCTTCGGATTTTGCCTTTTTTATATCGAATGGTTTATTCAAGATATCTGATAAATATTTTTTTAGTTTTCCTTGATCCTTTACCACCTTGGCGTGAGGAACGACATCAAAGGAGTTGTGTTTACCGAATAAAATAACAGGTTTTCCCAGAATTATAGCTTCAAGGCCCGCTGTTCCTACAATTGTTGCTACAGCNTTAGATTTTTTAATCANATCGATTCCCGATTCTACAAAATCTATCATCACCACATTTTTTAATCTTTTAATTTGATCATAAAAATTACTCGGTCTTCTTCCGATAGCCGATACGTGTTCTTTAACCGCTAATATCACCCCAGCTGGCAAATCTCTTGACAACGCAGCAATTGTTGACAGTTGATAAAAATATTCAGGAGATCTTTGCTGTAAATTTATTTCTGGTTCGGTTGTTAAAGGGAAAAAAACGAATGGCCTTTTTTCAAGATCTTTTAATTTTAACACATGCCTTCCAGTTGCTTGACTTCCATGTGACCATCTTCGATAAATGTATCTTATGGTATCTTTGAGATAGTATCCTTCTTTGCCTTTTTTATAGTTGCGTAAAAACCAATACGATCTNATAAGAAGTTGTCTTAATATTGCCGTGATAGCTGAGAAAAATTTTGATTTTTGCAATCTAGCCTCTCTCCTGCTTTTCTCGGAATAATAGGTTTCTACAAGCTTAACTCCTTTTAAATTCTTATTTTTCGAAGAAAGATAAATTTTTTGTGCTTTTGGATTCTCCCAAAAAATGTTTGGTGACCAATAATGATAATTTTTAAATCTTGAACGNGCCATCCAACGACATGGAATTTTCAGGGAGTTAGCTACGTAGCTGGCGATGGTCAATGGAAATAAACATAGAGAAATTTTTTTCTCCTTCATTTCATTTTCCCAAAACTCTAAAGATTGAACATAGTGATTGAGCATTTGAGTATAGCTAGCCCTATCAGCAAGTCGTGATCGCGGATGATAAAATCCACCGAGAGCATATCCCAAACCAAAGTTACGATCGGGAACTGCGATATGATTAAGTGTGTGGCCTAACTTTTTTTCATATATTTTTGCTTTTTCTATTATGGACTTTTCGTCCGTTATTTTTTCTACACCTATTCTTCTTAAATGCTGGTAGGTTGTAATGGAATCGTATAAATCATTACCACCAACCTCTCTATAAAATTTTTCATCNGTTGGAGTTTGGCAGTAAGCATGTATTTCTGAAGAGTAATTCTTTTTCAGTTGCTTGATAAAATCAATCGAAAAGTACGGAAATTCTGACGATAAGCGGACAGAGACACTCTTAAGAAAACGCTGATTAATATTCTTTTGCATTTTTAATATTTTCTACAATCTTTTTCATTTCAGATGTTTTTATCCATTTTTTGTTTGTATTGCTTGCATAAGTAAAGTCTTTTGCAAGAGTTTTGGTTGTACCGACCTTTATTTTTTTTCTTTTTCGCCAAACAAAATCTGGTTCTATCAAATAGTAACTTCCCATATCCCAAGTATTGCGTGCCTCGTCATTGGTTATTAGTGTTTCGTGTATTTTCTCTCCAGGCCTGATCCCAATAACTTTTGCTTTTATATCAAGTCCAAAGCATTTGATAAGTTTTGCAACTTCCATGCTAGGTATTTTTGGAACAAAAATTTCGCCTCCTTGCATTTGCCCCAGGCTGTTAAGAACGAATTCAACACCTTGAGTGAGGGTGATCCAGAAACGCGTCATGTGTAGGTCAGTTAATGGTAGAGTTTTCTTGCCTTTAGTTTTTACGAGATTTACAAAGTGCGGAATAACGCTTCCTCGAGAACCCAGAACATTTCCGTATCTTACGATGCTGAATTGTGTGCTGTTAGCTTTGCTTAAATTATTTCCGGCTACGAAAATTTTTTCTGCAGCTAGTTTGCTCGCACCGTATAAATTAATTGGAGCAACTGCCTTATCGGTTGATAAGGCGATTACCCTTTTAACATTTTGCCTGAGTGCGGCATTAATTAGATTTTCTGCTCCATGCACATTGGTTTGAATGCACTCGAATGGATTGTATTCTGCGGTTGGTACGTGTTTTAATGCTGCTGCGTGAATAACATANTCGATATTACTTAAGGCCATTTCAAGTCTACTTTGATCACGCACGTCACCGATAAAGTAACGTAAGCAGCTATCTTTACCTTCCCGAAACTTTCTTTTCATTTCATATTGTTTCTGTTCGTCTCTTGAAAAAACTACTAATCTCGAGGGTTTAAATCTTTTTAGAATCTCNCCCACACATTTTTGTCCGAAAGANCCAGTTCCGCCGGTAATTAATATGGCCTTGTTGTTGAGATTAAATTTAATATTCATTATCTTGCCCTTTCTTATTATTTGTTTTGTTTCAGAGTTTCAGAATACCAGTTTTTAGATTGTATCAATTTTTTATGAGATCCTATTTTTGCTATTTTTCCATTTTTAATAACAATAATTTTATCCACAAAAGAAATTTTTTGAATGTCGTGTGCTATAATAATGATGGTCTTACTTATTTTTGTCTTAAGTTTTCTTAGAGTCTTGAGAAAAGATTCTCTTGATTTTAAGTCGAGGTGACTTGTGGGTTCATCAAAAATTAATATTGATGCATCTTTTAACAATACCCTAGCAAGGTCAATTTTTTGCCTTTGTCCGCCAGAAAGATTTCCTCCATCTTCACCTACGAAAGTCTTATAGCCTTTAGGTTTTTTTGATATAAATTCATGAGCGCCAGATAATCTTGCGGATCTTTCTATACTGCTCATTGACTTATCCTTATTTCCGTACGCTATGTATTCTAAAAAAGTAGTATTAATAATTTGGGGATTTTGTGGGGCATAAGCAATTTTTTTTCTAAGTGTCGTTATGTCTAAAGAAGATAAAATATTATCATCAAATAAAATCTTTCCTTCGTCAGGCTCCCTTAATCTTGGCAACAAATCAACGAAGGTCGATTTTCCGCTACCCGTTGGCCCGACAACAGCGGTGATTTGTTTCGGAAGAATTTTTACGTTAATTTTTTTTAAGGTGCGTCTATTTTTATCATATGTAAAACTAACATTTTTAAACTCAATTGATTTTCTTATTCCGTGGAAAATCTTTCCCCCATCTCTTCTTTCTTTTGCTTGGTTCATTTCTTCTAGTCTTGTCTCTACTGCATTTATACTTCCGTAAAGGGAAATTACACTCTGAGAATTTTCAACCAGTTCTTTAATAATGGGAATTATTCTTAGTAAAATGATTATAAATAATCCAGTTTCTCCGGTAGACAATCCAAAGAACTTCTTACTTGTGAATAAGAGAACGAAAACTGATAAGACAAAAATTGGTTCTATGATTACTGAGGTTCGTGCAAGAAAAATCTGCATATTTACAATATTATCTCTTTGGGTTCCTGTTTGATTCTCTATCTTGACAGTTTCAAGATTCTCATTACTGCACAGTCTTATTAGACGGGTAGATTTTATTTTTTCTGCAAGAAACGTTGACAGGTCTCGGTTTGCTCCTGATATTAAAAAACTTGTAGATCGAACTTTTTTAAAAAGTTTTCGTAAAATAATCGTGGAGAAGCAAATAATTAACAGCACAGAAAGAGTAATTTTAGCTGACATGAAAGTGAGTATGATAATGTATATGCTGGCATTTAGTATTTGACCGCCGACTACCATATATTTAATCGCAGCGTTTCCTGTGCGATCTACTTCGGTTGTTAAGTCATTTATTATCTTTCCTAAGGGTGTTGAATCTTGGTATGCAGTATCCGTCTTTAAATATCTTGAAAAAGCTCTGTCTCTAATTCTTTTGATAAAATTGCCTTTTGTTTTGGGCAGGTATACTAATCTTGTGTAAATAAAGATTTGTCTTAAAAGAAATAGAGAGAAGGATATCGCTAGTAAGTTTTGTAGATTAATGGAAATTCCTATCGTTGCAACAGCGTCCATTATTGTTTTGGAAAGGCCTGAATAATTCGCAATATTTTGATCGTTTGGTGCGTTAATAATTTCAAATATTGGCAACAGCATTCCTATGCCGGCACTCTCAAACAATGTGCCAAAACAATATAACAGCAAAACGATAGGTATAGTTTTTGACGGCAAGCCTATTGCTTTAAAAGATCTATAGAATTTTGTTATAGTTTCCATGCGATTCTTATTTTTTTACTTATCTTTCCATGCTCACGCACTTTGGGTGAAAAGCCCAAAGGGGAAACAAACTAATTGAACAAAATATTTACTAAGTTACTTGCTCAACAAAGTTTGTTGGAACCGTGATTTTTAATTCTCTCCCAAAAAGTTTTAATAAAAGAAAAATTTTTTCTTTGTCACATACGCTGTCGAATAGAGCAGTGATAGAATTGAAAGGTCCGTTTATTATTCTAACTTTTTGCCCCTTGAAGAAATCGCATAATGAGCTTAATTTAATAAAACCCAAATCATTTTCGTGAGCTTTGATATCTTTAATGATTTCATCTGAGATCGCTACTGGCTTATTTCCTGTTACGATCAAATGACTTATTCCCGAAATTTTTTTAATTTTAGAAAAATTCTCTAAAGAGCGAATTTTAATGAATAAATATCTTGGAAATAGAGGGTAGGCTACTTCTTCTTTTTTTCGAGCATGAGATCTCGTTTTTAAATATCTAGGCAAATAAGATTCAAATCCTTGACGGGATAAATCCCAATGGGCCATTTCTTCTGAGCGTTGTTTCGTATATGCCAAAACCCATATATTATTTTTATTAGCGTCCACTTTTGGCTCCCTTAACCTTTAATAATTTTGGCACCAGAATGGGCTTGGACTTATAAACTGTTACCAACTGTTCATATGATTTTTGGGGTGATGTTAAGTCCGTTAAAATAATCGCATCCAGATCGCTCACAGGTGGAAAATCATCTTGTTTGGAATCTCTAAGATTCGAGGTGTTATAAACTTGGATGATTTGGACTTCATAATTTTTACTATAAAGAGATGTAATTTCTGCAAGCTCACTGTTGCCAAAGAGTAGAATTCTTTTCCAGTTTTTCTTGTTACAGTGATCGAGAATCTCTTCTATTTGATCGCGTGATTTTCTAAAAAAAGTAAAAGATGATGTCAAAAATTCAGCGGTTAATTTTGCTTTTTCTGAGAATCCCTTGGGAGTTAAATAGTATAAGTACCGATTTTTTGGGGCTTGTTGAATTTTTATAAATCCCTTTTTCACACATCGCTTTAAGTAAGAATTTACAAGACCCAGCGCCATATCCAGATCTTTGGATATGGATCTTTGNGTGATNCTTTTTTTAGAATCGATAGCTTCTAGAACACCNANNGTCAGATCNCNAGATTCNTCTTGTTTTGNAAGNTTATTGTCTTCATGAATGGNCATAAATTTCCCGATCCAAAACCCTGTTCATCAAATGAACTATATAATGTTCAATCTATGAACGTCAAGCAGAAATAGAGAAAAATCAGATTTTCAAATTATTCACAAGGTGTTGATCCGCATCAANNATCGGTGTTTTTTTGGGTGAATGGAGAATCAACGATTTTTTATGAGTTGATGGATTGGTTGAGAATGAACTTTCAAGGATATTTATTATTTGCCTTTTTGGATAGAAGGGCATTTAACGCTTCCGTAAGAACAGTACACACAACAATCCCCCTCTTTGGGTTTCAATTGATTATGGCAGCTAGGACACTTCCAAAAGTGTCGACAATAATCCATGGGCATCTGTTCCGTTTTTTGGTGTTTGCAATGAGGACAGGTAATCGTGGATTGTAGTTGAATGTCGGTCATTGNGCTCTAATCATTTCAAAATCTTTNAACTCAATACCCGGTTGTTTCATCCAAGTGTAATACCCAAGNCTAAATATTTTCCCTTTTTACTTTTTCGTGAAACCATANCCAACTTGACCGAATACACCATCATATGGAATCTCAGCTTGTAAACGTTTGACATAGTGATCAGGGTCTTTTTGAAACACTTTCGGGCAATGAGGGCATCGACAAAAAAATACTTCCCATCCGGCAATTTCCATGCGTATGGTCTGTTGCATCGGTTTTTCCGCCAAACAGGTTGGACAAACGACCCAATCCTTGATTTCCTTAAGATATTTAGCGGGATCTTGACTAAACAAGTCGGCGCAGTCTTGGCAACAACAGAAATATTCTTTGCCTTCGTAAATGAGTTTTGCCCATCGGTCCGAACCTATTCCTAACCTTATCAGAGAACAACCACAGGCGGGACAAATGGGAGTTATTATTGTTTTGGCGGCGCTTATGGTCAAAAAATTCATTCCCTTTTTTTGCTTGTCTCTAGTTTAGCAATGAACAGCATCAAGTTCCAACAAATCAATAAATTTATGGTATACATCTTAGTCTTGTATAATTATTTTAATAGATAGTGAACTTTAGATAGTTATTATGAAAAATAGATATGAGCTTATAAATGAAGAGGCTTTGTATGCCAAAAATCAAAACATTTTAAAACGTTATATTCCTCTAGATATTAGGCGAGCATTAAAGAAACTACTCATTATTATGAAGGATCCAAAGCCTTTTTTTATAAGAAAACTAGCAAATATAAAATCTTTAAGACTTCAGAAGCCAAAGCAGTCTATTTCAGAAAATGGAGTTTCAGAGCTTTACGGTAAAAATCTTCCTCACTTTGAAAAATTTTTCAGCTATTGGCTAGAGAAGTCTAATGAATTGATTAATAATAAGAAGTTAAATGACACTAAATATTCTAAAACCTTATTAAGTGCAAACGAAATATTAATGCATAAGCCTACGCTTAAGTTTGCGCTTAGTCATGAACTATTATCAATTATAGGTGAGTATTTAGGAACTGCCCCTTCTTTTCACAGTGCATCTCTTTGGTGGGGTAAGGCGGGTGAGGCAAGTGCTGGCAGTCCTTTTTTTCATTTAGATTCTTTAGACTCATCATGTATTAGATTGTATGTGTATCTTAGTGATGTTGATGAAGGTAACGGTCCTTTTTGCGTTATTCCAAAAAACGAAAGTTTAAGGTTTATAAGAAAAACAGGTTATATAGGTAACGCATT
>PARU01000031.1 GCA_002712065.1 Rickettsiales bacterium | reverse complement strand
CCCCAGGCCATAAATACACCAAAAACAATTGCCAATATTATTAATACGTTACCGTAATTGGTAATAATTTCCATATGAAATATCTCCTCCATTTAATGACCAACCATACCATAATGTAAAAAGCAATACTAAAGATGCAGCCATTCATAAATAATACCATTTAAATTTTTGTGAATTTGATGCTATAAAGGTTCCAAGTGTTTGAACTGAATCATTAGCTACTACAGAATAAGCAGCCAAAAGAAACCCAATAGGGGCATAAATCTGAACTAATAAAGATGCTTCCATAAAATTTTTTCTAAATTTCTAATAAAAGATATTACTAGTTAAATAATATTCTAATAAATCCACACGTTTTGAAAACACTTTAAATTAGAATTTAAATTCTTGCTCAAAAAAGATAACACCTTCTTTAGAAGAATTTCTATGTTTTATATCAATACCAAACTTGACTACATTACCAGTTCTTTGTTTATATTTTCCAAAGAGTCTTAACTTATCGCCATCATTATCATCTAGATCTAAGGAATATCTATATCCAGCTGACCACCCGGGAAGGGTACTAAAACCTTTTTTCTTTTCCTCAGCAAAAGCACTAAAAGAAAAGATTATTAATAAAAATATTAGAAAATATTTCATAGTAAAACTCCCAAAAAAGATTAGATTTATGTCTCAAATATCAATTATTCAACATATGTCAAGTAAATAAAATAACAGACACAATATATGGTATTTTGATTAAAAAATAAATTAGATTATAATAAAATATGGCGTTTAATAAAATTAAAAATATTGTTACATCTAAGAAAAATATAGCTGGTAAAAACAAAGATTCTTGGGAATGGAGATATTTTTTTTACGACGAAAAACTTAAAGAAACAATTGCAAATAAAATAAAAATCAATTCTGCTCGGCCTATCCACAAACAATTTACAGATGAATATATAATTAGTCCTTCTTTAAGACATAATATTAAATTTAGAAAAAACAATAATAATATTGTAGAAAAACTTCATATAAAAAAAATACTAGAAACTTCCAGTAATTTATATAAATTTTCTCGCAAAATTATTATCTCTTTTCCTATATCAAATAAACACATATTTAATCTAGAAAAACTTGGTGTTTCCGGAATTAAAAAAGATACTAGTGATATTGTTTCTTTTAGGGAAAATCTTAATCAATCTAGTAAAGAAATTTTTCTAGCTCCTATAAAAAAGGAAATTACACTATATAATATAAAAAAAGCGTATTCTGGTTTAGGTAAAAAAATTAGATTTGAAATTTCAGACATAAATATAAAAAATAAATTTGTGTATACTGTATCTATTAAATGCACATCAAAAAACGTTATTGCTGAGGCGTTAAAAAAATTTGAGATAGATGATTTCAAAGGAACAGATTATATTAGTTTTATAAAAGGGCTAACGAAAGTTTAACAATGACTTCATTATGGATTTTAATTAAGGGTTTTGGCATAATTGGTTTTTCCGCCTTTGGAGGTGGAGCCACCATGATAAAATTAATTCAAGAAACATTTGTAGAGCAATACAACATAATAGATGCCACAGAATTTGGAAGCATATTGGGGATAACCTTTCTATTTCCTGGACTTACAGGAGTTAAATTAGCTGCAATTATTGGCTTTAAAGCTANTGGTATAATAGGNGCTATTGCTTCAATTATTGCCTTAGAAACACCTGGTATATTATTAGCATTAATAGGCTTTGCCTTTATNATGGCTAACAAAAACTCCTCTCTTGTCTCAAAAGGCATTATGGCCATGGGTTTTGCTGCTATCGCCATGTTAGCTTCTGCTCTTGTAGATTTAATCCGTCCANATATTTCAAATAATATTTCATGGATAGCCATATTATTAACGCTAATTTTATTTGTTTTAGTTTCTTTTTTTAACGTCCCCGCAATCTTAGCTTTAATAACTTTTCTTATAACCTTTGTGATATTAGTGTAGTCTTACTTAATTAATTTTTTAAAATTTACTATATTTTATTAGCTCTTCTAAGTAATAGAAGCCCTGGCAATGCAAACACCGTNGTAGCTACAAAAAAACAAATCCATTTTGAATTATTTTCTAATAAAATTTCTAAATGTAAAGGGGTAAGAGTGCTTAAANAAAGCAAAAAACTCTCCCAATTTATTCCTTCAACCATCCATCCTGCGGGAGCAGAAAGTTGTGTTCGTGATAGTGCCATAAAAGAGGTAAGAAGCGCAAACTGAGTAGCTGTATATCTATGATCAACTAATTTAGAAAGATACGCAAGAAAAGCTGCTGTTCCTATCCCTCCAGCTATNTTTTCGATAGAAATGGTTATCATTAAAACATTTGTATTTACACCCATAATTGCCTGAAACGCAAAAAATAAATTAGAAAACATTTGTAGAACCCCACCAATAAGTAAAGTAAGAAACAAACTGTAGCGCGAAACTAGCAACCCTCCTGCAAACAAACCAAGTAAAGTAGCNACTAAACCTATGACTTTAACAATATTTGCTATCTGAATTTTTGAAAAACCAATATCAAGTAAAAATGGTGTTGTCATATTTCCTGCCAAAGCNTCTCCNAATTTATATAAAGCTATAAATAACAATGCCCATACCCAGTAAGATCTCTTCATAAACTCTGTAAAAGGCTCCAGAACAGCAGTTTTAAACCAATCAAGTATAATCTTACTAAAAGGATAATCGGAGTAGTCTTTAGTAGTTATTTTATCTATTTTTGGTAATAATATTAAAACAANGGGACCTAATAAAAATAAGAAAGACATCCCNGCAAAAGCAAATTCCCAGGAATAGTACTGCGCTAAATANAAAGCACCCGCACCTGCAACTATTAATGCTATACGATATCCTAATACGTAAGAGGCTATACCCGCAGCCAATTCTTTTTCTGTGTGTAATTCAATCCTATAAGCGTCTAGAGCTATATCCTGAGTAGCAGAAACAAAAGCCGCCACAAAAACTAAAATTGATAAGAAATATAAGGATGATTTTGGATCCACTCGCGATATAATTAAAAATATGACAAAGAGAATCACTTGAGTTACCAAAATCCAACTACGTCTTTTCCCAAAAANATCGAATAAGAAAGGTATATTTAATGTATCAACAAAAGGAGACCAAATAAATTTTAAAGCATAGGGAGTCCCTGCTAATGCAAAGAGTCCTATTGATGTAAAATTTATGCCAGAATCCATTAAACGCGCTGACATGGTAGCTCCAATTAATGGTAAAGGTAGTCCCGCACAAAAACCCAGAGGAATAAAGGCAAGAATTTTAAATTTACCATATGGCCCAAACTTCTGTAATATTTTCTGGGATATATTATGCATTAGTATATAATTTACTTAATAAACTTTGAATGCAATAAATAAAATTGCCTTTAAATAACCTAAATTTGATAAGGGAGAAAATTTATGAATAAAATAGCTATATTAGTCTTATGTCTTACAGTAGCGTTTTTTTCAGGTTGTGATCAGAATAATTCCAAAGATAATGCAAGTACTGANAGTACTGATAAACAAATAAAATGGAAAATGGCATCTACTTTTCCAGGATCTTTAGTGCAAATTGGAACGCTCGGAGTGCGTTTCCAAAATCAAATAAATTTAGTTTCTGGTGGCAATATGTCAATAAAGTATTTNGAACCGAATGCTTTAGTGCCTCCATTAGAAATATTTGACTCTGTTTCCTCTGGAGCATTAGACTCTGGTTGGAGTACCGCAGGGTATTGGGCTGGAAAAGTACCAGCTTTACAGTTTTTTTCAGCAGTTCCTTTTGGACCTTCNTCCAGTGAATATTTGTCATGGGTTTACTTTGGAGGAGGCAAAGAACTTTATGATGAAATCTATGCTGAACATAATATAAAAGGTGTTCTTTGTGGAATAATAGCTCCAGAGGCTTCTGGCTGGTTTAGAGAAGAAGTAAAAAGCTTAGAAGATCTTAAGGGTCTAAAAATGAGATTCTTTGGTTTAGGAGCCAAAGTGATGGAAAAGGTTGGGGTTTCTACTCAACTGATGGCAGGGGGCGATATATATCCTGCTCTGGAACTCGGCACCATCGATTCAGCAGAATTTTCTATGCCTGCTATCGATCTCGAGTTGGGTTTTTATCAAATAGCATCCCATTACTATTTTCCTGGCTGGCATCAGCAATCAACTTTTCTTGAATTTATGGTGAATTTAGATAAATGGAANGCTCTATCCAAGACACAACAAGCACAAATCGANNNCGTTTGTGGAGATTCCATGAGACAATCTATAGCAGAAGGGGAAGCCATCCAAATTCCTGCCCTGAATACATTAAAGTCTAAAGGAGTCCAAGTACACACCTGGCCTGATGAGTTTTTAGATACATTTCGGGCTGCTTGGGAAGAAGTTGCCGGAGAAATGTCTGCAGAAGATGAGGATTTTGCAAAAGTATGGAAATCTCTCAGCGACTTTCGTGAAACTTATAAAGAATGGAAAAACTTAGGATATTTAAAGGATTAAACTAAAAATATATTGTAGGGCCTATTATATTTGGCCCTACATATTATTATTAAAATTAAATCTTTGAATAAACTTTTCTAAGCTAATCTCTGGTCTAGCGCCATAATGTGATATTATCTCTGCAGAACAAGCTGAGCCTAAGACTCCTGCATTCTTTAAACTAAAATTTTTACTAAGGCCTGCCAAAAAACCTGCTGCGAAGAAATCTCCTGCCCCTGTAGTATCTACTACTGACGTAGGAAACGCTGAAATTTCATAAACATCATTCTTATCAACAATTTTAGCTCCCTTTTCTCCCATAGTAATAACTGCTATATCCACCTCTCTTCTTAGCGCACTGGTACACTCTTGCACAGAGTCAAGTTGATATAAGGATAAAATTTCCGCTTCATTGCAAAGTAAAATATTAACATCGTTAAATATAAACTTTTTCATCTCTTCTCTATGTCTATCTACACAAAAAGAATCAGATAAGGAGAAAGCAACTATAGACTCTAATAAATGTGCAGATTTAGCTGCTTGTTTAAAAGCCTGTTGCGCTTCGGAAAGGTCAAACAAGTATCCCTCCAGATAAATAATTTTAGAATCTTTAATTATATTTTCATCTATATCTTCTGTAGATAAATATTTTGAAGATCCTAGAAAAGTTACCATTGTTCTTTCAGCGTCAGGAGTAACTAAAATTAAGCATCTACCAGAAGGGTCTTTCTTAAGCATAGGTTCTGTTTTAAAATAAATATTTGAAGCTTCCAAATCTGAGCTGAAAAAATCTCCAATATCATCATCTGATCTTTTTCCTATAAAGGCTCCCTTACATCCTAATTGAGATAAACCAAAAATAGTATTTGCCGCAGATCCTCCTGCAGTCTGCATAACAGGGTTCATAGATTTAAGAATTTCTTCCGTTTTTTTATGATCTGCCAAAAACATTGAACCTTTCTCAAGCCCATGTAACTTTAAAAAGCTATCCTGTACACTCAAAATTATATCAACTATTGCGTTACCTACCCCTACTACATCAATATTTTTATTTATATTCATATTTTTTCCTTTATATATTTATATATACTAAAGTTATTTTATAAATATATATTTATAATAAATGACTTAAGAGGGATTTAAATTGAAATGACGATAGAAAATTTATGGAAAAAAAGTGCTAAAGATGTCGTTACTCTGTTAAAAAACAATGAAATATCACCCAAAGAAGCCATAGATTCTACAATTCATAGAATCAATGAAACACATAATGATATAAACGCAATTGTTACTACATGTGAAGACAGGGCACTCGGAAAAATTGATACTATAAATGCTCATATGAAAAATCATCCTGGTTTTCTATTTGGATTACCCGTAGTTATTAAAGACTTAACTGATGTCTGCGATGTAAAAACTACTCAAGGATCGCCGATTTTTAAAGATCATATCCCGAATAGATCTGATTATCTCGTGGAAAAAATTGAACTGATGGGTGGAATAGTAATTGGGAAAACGAATACTCCAGAATTTGGNGCAGGCTCCCAAACTTTTAATACANTATTTGGCGCTACTGCCAATCCTTGGGATTTAAATTTCACTGCTGGAGGATCTTCTGGGGGCACTGCTGCCGCTCTAGCAGCGGGTGCAGCATGGTTGGGAACTGGAACAGATTTAGGAGGATCTTTAAGAAATCCTGCTAGTTTTTGTGGTGTGGTAGGTCTAAGACCTACNGCAGGTATAGTTCCGCATGGACCTTCTAATTTNCCATTTAGCACACTTTCTGTAAGTGGTCCTATGGCCAGGACAGTTGAAGATCTCTCATTATTTTTAGATACTATCTCAGGCTACGACTCCCGAGATCCTTTATCAACAGATTCTCCTCAATACTCTTATCAGAGCTCGGTGAATGCAAACTTTGGCAAGCTAAAAATTGCATTTACTGAAGATTATAATTTNCTTCCTTGTGATCCCGAAGTAAGAAATACACTTAAAATTGCTAAAAGTATTTTTAAAAAACTAGGCCATCAAGTAGAAGACGCAAGCCCAGATTTTTCTGATGCTGAAAATACATTTCAAACTCTTCGTGCTCATTTGTTAGCGACGGATAAAAGAGAAATTTACAAAAATCATAAAAAATTACTAAAAGCAGATTTAAGGTTGAATATTGAGAANGGGCTAACACTAACTGAAAAACAAATTTCTATAGCTCAGCTTAATCGCGGAAGATTAGTAAAGAATACTAATCAATTTTTAGAAGAATATGACCTACTAGTCTCTCCCTCTGCCATGGTGCCCCCGTTTAGTATAAAAGAACACTGGCCTAAAAACGTAGAAGATGTAACCTTTAGTAATTATGTAAGTTGGTTGATGACTGCAGCAACAATTTCCCTCACAGGTTGTCCTTCTTTAGCAGTACCATGTACTTTAAGCAAAAACAAACTACCCATCGGCATTCAAATTATAGGAAAAGCAAGAAACGAGCACCTACTTATTTCCGTTGGTCATCAATTCCAATCTATAATCGATAATAAGTTATCTACTCCTATCAATCCTATTAAAAGATAACCATGAGCGAGCCTACAATAACAGACACAAAAAACTTTATAATAAATATTGCATTTTTGTCTTTTAAAAATTTATTTGAACCCAAAATATTCAAATGGATTCTCGCCACAGTATTGCTAACTTTATTTTGCCTATCTATATGTGTGTTTATTGTATCCTGGTTTTTAATAAGCTTTTTTGTATCTCCTTTCACATCAAATATACCTATTATTGGTAATTATATATCTGAATACATTTTTTTTGGCGTTATTATTACTNGTTTTTTGGGCTCAATAATATTATTTGCNCCGTTAGCTACTATAGTATTTTCCTTATTTCAAGAGAAAATTATTAAAGAAATAGAAATTAAATATTACCCTAAAATTAGTCAAGAATTGAAGCCTAAAATATTTACGATGTTATATGCTGGAATAAAAATTCTAGGATGGTCAATTTTAATAAATATTATTTTATTTCCTGTTTCTATTATTTGGGGAGGCTCGATCCTATGGTTTCCAGTATACATTCTGATAGTTGGCTTCTTAATTTCTAAAGAATACTCTGAAGCCATTAATCTTAGACGACATAACTTTTCAGAGTCGANAGAAATAAAAAATCAATTCTTTTGGGAGTATTGGATTAGTGGAATTATTGGNGCCATACTTTTTTTTATACCCTTAATTAATCTTTTGGCGGCNCCTTATATTAGCATACTTATGCTTCATATTCTCAACAATAANAATACAGAGGGTCCTATAGCNGACGCCTAAATTAATAGTCATAATCTAGAAGGGCATAAATCAGAAATCAAACACTTGTTGCACAATGGAGATCGTGCCTTACAAACGTACCTTCCATGTAATATTAACCAGTGATGNGCATAAACTAAAAATTTTTTTGGCACCCTTTCATTTAGAATAGTTTCTACTTCTCTAACATTCTTTCCTGGAGCAATTGTNGTCCGATTAGATACTCTAAAAACATGTGTATCCACTNCGATAGTAGGAAAACCATAAGCAATATTTAAAACAACATTTGCTGTTTTNCGTCCTACACCCGGCAATTGCTCTAGTAATTCTAAATTTTTAGGGACTTTACTTTCATATTTATCTAATAACACTTTAGACAAACCTATAATATTTTTTGCTTTGTTTCTATATAAGCCAATTGTTCGAATCAGTTCTATTATTCTTTCTTCGCCCAATAATACCATTTTAGATGGAGTATTAGCCTCTCTAAATAACTTTGCAGTGGCCACGTTTACTCCTTTATCTGTAGATTGAGCGCTGCATACTACTGCCACCAAAAGTGTGTAGGGGGAGGTAAATTTTAATTCTCCCTTTGGTTTAGGATTGTTTTTTCTAAACCTTTCAAAGACTTTAATCGTATCAACTTCGGATAAAAAATTCTGCATTTAATTTTTATTTTAATTTATTTGCAATCTTAACACATAATTTTTATTTTACTCTAATGATAAAGTATTTAGATATAAAAATATATCCCAGTCAATCTCTTGGTAAAACAGGATTTAGAGTTCTAATGTTGGTATTTATGCTGCCTGCATTTTTAATTGGAATATATTTTTCTTTTCGTGGCGCTTGGCCTGTAGCTGGTTTTCTAGGTCTAGAATTATTACTCATTTATCTTGCTTTTAAAATATCTTTCATTAGCAACAGAGTATCTGAGCACATAACTCTTGATGAAAAGATATTAAAAATCTGCTACCACAAACAAAATAAAGTTGTAAGAACAATAAATCTTGAACCCACTTGGTTAAAAGTTCAAATAAACAATAATCCTAGACCAGACAGATTGGCTTTAACCTCTCATGGAAAAGAAAATATTATTGGTAAATATTTATCAACAGAAGAGCGCACAATAGTGGCAGAAAAGATTAAAAACAGTTTNCATAATTGGAAAAATCGTTATTTATAATTTATTTCAGCCCTAAAACATCTTGCATATCGTATAATCCNGGAGGTTTGGAAATCAGCCACTTAAGTCCTCTAATAGCCCCTTTTGCAAAAATTACTCTGCTTGCTGCTTTATGACTTAATTCCAATCTTTCCCCAGGGCCTGCAAAAGTAACTGTATGATCTCCAACCACATCTCCTCCTCTTTGCACTGAAAAGCCTATTTGACCTTTCTTTCTTACACCTACTTCTCCTACCCTCGAGAAAAGCGATTTTTGAGCTAAGTCTACTTTTCTTCCTTCCGCCACAGCTTTCCCCAACGATATTGCAGTTCCAGATGGAGAGTCTATCTTTTCTTTGTGATGTATTTCATGAATTTCTGCATCAAATTCCTCATCCAGNATTCCTGCTATACGCCTTGTTAAGTATAATGCAATGTTTACTCCAACACTCATATTAGAGGACATTATTATTGCCATATTCTCAGAATATTTTTTGATGACATTTAAGGTTTCATCATCTAACCCTGTAGTTCCTAAAACATAACAACANCCATTTTCACTAGCTTTTTTAATATTTGAAACGACCGTGTTGGCTAATGAAAAATCTATTACAGCATCTGCGGTTGAGAAAAAATTATTTTGATCATCTGAAATAATTACTCCAGATTTTTGAATGCCCGCTACAATTCCAGAATCTTTTCCAATATCAGTGTGCTTAGAATCTTCTAAGGCAGCAGTTAATTGTAGCGTTTCATCTAGAGTCACTTCCTTAACCAAAGTCCTGCCCATTCTTCCTGCTACCCCACAAATACCAACTTTTATATCTGACACAATTATGACCCTTTCAATTGATCAACACTAGCATTAAATTTAGCGCTTTCTGGCTGATTATCTGGAGTTTCTATTCCCCTGAGTTCTTCTAAGATCTTTCTNTGTTCTCGAGTTAAAGATACAGGTATCTCTGTATAAACATCAACATATAAATCACCTTTGCTGGATTTGTTAACAATGGGCATTCCCTTACTCCTCAATCTAAATCTATGTCCTGACTGTGTTCCAGCGGGTACAGTTACTCTTACCCTTCCTCCATCAGGAGTAGGCACATCTACTGCTCCCCCTAAGGCTGCTAAAGTCACTGGGATTTTAGCCTCTACTAATAAATCAGATCCATCTCTTTTAAACAAACTATGTGGATTAAGCTGAACAAATAAATATAAATCACCATTAGGAGNTCCTCTAGGACCTGCTTCTCCCTCTCCTGAAAGTCTTATCCTAGTACCATCATCTACTCCAGCAGGAATTTTAACGCTTATAGTTTTTTCTCTATGGGTTCTTCCTTCTCCTCCGCATGAATCACATGGATTGCGTATAATATGGCCACTGCCTCCACATTCCGGACAAGTCCTCTCCACCATAAAAAAACCTTGGCTTGCTCGTACTTTGCCCGCGCCATTACAAGAGTTACAAGTAGAAGGTTGGGANCCCGACTCTGCCCCAGTACCAGTACAANTAGAACAAGTAACATAAGAATTAATTCTTATATCCCTTTCTATGCCTGCAAAAGCTTCTGTAAAATTAAGAGCTATATTATAACGTAAATCAGAACCCCTTTGGGGTTCTCTATTTCTTCCTCCCCCCATAAAATCACTGAATAAATCTTCAAATATATCAGAAAATGCCCCTGTCCCTGGGTGTCCTTGTGCCCCAGACGCAGCAGCCTCAAAAGCTTCATGTCCATATTGATCATAAGCAGCTCTCTTTTGGGGGTCTTTTAATACTTCGTAAGCTTGACCTATCTCTCTAAATTTTTGTTCCGCTTCCTGGTTTCCGGGGTTTTTATCTGGGTGGTGCTCTTTTGCTAACTTCCGATATATTTTTTTTATATCTGCGTCGGATGCGTTTTTATCCACACCAAAAACTTCGTAGAAATCACGCATCTTATATTCCTTAAACTACAAATTTAATAAATTTAAAAACTATTTTTTAGCAGATTTTTTATCTTCCTCAGATTCTGGCTTTACTTCTTCAAAATCTGCATCTACCACATCTTCTTCTTTTTTTCCTTTTCCATTAGATTTGCCAGCCGGGTCTTTGTTTTCATTCTTTTGTTGGCTTTCTTTATACATAATCTCACCCAGCTTCATTGCCACAGCATTAAGGGCGTCTACTTTCGCTTTAATATCCTCNGCTTTTGCATCTTTATTGTCTAATACATCCTTAAGTTCTTTTAAAGCACTATCAATTTTATCCTTGTCTGCTTTTTCCAATTTATTTCCATATTCTTTCACACTTTTTTCTGTGGTATAGAGAAGTGAGTCTGCCTGATTCCTGGCATCAACGGACTCTTTTCTTTTTTTATCTTCTTCCGCGTGTGTCTCAGCATCTTTAACCATAGAATCAATATCTTGATCAGAAAGACCACCAGATGCTTGTATCTGTATTTTTTGTTCTTTGTTAGTCGCTTTGTCTTTTGCCGAAACATTGACTATACCATTTGCATCTATATCAAAAGTTACATCAATTTGAGGCATACCTCTTGGTGATGGTGGAATTCCAACCAAGTCAAAATTTCCAAGCAACTTGTTGTCTGCCGCCATTTCTCTTTCACCTTGTAAAACTCTAATAGTAACCGCTGTTTGATTGTCTTCTGCTGTAGAAAAAGTTTGACTTTTTCGGGTAGGGATTGTCGTATTACGTTCTATTAGCCGAGTAGATACTCCACCCAAAGTTTCTATGCCTAGGGACAGTGGAGTGACATCTAATAAAAGCACATCTTTCACATCTCCAGCCAGAACTGCTCCCTGAATAGCTGCTCCTAAGGCAACACACTCGTCAGGATTTACTCCTTTATTAGGGTCTTTTCCAAAGAAATTTTTAACATTTTCAATTATCTTCGGCATACGAGTCATGCCTCCAACCAAAACTACCTCATCTATATCCTTGGCAGAAACGCCTGCATCCTTTAATGCTTTTTTACATGGTTCTACTGTTCTTTTTACTAGATCTTCAACCAAACTTTCATACTTAGCTCTAGTTAACTTTAAAGTCAGATGCTTAGGACCTGAGGCATCTGCAGTTATAAAGGGTAAATTCACTTCTGTTTGAGTTGTAGAGGAAAGTTCTATTTTAGCTTTTTCAGCAGCCTCTTTTAAGCGCTGCAAAGCTAGTTTATCTGATTTTAAATCTACTGTGTTTTCTTTTTTAAACTCTTCCGCTAAAAAGTCTACTATCCTCGCATCAAAGTCCTCTCCTCCTAAAAAAGTATCCCCATTTGTTGACTTTACTTCAAATACTCCATCTCCTATTTCTAGAACGGAAACATCAAATGTTCCTCCTCCGAGATCATAAACTACTATGGTTCCCGTTTTTCTTTTGTCTAAACCATAGGATAAACTGGCCGCAGTAGGTTCGTTTATAATTCTTAGAACATCCAGACCCGCAATTTTTCCAGCATCTTTGGTGGCCTGCCTCTGTGCATCATTAAAATACGCTGGAACAGTAATTACGGCTTGTGTAACATTTTGNCCNAGATGTGCTTCTGCGGTCTCTTTCATTTTTTGTAATATNTAGGCACTNATCTGGCTAGGGGCATAATCTTTTCCACCGGCATTAACCCANGCATCNCCTTTATCCGACTTCACAATTTTATATGGAACCAATTCTTTATCTTTAGTTGTTTGTTCATCAGTATAACTTCGACCTATAAGACGCTTTATAGCAAATANCGTGTTTTCTGGATTTGTAACCGCCTGCCTTTTTGCAGCTTGACCTACCAGAGTTTCATTGTTTTCTGTAAATGCCACTACAGAAGGTGTTGTTCTTCCTCCCTCTGAGTTTTCTATTACTTTTGGGTTTGACCCTTCCATTACAGCCACACAGCTGTTAGTNGTTCCAAGATCTATTCCTATTACTTTAGCCATTTTTATCTTTCTTCCTATTTAAAAATCNTTTTCATTAAGTCNNGATTGTGATATGGGAATTATTTTTAAAAACACAAGTGTTTTATGAAAATTATTTTTTTGCTTCTATACACTTAATAGAATTATCTAAAATAGAAGGCAAACTATGCAAAAACTTATCCTTATTCTCAGGAAAAACATACGTAAAATTTAGCCGATAGAAAACATTATTATAATAAGAAAAAAAATGCCAAAAATAGTGTTCTAGGTAAACATCTTCTTCCTCATCTTTTTGTTTTTTATAGCAAGAAATTAAANANGTNTTTTCTGANCCTGATTGCAAAAGAACATTNGATAANTCTTTTTGNNCTTTTAAAGNAGAAGATAANCTCTGCATATATTNNNTTACAGTTGTAAACTGCTTTGNCAAAGAAAAGTTATCTCCCTCTATGAATAACATCGCATGCTCATATCCACTTACCTTAGCTGCCAAAGTTTTATTTTTT
>PARU01000028.1 GCA_002712065.1 Rickettsiales bacterium | reverse complement strand
TATGCTGGTTTTAAAAGATCTTGTGGATATAAGAGCATCGATGGTCACAGCAAATCTAAAAATACCAAAAATATTACAATCAACGATTGATAGAATGGCGCCCATTTTATCCCTTTTAAAACACAATGATGGAAAATTATCGTTATTCAATTCGTCCAAAGAAGAAAAAAAATCAATTATTGAAATGATTCTTACCAGAACAAATACTCCCGGAGGGAAAATATTTTCGGCGAAAACTTTTGGATTTGAGAGAATGGAGGCAAAAAAAACATCGGTAATTCTAGATGTTGGGAATCCGAGTAAAAAAAATGCATCTTCTTCTCCACACGCCGGTTCCTTAAGTTTTGAAATGAGTCATGGAAAAGAAAGAATCATCACTAACTGTGGAGCTATAGAAAGCAATAATAGGAAATGGAATCTCGCACAACGCTCAACTGCAGCGCATTCTACATTATGTTTAGAAGATACTAATTCAAGCGCTATACGTCCAAATGGTTCTCTAGGCAATCGAATTGCTAAAGTAAAAATTTTTAGGAATAGTGAAAAAAATTTCATAACTATTTCCTGCCAGCACGATGGGTATCTTGAAAAATTTGGAATTATTCATAAAAGAAATCTAGTTTTAGCAAATAACGGTGAGAGTCTTGTTGGAAAAGAGATCCTGATTTTTCAGGAAAATAGCAGAAAAAGGAAAAGTATTCTTAATATTAGAATACACTTTCATCTACACCCAGAAGTGAAAGCTTTGAAACTTGTAAATCAGCGCTCTATATTGTTAACATTAGCATCCAAGAGTGGGTGGCGTTTTGAAATCGATAACGGCAAAATTCAATTAGAAAAAAGCATATATCTCGGCGCTGGAGTAAGGCAAAAAACTGATCAAATCATCGTGACTCAGAAAATATACTCTGAATTACAAGAGAACCCACCTCTTAATTGGAAAATAACTAAATTACAAAGCAAGTCACAGCGATAATAAACATCAGCTACAATTCTATCTTTTCGATACCTCTGGGAATCTTCAGTTTTCTCCACATCCCTTTTAAATCAAAGATAACGGCCTCTCTTTTTAAAAAATTTGACAAATTGCTCCACGTAATTTTTTTATAAAGACTGTGCTCTACTGCACCAATTATACAATCAAATTTTTTTGCTCTTCGTTGATTTAATTTTTCATTTTTTAATCGAATCTGATAATCACGATAAGCAATCGCTGAATCTGCCATATAGTCATGAACCTCTACTTGATTGCCAAATCTTTTTAGTCTTTTGACAATATCCACTACTTTCGTATTTCTTAAATCCTTGATATTTTCCTTGAAAGTAAATCCTAAAATTAAGATTCTTAATCTCTTTTTTTTAAGAATATTTGTAGCTCTTGCATGAATATTATCGGCAAGAAATATTCCCATGCTATCATTTATTTTTCTTCCAGCTAAAATAACTTCTGGATTAAATTTCTTTTTCTTTGCTATGTAAGCAAGATAGAAAGGATCCACTCCGATACAATGACCACCCACTAATCCTGGCTTAAAATCGAGAAAGTTCCATTTAGTTTTTGCAGCCTCCAAAACATCAGAAACGGAAATATTTAATCGACTAAAAATTCTTGTGATTTCATTGATAAAGGCAATATTAATGTCACGTTGAGCATTTTCGATTACTTTTGCCGCTTCAGCAGTTCTTATATTTTTAGCTAAAAAAATCTTTCTTGGTATAATTTTCCCATACATAGTTTTTAATTTTTTCAAGACAAAGCCATTTTGTCCCGAAACAACCTTGGTAATTGTCTCTAATTTATGTTTTTTATCACCCGGATTGATTCTTTCCGGAGAATAACCAAGAAAAAAATCTTTCCCGCAAACAAGNCCAGAAGCTTTTTGTAAGATAGGCCCACAAATTTCCTCAGTAACNCCNGGATATACTGTGCTTTCAACNACAACAATATTNTTTTNCGTAATCNGTTTGCCAACAACCTTGCAGGCATTCTTTAATAAAAANAAATCTGGNTCTTTTTTCTTATTCACCGGAGTNGGAACGGTGATAATATAAATCTCGCTTTTCCNCAAATATTTTTCACTAGAAGAAAAAAGAATTTTCTTCCCTTTAAAGCTCTTGCGATCTATTTCTCCGTTAGCATCTTGACCTTTTTTTAATTCAGCAATGCGTTTTGTGCTCTTATCAAAACCAACAACGGAATAATACTTAGCCAAAGCAATAGCTAAAGGAAGTCCCACATAACCCAATCCGACAACAGAAATTTTCAATTATTTTCCAAATAAAAGTTATAAAATTGTATAAAGAATAAAACCTAACACGAATTTCTTTTTGATAAAAAGAATACTTTATGACAGATTCAATATTTATACTATCAATACCAATACTATTTACAGCCTTCACTTCTTGGTCATTCACATATTTCTTAATTAAGTTTCTAAGTAAATTAGGAATTCTTGATCATCCTAATGAAAGAAGTAATCACAAAGTCCCNGTACCTGTCGGAGGTGGAATTTCTATAATCTTTACATTTGGCTTCATTATGTTAACAACTTATGGATTATCAGGAGATCATGAAAGATTAACCTTATTTCCAAGAGAACAGATTGCTATCTTTATATGTGCTTTAATTTTGGCCATAGTCTCTTTTATAGATGATGTTAAGAGTGTTNCCAGAATTCTTCGTTTAGTTTTACAATCTTTTNCAGTTGGGTTGTGTCTTTTCCTTATAAAAACNAGCAATCCTGAATTCTTGGTTTTCCAAGGATTGCTCCCTGATACNATTGATACTATTTTAACCTTTCTTCTGTGGATTTGGTTCATAAATCTCTTCAACTTTATGGATGGAATTGACGGAATCTCTGGCGTACAAACAATTTCCATCAGTGCAGGAATCTTCCTTATTATTGGAATAGCGCCAACCNTAACCTCAGCCCTTGGAGAGGTAATGTTCTTCAATATGATACTTTTTGCTTCAAGCCTAGGATTCCTCTTATGGAACTGGCAGCCCGCAAGAATATTTTTAGGAGATGTGGGAAGTGTTCCCTTGGGCTTTATCTTNGGATGGTCATTATTAAAATTAGCAGCAAATGGTTTTTGGATACCTGCGATAATACTNCCCCTATATTATCTTGGCGACTCTACCACCACCNTNATAAAAAGANTATNAGACGGAAAAAAGATTTGGCAGGCTCATTCTGAACATTGCTACCAACTTGGAGTAAGGTCNGGGATGAGTCACGCAAGAGTATCTTCCTATATTCTGCTCACTAATATAATATTAATCGCAATGGCTGTGATCTCGACTTTTNAAGAATCGGTAGTTGCAAATATAATAATAATCTTGATTTCGTTTTCGATCGTTGCTTTCCTTCTTATNTTTTTTAGAGGAAGAAATGTTAATTGATAAAAATTATGTTAAAGTATTGATTCAGAGTAGAAAGTTAGGTTAGAAAATATTGCAGTTTTTCGTTTCTGGNAGATCCCGNTTAGCCTTTATTCATGATCTCTTCATGGCNGGTTTATCTTTTTTCATTTCAATCTTTTTAAGATTGCAAGAAGANATTTTCATCAAAGGTTGGGATCAAGTTATGGANGNACGTGATCTTCTTTTTCCAAGCCTCCCAATTTTTATAGTTGTTTGTGCTGCTGTCTTCTTAAGTTCGGACCTCTATAAGGGAATTTGGCGCTTTGCTTCCCTAAATGATATGACGGCTNTTTTTAAAACAACAACAATAGCTGTTTTTATTTTCACCTTTTTAATGTTTGCCATAACCCGACTAGAGACAATCCCNAGAAGCCTGCCATTCATTAATTGGTTCGTATTAATTATTCTTTTAGGAGGACCGCGTTTTATCTATCGAGTATTTAAAGATCATCAATTCAAATANGTNTTCTCCAAAGATGATNAAANNCTGGTTCCAATTTTATTGGTTGGAATGNGCAATAAGAGCGAGTTATTCATACGAGAGCTAAATAGATCTTCTGCNCCAAATTACAAAATTATTGGCATAATAGGAAAGAGTAAGTCTAATATTGGACAAAAAATTCATAACGTCGAAGTAATTGACCAAATTTCTAACCTCAATAATCTTCTGGAAAAACTAAAGTCAGAGAATGAGTGCCCACAAAGAATTGTTATAGCCACTGAAAATCTAGATACTGATGGAACACAAGACCTTTTTAATATTGCTGAAAAATTTGGAGTAACCTTATCCAGAATTCCAAGTCGCATGAGCTTAAAAAGCGGCATTTCGGAAATGGACGAGATAGAGTCAGTTCCTATCGAAGATTTATTAGGGAGAACACAAACTATATTGAACCGAAAAAACATCAAATCAATGATTGAGGGAAAAAGAGTCTTAATCACTGGAGCCGGTGGTAGTATTGGTTCAGAACTTGTTCATCAAATCTGTGAATTAAATCCATCGAAACTAATTCTAGCAGATATAAGTGAAAATTTATTATATGAAATTACCCAGTACTTGATTGAAAAAAAGGAAAAGATAAAACATAAATCCTACATACTGGATATAAGAGATAAGCGTAAAGTAGAAAAAATATTTAAAGAAACTTCTCCAGAAATTACTTTTCATGCAGCCGCACTAAAACACGTTCCGATTGTAGAAATGAATCCGGGAGAAGGGCTTCTGACTAATGTGATAGGAACCAGAAATGTCGCAGATGCTTGCGAAAGAAATCAAGTTAAAGTTATGGTCCAAATCTCTACGGATAAAGCTGTTAACCCAACGAATATCATGGGTGGAAGCAAAAGACTCTCTGAGTGTTATTGCCAAGCCCTTGATGTAAATAGAAAAACTAATCCTAATGCCACCCAGTTTGTAACTGTAAGATTCGGAAATGTTTTAGGATCAGCTGGCTCTGTAATACCTCTCTTTCAAAGACAACTACAAGAAGGGGGGCCTCTCACTATCACGGATCCAGAAATGACAAGATACTTCATGACTGCAAAAGAAGCTGTACAACTTGTGCTTCAAGCATCAGCCTATGGAAGCGGTAAACAAAAACTTGCTTATGGAACAATCTTTGCCTTAGATATGGGAAAACCCGTTAAAATTATCGACTTGGCTAGCCAAATGATTAGGCTCGCAGGATTTGTGCCAAACAAACAAATTAAGATCAAAACCATAGGCGTCAGGCCGGGTGAAAAAATTCATGAAGAAGTATTCCACAAAAATGAAAAGAGAATAGAAACGGATCATAAAGATGTTTTCGCTGTAGCGCAGGAAATACCACAATTCTCGGAAATTTCTTCAGCTATCAATAAAATTGAAAATTTTCTGGTAAAAGGTGATGAAAAAAATGCTATCGCTGTCCTAAAAGAGGTAATCCCTCAATATAGCAAAGAAAATAATATTATAGATCTCGAAACCAAGGTCAAACAAAGTACATGACTATTAAGAAGACTGTAGCAATAAAAAGAGCCCTAGTTTCTGTTTTTGATAAATCTGGGCTAGAAATTCTTGCTAAATTTCTAAAATCAAAAGGAATTGAAATTATTTCTACAGGAGGATCGGCAAATGCTTTGAGAAAAGCAAAGATACCTGTAACAGATATTTCTAATGTTACTGGTTTTCCTGAAATCCTAGACGGGCGTGTAAAAACCTTACATCCTAAAATTCATGGGGCTTTACTTGCTAGAAGAAATCTGAAGAAGCATAAAAATATCCTTAAAAACTATAAAATTCCTAGAATTGATTTAGTAATCGCTAATTTATATCCGTTTGAAAAGACAATTGCGGCGGGGAAGAACTTTCAAACAATAATAGAAAATATTGACATTGGCGGCCCCGCCATGATTAGAGCGGCTGCAAAGAATCACGAATTTTTAACCGTTATTACAGATCCGAAGGATTATAAAATCTTAATAGAGCAATTAAGAAAGAATCGTGGATCAACTTCATATCATTTCCGCCAACAGATGGCTTTAAAGGCTTTCACAAGAACATCAACATATGATCAAAAAATTAGTCAATGGATGTCTCTAAAAAAAGAGGAGAAATTTCCTGATCTTTTATTAATCAATGGAAAGCTGCAAGAAAAATTAAGATATGGAGAAAATCCTCACCAACAAGGTGCATTCTATAGCACAGATAAAGCTAGATTTGGTGTATCAACAGCCAAACAAATCCAAGGAAAAGAGTTATCCTATAATAATTTTAATGACACGGATGCAGCATTTGAGCTAGTTAGTGAATTTCAATCCCCAGCTGTAGCCATTATCAAACATGCAAATCCTTGTGGTGTTGCGGAGACAAAAAGCGTACTCAGTGCTTATAAAAAAGCTCTATCCTGTGATCCGATTAGTGCGTTTGGTGGAGTGATTGCGGTAAATCAACCTCTGGATAGTAAAACTGCTAAGGAAATTATTAAATTATTTACAGAAGTTATTATCGCGCCAAAAATTAGTGCTGAAGCAAAGAAAATATTTAAAAGAAAGAAAAATATTCGTGTTCTTGAAGCCGGAGGTATCCCGAATTCTCCCAATACACAGCCGCAAATTAAATCCCTATCCGGAGGATTGCTTATACAAGATGTAGATAATGGAAAAGTAAAAAAAATATCAATTAAAACGGTAACAAAAAGGAAACCATCAAAAAGAGAGATGGACGATCTTCTCTTTGCTTTTACTGTCTGCAAACACGTAAAATCCAATGCTATTGTTTACGCAAAAAACAAAGTGACAGTTGGAATTGGAGCGGGGCAGATGAGTCGGATTGATTCGGCAAAAATAGCCGTTTTAAAGTCTGAAGAAGCAAAAAATCTTGCAAACGAAAAAGTATCCAAAACTAAAGATTGTGTAGTTGCCTCCGATGCTTTTTTTCCATTTCCTGACGCCTTATTAGAAATCATTAAGGCGGGAGCAAAGGCTGTAATTCAACCAGGAGGTTCTATTAAAGATAAAGAAGTGATCAAAGCTGCCAATGCCAATAGAACGGCGATGGTTTTTACAGGAATGCGTCACTTTAAGCATTAAAAACTTTTAATTTCCCTACTCTCGAAAGTAATAAATAGCCCAAAACCAAAAATAAAATAATAACAATCATGCCTGCGCGTTGGTTCCCAAAATAGACGGTTGCCCATCCAACTAATGCTGGACCCAAAAAAGACGTGGCTTTTCCAGAAAACGCGAAAACTCCGAAAAACTTAGTGCTCATTTTTTTAGGAGCCATTTTTGCTAACAGAGCCCTACTGGAAGCTTGAATCGGCCCAACAAAGAATCCAAGAGGGATTCCAAAAAACCAAAAACTTTTTTCACTTGTGGAAAAGAATAGTATGGTACACAAGGCAATTAAAAAGCCTAGAGATATTAGAATAACTTTCTTGGAACCAAGAGTTTCATCCAAAAAAGAAAATGCAAATGAACCAATTCCAGCAGTTATGTTAATTAAAATACCAAAAAGAATAACTTCGCCAATATTGAGAGAAAAAATAGTAGCGGCAAAAATACCCCCAAAAGTAAACAGGGTGATCAGGCCATCCGCATATAACATGCGAGCTATCAAAAACAATACAATTTGATTGTGTTTCCTCAAGGTGGAAAAAAAGGATAGAAAATTTCGAATGCCTCCCAAAAAAGAAGGGAGGATTCTCCTTCTTATTTTTGGCACGGATTCTTTAACAAACAGGAAAAAAGGGAGAGAAAATAACAAAAACCAGAAAGCAACGAAAGGCATTACGGAGGCAATATCTAATGGATTCCCTTCTTGCAAGGCGTTCGGTGATGCAAATAATGTATATATTAAATAAAGTGATGCTAATCCGCCGAAATATCCAAAACCCCAACCAAATCCAGAAATCATTCCAATCATTCCAGAGGGGGCAATCTTAGAAAGGAATGAATTATAAAAAACCATCCCGAATTCAAAGCCTAAAATACCAAAAAAAACCAGTATCAGAGCCTGAAAGGCCTGTGAAGAATCGGGATGAATATCTCCAAGCATCAAGACAGATCCTATACAAACAAATGTAAAAAAAAGTAACCATCTTTTTTTATATCCTGCATGATCGGCGATAGAACCGAATATCGGAGAAAAAAAGGCTACAAATAATGCAGCCAAACTTTGCATCAAACCCCATTGGCCCGTCCCAATAATTGAATTTTCCGCAATAAATTGAATAAAGTATGCCGAAAAAATAAAAGTAACAACATTTGTTGGAAAAGCAGAATTAGCCCAGTCAAAAAAACACCAGGACATAATTTCCCGATCCCGAAATAACATTTTCCAATTTTTATTTATATTGATCTCCTTGAAAAATATATGGTAACTTCCCCTCTCTATTTAGCATATAGCAACTCAGAACTTATCTATAGAAGAAATGGATCACATTCATGCACACTTAAGCGATCTATCCTTTCTCAGAGGTATGACGTTTGGTGTTGTGCACGTTGGCATCATGCTGATCGGTTACTACACTGGCTTTAGTATTAATCGTTTTTTAAAGATCGTGTCCAAAGGATATATTGCAGGGATTATAGGTGCAGGCTTTGCCCACATAGTTGCAGATTTCATAGCTGCTATGCTAGATAAGGATTTAAGATCAGCTACCGTGGGGATAGTCATTGGGGGCATTCTTCCATTACTACTGATTCCGTTTCTTGAAAAGTATATAGCAAAAAATCCCGACCATATTGTCGTTGGGGATCATGAGGACGTTAAGAAAGATCTAAAGGGGCATCATCACGGAACAAAAAAGTAATGGCTAAAGCTAATTTTTCTATAAAGGTCTTTATCTCTATACTCATATTAATCCTGTTTTTACCTTCTGTAGTAAAAACCGAAGAACTACAATTTACCGAAATTGTGGATGGTTTAAAACACCCTTGGGGTATGAGTTTTATAGACCCGAGCAACCTTCTTGTCACAGAGCGAAGCGGTCGATTGGTTAGAATTCACTTGCCGAGTCAAAAAATTTTTCCAGTATCCCATACCCTTAAGGTTCTAGTATTACGCCAGGGAGGATTACTTGATGTCCTCTATCACGAAGGACATGTTTATCTCTCCTATAGCGAAGATAGAGGATCCGGTGAATCTAGCACCTCTGTTGTTCGGGGGAAAATAGTCAATGATGTATTAACAGATGTAGAAAAGTTATTTAGAGCAGAGCCACCACTTAAACCTGGATTTCATTTTGGTTCCAGGCTTGTTATTCAAGGTAATTTTTTGTTTATAAGCGCCGGTGAGCGTCACGGGGGAATGATTGCGCAAGATGGCTCTAAACATCCTGGAAGCATTATTCGCATTAACTTAGATGGATCAATACCAATATCTAATCCTCATTTTATTAGCAAAAAAGATTGGTCGCCGGAAGTTTATCAAATCGGTGTCAGAAACCCACAGGGGATGGCACTGTCTCCTTTCGATCATCAAGTTTATATCGTTAACCATGGGGCTAAAGGTGGAGACTTTTTGGGAAAAGTAAAGTTTGGCGAAAACTACGGTTGGGAGGAAATTGGATGGGGCGGCACTAATTACAATGGATCAAAAATTGGTAGCGGCAAAGCTTCAGATCCTCGTTTTATGAAACCAATGCGTATTTGGATTCCATCGATTGCGCCTAGTGGCATGGCTTTTTACCAAGGAGACACCTTTAAGGAATGGGATGGAGATGTCCTAGTAGGATCATTAAAATTTGATATGCTTGTCAAAGTGGATATGGAAGAGAGCAAAGCAGTTGGTGAAACTGTTATTTTCCGTGATCGTATTGGTCGAGTACGAGATGTAGAGATTGATCATAAAGGAGATATTTATTTACTGGCTGATGAAGCATATACTTCCCTATGGAAATTAACGCGTTAAACTAAATGCCCGAGGAAAACACCTTCCTGCTGAGTCTTAAAGTAACCCTACACTGCCTAATCGGATGTTCAATAGGCGAGCTAGCTGGATTGATGATAGGTATACAACTCCACTTATCAATCACCTTTACGATCCTAATTGCCGTCATCCTTGCTTATTTGGTTGGATTTTCTTTTGCTGCCTATGCTCTAAAAAATAAAGGAAGCATAAATCTCGTTCAATCTTTTAAGATTATTTGGTTCGGAGAATTTGTTTCAATATCGATAATGGAAGTGGTCATGAATCTGGTTGACTATCACATGGGAGGCATGAATGTAGCGAGCATCTTTGCTTCGACTTTTTGGATAGCTTTTATATATGCCTTCGTTGCTGGATATTTTGCGACTCTACCTATTAATTACATTATGATTCGATTAAATAAAAAAGCATGTCACTAGCTTAAAGACGGAAAGGAAAATTTTATTGATCTTTCTTGTCCCAATCGAAACGATACCCCATCCCCCGAACAGTTGTTATGCAATCGATTCCTATCTTATTACGTATTTTTTTGATGAAAGCATCGATCACATTGGAATCACGGTCAAAATTTTTATCGTATGTATGCTCGGTTAATTCGGTACGAGACACAACTTTTCCTTGATTATAGATAAGATAGGAAAAAATCTTATACTCACGCGAAGTCAAAATGACTTTGCGACCATTAACCATAACTTTCGATCGACTCGTATCCAAAGAAATAGGACCAAATTCTATAATTGATTTTGCAAGACCCTTAGATCTGCGAATTAGCGCGCGTACTCGAGCAATCACCTCTTCCATACTAAAAGGTTTAGTAACAAAATCATCAGCCCCAATATCAAAACCTTTAATTTTGTCCTGCCAACGATCCCTCGCGGTAAGAATCAGAACGGGAGTTTTATTGCCTGACTTTCTCCAACGATCCAAAATCGTAAAACCGTCAATTTTGGGAAGCCCTAAATCGAGAACGATAGCATCATAAGGCTCTGTATCTCCAAGAAAATATCCTTCCTCGCCCTCTAAGGCTGCGTCTACCGCATAACCGACATTTTTTAACGAATGGACGATCTGCTTTGATAGCGTTGGTTCATCTTCTACAACAAGTATTCGCATTTGAAAAACAGCTTTATTCTACCACATATAAAAATCGAACTAAGCCATAAAACATGAATATTTGATGAATTTCGGAAACATAATTCATTCAGACTACATAGTTATAGTGCCCCAACAGTAAGTTTAATTTGGTTAATTTAAATTAAGGAATATAGAAAATGAGAAAAANANTACACAATACCTATNCACTATGGTCGCTNCTTGTAACCGTAATGGCGCTAGTCTCAATCTGTGTATTTACAATGGCTGGCTTTGTGAATAAAGCGTCGGCCCGTGACTATGTACAGCAANAAGTTCACGGAAAATACATTCAAAATACACTAGTTTTATCCGAAAGAGTTATCGAAATAAAACTATTGGAGCAGGGCTATAGCGATTTTGTTGGTTATGAAGTTTTCCACGGCCTCTACAAAGTCCGTGCCAAAAATAAGGATGGAAAGAATGTAACAGTTCTGGTCAATCCTGTGCTCGGCTTTGCTTTTGGCGAACAAGTCATCAGTGAATAATCACTAATATAGAAAGTATTTTTGCTCTAGCGTCAAAGNTCCTATTCTTCCCTCTCTTCCCCCAGGATCTTTGGCGCTTGACAAAAAATATCTAGGTCAATTTAGCCTCTAGTAAATCTATGAGTTCTATGCTCATATTTATGTTTGAATACAAAAACAGTCATGTTTTAATCATTTGATGAATAATTTTGACCGCTCATATGTTGATTTTACTAGTCGCTCGAAAATATCTTTAAAACAACCAAGTTCCTTTCGTTCCGAAATCCTGAAAGGGCTTTCATTAAAAAATAAAAAAATTCCATGTAAATACCTATACGATGAAAATGGCATAAAAATTTTTAACGAAATATCTAAATTAGAGGAATATTATCAAACGAGAACTGAACTCTATATTTTAAAAAATTATGCCAAGGAAATTCTTTCAAAGACCAATAATAAAAATTCCCTAATCTATTTAGGTGGCTGTTCCGCGCTAAAAGCAGAGCCTTTGTTGCAAGCAGGAAAACAAATTAAATATTACTTTCCAGTTGATATATCTAAAAAACATTTAGTAAAAAATTCCAAAAAAGTTGCAAAAAAATATAAATACATGCAAGTAAAGCCTGTGGTCTACGATTTTTCCGAGAATGTAGAATTCCCTAATATCGTAAACGGAAAGGGAAATATTTTGTTTTTTCCTGGCTCGACAATTGGCAATTTTTCCGAAAAGAAAGCAAAAGGTCTTTTAAGATCATTGGCAAAAATTTCTAACAGAGAAGTAGATCTTGTCATNGGAATCGACTTAAAAAAAGACAAAACNGTTCTTGAAAATGCCTACAATGACAAAAAAGGCGTAACAGAAAAATTTACCCTTAATTTATTGAAAAGAATTAATCGCGAATTGGCAGGTAACATCGATACTAATCACTTTCGTCACGTTGCGAAATATAATGAAAAAAGAGGCTGCATAGAGGTCTTTATAGAATCCCTTAAAGGCCAATCTATTAAAATTAGTAACAGGAAATTCCGTATCAAAAAAAGCGAAAAAATTCACATTGAAGACTGTTATAAATATGATGAGAATCAATTTAAAAAAATTGCCGCCTTGTCTGGATGGAAAAAAATTAAAAGCTGGAAAGATCCGAATAAAAATTTTTCTGTTTTTTTACTAAGAAGTTAGTCNTTTAAAAAAAGATACNAATGTCTGAAATAAATCAAATCGTCGGGGAATACGATAAAGTAAGGCGCCAAACTGTTAAAATTGCCAATTTATTTGAAGAGAAAGACTGGTTAAANCAAAGCATGGCTGATGCAAGCCCGATCAGATGGCATTTAGGNCATACGTCATGGTTTTTTGATCATTTTGTTCTTAAAANNCATGTNAAAAATTATCNATCNCCTGGCAAAAAATACGATTTTTTCTTTAACTCCTACTACAATTTAGCAGGCAAAATGCTTGCGAGAAATTTAAGAGGTTCTGATATCACGCTAACCTTNGGTGAGATGATGAATTATCGAACCATGATAGATAAGAAGATTTTAGATTTTCTTGTATCCCAAAAAAAAATAAAAAATCACCATTTAAAAAAAGTCATTATTCTTGGGNTGAACCACGAACAACAACATCAAGAACTGATGTTAATGGATACAAAAAATTTATTATTTGGCAAAAAAAAGAAAATTTCCAAGAGNAAAAACAGAAAGTTATCAAACCAACTTGTCAAAAACAAGTGGATGAATTTTAAAGAGGGNATTTACCAAATTGGTTATCATGGAAAAAAATTTTGTTACGATAATGAGTTACCCAATCATAAGGTTTATTTAAAAAAATTTTCTATATCGACAAAGCTAGTGAACAATGAAGAATATTTAGGCTTCATTGAAGATCGCGGTTATTCAAGACCAGAATTATGGTTATCCGATGGATGGGATTTTATCAAAAAAAATAAGATTCGATNCCCTCTTTATTGGTTTAAAGAAAACGGAAAATTTTTCAGATACACTTTGTATGGTGTGGAACATTTAAAACTAAAAGAACCCGTTAGTCACATCAGTTATTATGAAGCTTATGCTTACGCAAGATGGAAAAAAAAGCGCTTACCCCTGGAAAGCGAATTAGAGATTTANGGTAAAAAATTTAAAATTGAAGGAAACTTTCTAGAAGATAACCTTTACGAACCAAGCCAAGAACTTAAAGANTCTTGTTTTGGCAATTTATGGCAACATACCTCTAGTCCGTATCAACCNTATCCTGGGTATCACCACAGTTACGACGCCATTGGTGAATACAACGGCAAATTTATGAACAATCAAATGGTATTGAAAGGCGGTTCGGCTATCACCCCCAAGGACCATATCAGAAATAGCTATAGAAATTTTTTCTACCCACATCAAAGATGGATGTATAGCGGCATCAGGCTGGCGANGCATTTATGATGAAATTTCACCAAAATTAGGCTATACTCTAAAGCAAGTCTGGGGGGCTTATTTATGAGTTTACAACTAGGAGATGAAGCGCCGAACTTCGCGGCTGAAACCACTGAGGGAAAAATAGATTTTCACGAGTGGATCGGTGATGGCTGGGCAATTCTGTTTTCCCACCCAAAAGATTTCACNCCGGTGTGCACAACCGANCTAGGTTATGTGGCCGGATTAAAGCCAGAATTTGATCAACGCAACTGTAAACTCATCGGTTTAAGTGTAGATTCCGTCGACGACCACAAAGAGTGGAGTAAAGACATTGAAGAAACGCAAGGGAACGCCGTTAATTATCCATTGATTGGTGATACGGATCTACAAATTGCAAAAACATACGGAATGATTCATCCCAACGTCAGCGGCACTGCAAAGGAACGTACTGCCGTAGANAATGCAACAGTGCGCTCCGTCTTTGTGATTGGTCCAGATAAAAAAATTAAGCTTATGCTGGTTTATCCCATGAGTACTGGACGTAACTTTGATGAACTCCTNCGTGTTCTCGATTCGCTTCAACTCACCGCAAAACACAAAGTAGCAACTCCAGCAAATTGGAAACGCGGCGAAAAAGTCATTATCGTNCCTGCNGTNTCAGANGATGANGCAAAAAAACANTTTCCNGAAGGNTGGGANNCTCCCAAACCCTACATTCGNATGGTTCCGGAGCCNAAGGATTANCAAACAGTTNNTATGGGCTTAATTTCTTTTCTATNAATTTCTTCCAANTGCCAGATGGTTTCCAAATCTTTTCCATATCTTCTCTTACTTTTGTTTTAGAAAAATTTTCATGTAAAACTCTGTATAAGTAAACAAAAGCAGAAACTCTCATATTCTTAGCGCAGTGAACAAAAATTTTTTTTCCTTGGGACTTTTTCATAGCCACAACAAAAGAATCAAAATCAGTTTCTTTTGGATTATCCCACTCCACAGGGATATAAATATAATCCATATTGCTTTCTGCGACTAAGAGCTCTTCATTCTCAATAGGATTTTGATGAGAAGGCAGTAGATTAATCACCACTGTAACCCCTTCTTTTAACAGTTTCTTGAAACTATCCTCACTGGGTTGTCCACCCGTGATTAACTGATCATTGATAACTAAATGATTAAATATGCCCAAGTCGAAAGATTAACAACAAATACTANGTGANTTAAGCATGGAGATGGAATACTTTATTCATTATTTTCCANGNGCCTTCGACCTTAAGTAAGGTAAANAAATCAGTAAATTTATGGCCCGTCCAGTTATCACTNTCAAGGCGAACGGTTGCAACCGTACCNGCGATATCAATACTNGCTATTTTTGTTTCAAGATCAGTTGCTGGTCCATTTTCATCATTCCAGTCAAAAAGCTTTTGTATTGGTCCGGAAAATAAATCATCCCCAATGTAACCAAAGATCGTTGCATCTGCGTGGAATGCAGGTTTCATGTCATCACCTTTACCAGACTTGGCCCCATCAATATAGAACTGCACAGTCTTCTCAATCATTTCACGATCATCTGTATTGCTGGATACGTCATCCATTGCTCTAACTCCTATAAATTAAATGACATATGGTAAGCCTAAATAGCTATACCGTAAAGTATAATGGAGCGGGAAACGAGATTCGAACTCGCGACCCTCACGTTGGCAACGTGATGCTCTACCACTGAGCTATTCCCGCATACGAACAACTGATGATAATCAAAGAAAACGAGTTTTCAACCCTGATATGTTTCCTATTGCCAAAAAACTGTGATTTAGTTAAATAAATTGATTAAGAGAACGATGATAAAATTATATACGAAATATTGTTTAATCGCTCTTTTTTGTTTCCTAGCTGGATGCCAGGGACCCATTACGGTTACCCAACAAGGAACTAAAGAAGAAATAGCATCAGAAAGAAAAAAGCAAACCGAATCGAGCTTAAGGCAAGAAATAAAAGATTTGGCAAGAGTTTATGATCTGGCTTATCCGTTATTATTAGATAATCAAGAGCTTTGCCCAAGTAAAAAATTATTCACCGGCATGTATACTTCAACGTTAGAAATTGTTCACAAAGTGTATAAAGAGGCAGCAAAAAATTTAATGAATCTTGGTAATGAAACTCAAATATGGAAATTAGTGAAAAATTCAGCAGCCGAGAAGGCCGGACTAATGATTGGTGATAAAATTGTAGGCATTAATGGTGTAAAAATTAGAAAGGGAAAAAATGGCTTTAATCAATTGGCTAAGCTTTTAGAGGAAATTACTGACGCAAACATTCAAATTAAAATCTTGCGAAACAATGAGAATTTAACATTCCATATTGTTAGAGAGAAAATTTGTAATTACAACATAGCGTATTTACCTAACGAACCCGCCATTAATGCATATGCGGATGGACAAAATATTTATATAACTAGGGGAATGTATAGATTTGCTGATGATGATAGTGAGTTATCATTAGTAATGGCACATGAGCTAGCCCACAACACAATGAAACACATAGACAAAAAGAAAACTAATGTTCTTTTGGGTACAGCGGGTGGATTTTTGATAGACTTGCTCTTATCAGGAGCAGGGGTTAATACGGGAGGAACCTACTCAGATTTGGGAGCGAATCTAGGAGCACAGGCATACAGCGTTGGTTTTGAACAAGAAGCTGATTATGTCGCTATGTATTATTTAGAAAGAGCTGGCATCGACTCATCCAATGTAGCCCATTTCTGGAGAAGAATGGCCACTGAAAACAATAACCTGTCAATTAATCATAGAACTAGTCACCCCACGACACCTGAAAGATTTATCGCTCTAGAGAAAACCTTCAAAGAAATAATGATGAAAAAGAATAATGGAGAAGTTTTAAAACCCAATATAGAAAGTAGCGTCGATTAATATAATATGATGAATTGGTAAAAAAATGAGTGAAATTATCACAGACGGTAGCGTAGAAAACCAGGATCCAAAACCACAGGACGTGTCAACCGAATCCTTTATGACCGACGTCATTGAAGCATCGGCTAGTGCGGTCATTCTTCTAGATTGTTGGGCACCCTGGTGTGAGCCTTGTAAGCAGTTTACACCAATTTTAGAAAAAGCCGTTCGTACATCACAAGGTAAAGTAAAATTAGCTAAACTCAATATTGATGAAAACAAAGAGCTTGCTCAAAAACTAAACATCCAATCTATTCCTGCTGTCTTTGCGTTTTTTAATGGACAACCTGTAGATGGTTTTTCGGGAGCTATTCCGGAAAGTGAGGTAATGACTTTCATTAATAAAATGGCCGAGCTTACTAAAGATTCGGGCGCAGATGAATTGAAGAATGCCTTACAACAAGCAGAAACATTTTTAAATGAAAATAATCCAATGGAAGCAAGAAGAATTTACGAATTAATCCTACAAACAGATCCTGAAAATTCAGATTCTATTGCTGGTCTTATTCGATGTTACCTTGCAGAAGACAACTTGGAGGAAGCCAAGAAAATATATGAAAGTTGCACAGAAGAATTGAAAAAAAATAGTAAGGTTGAAGAGTCAAATTCGGCTATCAAGCTTGCTGAAAAAGGGAAAGAAATAGCAGGCACAATTCCTGGCTTAGAAAGTAATCTTGAAAAGGATCCTGAAAATCATCAAAAACGCTTCGACCTTGCGTTCGCTTATTATTCAGCCGGAAGGCAAGCAGAGGCGATTCAGGCACTTTTGGCCATTATTCAAAAAGAAAAAAATTGGAATAATGATGCGGCAAAAAAGCAATTGATTGAATTTTTTGATGGCTTAGGAGCTAGTCATGCATTGTCCATTGAGGGACGGAAAAAACTTTCTAGCATTTTATTTTAATTAATGATCGCAAAACCTAAAAAATGAAAAATCTACCAACAACCATACCAATTTTTCCTTTAAAAAATGCTCTGCTTCTTCCTGGGAGACAATTGCCGTTGAATATTTTCGAGACACGTTACTTAAGCATGGTAAGTAACGCTCTCAAAACAGATAAAATAATTGGGATGATACAGCCAACAGAAAAAAAGGATCTAAAACATAAAAATAATGGAGAAGAAGTATATGAAATAGGCTGCGCTGGAAAAATTGTCTCATCTAATCAGACCCCAGATAATCGTTACGAAATTATACTACAAGGAGTTTCAAGATTTTCTATTCTTAAGGAGCTGGAGAAGGTATCTGGGTATAGGAGAGTAAAGGTGAATTGGAAGAATTTTAAATCAGATCTGAAAAAAGGATCTCAAGCATTCATCGATCGATCTTTATTAAAAAATGTACTGGGTGACTTTGCAAAAAAACATTCTGTGCAACTAGATTGGGAGGGTCTTGATAAAATGAAGGATCAAGATATTATAGGCGCATTAATTGCCTTTTACCCGTTCCAATCTAATGAAAAACAGGCAATACTAGAATCGAAAAATGAAAAAGAACAAGCAAAGACTATAATTTCTTTGATGCAAATAAATAATTTTAGTTATCAAGAAAATAATTTGAAGGCATCATAATTATGAGCACTAAGAAGGATATTAATCCACAGCTTTTAAAGATTCTTGTTTGTCCAGTCACCAAAGGGCCTCTGATTTATGATAGAAAAAAAGGAGAGCTGATTAGCAAAAAAGCCGGTCTAGCATTTCCTGTAAAAGAAGGGATTCCTATCATGTTAATTAACGCTGCAAGGAAAATTAGCAAAGATAAAAAAAAATAGTTTCTCTACAGTATCTCACCCTTCATTAGACGAGGCGCATTTTCGCCAACTGATACTGCCCTTTTGACAAAAAACTTTTTTAATATAGAAGATTGATCGACAAGATCTAATCCAAAATTTCTCAGTGATTTTAATATCCTGGAATGATTAGAAAAGAGTCTATTCATACCATCGGTAAATAAGATCATGCTTTGTGCATCAGCATTCCTTGAATTTTCGTAATCTCGTAACATTTGATCGTTCCCAATATCCAAGCCCAGCTTCAAAGCATCGGCAAAAGTTTCTGCTAGTGCAGCAACATCACGTAACCCCAAATTTAATCCCTGACCTGCTATTGGATGAATCGTGTGAGCTGCATCTCCAATAAGAACTAGTTTGGAAAGAACATATCGATCTGCAACGGACAGTTTTAGAGGATAGAGAAAACGTGAACCGCACGATGTTATAATACCAAATTGCGAACCAATTTTTTTCTGCAAAAATTTATCAAACGAATCATTACTAAGATTTTGGAAGAAATTTTTTGATTCGATTTTTTCCACCCACACAATAGACGAGTAGAATTTTTTACCTTTAGATCGTAATGGCAAAACAGCAAGTGGTCCATATGGGAAAAATTTTTCAATAGCAAGGCCATTATGAGGCTTAGTGTGTAAAATATTGGACACGATAGCAATTTGCTTATAGTCAAAATTTCTAACTTTAATATTAGCAAGCTTTCGAGCTCGAGAGTTCTTGCCATCCGCGGCAACGACAATTGAGGAATATAGCTCTTTGCCCGATGAAAGTTGCACACAAGGCGAATCGCCTAAAGTAATTTCTTGGAGTTCATTGTTGAGGAGCAGGTCAATCTTTTTATTCTTCTTTACATCATCAAAAATGATTCTGTTAAGATTAAAGTTCTCTACCATATATCCAAACGGGTGATCGTGAAAATCTGATGAAGTAAAATCTAACAGAACAGAGCTTTGCTTTTCTAAAACACTTATATCAACTATGGGTTGCGAAAATTTATTTAATGAACGCCAAATCTTAAGAAAATCAAGAAATTGAATTGAGGAAAATGATAAAGCTATATTTTTTCCATTATCAGCCGAATGAATAATTTCCTTCGGGCTTTTTTTATCAATAATAGCAACTTTAATGCCCAGGGCAGCAATGGTACGGGCAAATAACATACCTATTAAGCCCGCACCTATCACAATAACATCGTATTTTGTTTTCATTATACCTTTAAAAAATGCCTAAAATATAAGCAAATAAATATTTGTGCATAATTTATAAGCTTTTTTTCAGTGCTAAGGATTATCATAATTTATTTTTCCCAATACTAAGTCATTGCTTTTAAATAAATATCTCTGATCAAGTCTCTGATGGCACGCATCTTGTATATATACCAAATATTATAATCGAAACAAGAAAGGATTAGCACTATGAAACTTGTCTCAGCCTATATCAAGCCTTTCAAACTTGACGACGTCAGAGAGGCTTTAACAAAAACAGGAGTCAAAGGGTTAAGTATTACCGAAATTAAAGGATTCGGTAGACAAAAAGGGCAAACGGAAATTTACAGAGGAGCAGAATATACCGTCACTTTTTTACCCAAGATTAAAATTGAGACTCTTGTCGAAGATAAGGTGGTTAAAAAAGTAGTCGAAGCAATTTTAACCTCCGCTAAAACCGATCGAATTGGAGACGGAAAAGTTTTTGTAACAAAAGTCGAAGATGCGATCAGAATTAGAACCGGAGAATCTGGTTCAAAAGCTCTATAGAAAAATTAGGAGAAGTAACTATGAAAAACAAAATGTTAAATTTTTTTCCGCCAATGAGGATTGCGAGTTTGTTTTTACTAATGTCTATGATAAGCCCATCAATCGCATTGGCTGAAGAAGAAGCAGTACTAAATTCAGGTGATACAGCCTGGATGCTCACAGCGACTGCATTGGTCTTGCTAATGACCATACCGGGATTAGCTATGTTTTATTCTGGCATGGTCCGAAAAACCAGTGTTCTTACTATGGGGATGCAAATATTCTCAGTCTGCTGTCTTATGACTGTGCTTTGGATGATTGCCGGCTATAGTATCGCTTTCAGTGACGGTGGTGAATATAATGATTATGTAGGCGGACTATCCAATGCATTTCTAGCCAATCTTTCTGCAGATACTATTAGTGGATCTATACCAGAATCCCTTTTTATGGTTTTCCAAATGACTTTTGCCATTATTACTCCGGCACTTATAGTTGGGGCATTTGCAGATCGAATGAAGTTTTCTGCGGTTCTATTATTTACAGGAGCCTGGATGCTTCTTGTGTATGCGCCTGTATGTCATGCTGTCTGGGGAGGCGGATTCCTTGGAGAAATGGGTATTCTCGACTTTGCCGGCGGCACAGTTGTTCATATTAATGCAGGAGTAGCTGGGCTTGTTGCCGCAATCGTAATTGGAAAACGATCCGGTTATGGAAAAGACGCTATGCCACCACACAATCTAATCTTAAGTATTGTTGGCGCCTCGCTACTATGGGTAGGTTGGTTTGGATTCAATGCGGGATCTGAGCTAGCAGCCGATACTACTGCCTCAATGGCTATGGTTGTTACACAAATTGCTACGGCGACCGCAGCATTAGCCTGGATGTTCTGCGAATGGGCTTTCAGAGGAAAACCGAGTATTCTTGGTATAGTCTCTGGTGCAATTGCTGGTCTTGTCGCGATTACACCAGCATCCGGTTTTGTTGATCCTATGGGATCCTTGTTAATCGGAATCGCCGCAGGTGTTGGTTGTTTCTGGGCCTCGGTGTATCTAAAAAAATCCATAGGATATGATGATACGTTAGACGTATTCGGAGTTCATGGTATTGGTGGAATAATTGGCGCAATTCTAACCGGAGTATTCGCCTCTGAGGCTATTGGAGGGACCAAGGGGCTCCTCGAGGGAAACGCCGAACAAGTCTGGATACAAGCGTATGGCGTTATGGCTACAATCATCTACTGCGCAATCGCAAGCTTCATAATCCTAAAAGTGGTAGACGCGCTTGTTGGTTTGCGTGTTAGCGAAGAAGATGAGCGTGAGGGCTTGGATAAGCCAATACATGGCGAAAGTGTGCAATAAAACGTAATAGGCAGATTCCTCTCTACTCCTTTTGGAGAGAAAATGATTAAAAGCGGGGTTAATTTAACCTTAACTCTTAACCCCGTTTTCTGCCCTTTTTCCAAAGATCTATATTTATTTTCATAAAAACGTAGTAAGCAGATTAATTAGCCTCTATCATATTCAAATCAATTTTGTTTAATGGGGGAGATTATCATGGATGCTTTGAATTCGGGCGATACCGCTTGGATACTGACGTCTACCGCATTAGTTCTTCTTATGACTATGCCTGGTCTGGCTCTTTTTTATGGAGGACTAGTAAGATCTCGAAATGTATTATCGGTTTTAATGCACTGTTTTTCTGTATGTGCACTTGCATCGATTCTATGGCTTATCTGCGGATATAGCCTAGCCTTTGGGGATGGCGGAGCAAATAACTTTATTATTGGAGGTCTTGATAAGGTTTTTCTTAGCGGCGTAACAACAGACTCTTTATCTGGAACGATTCCAGAATCTGTATTCTTTTCTTTTCAAATGACCTTCGCAATTATCACACCAGCATTAATTATTGGTGCATATGTTGAGCGGATCCGCTTTTCAGCTGTACTATTATTTAGCGGCCTTTGGCTATTATTGGTATATGTACCAATTTGTCATTGGGTATGGGGCGGTGGATGGCTAGCTGAACTTGGAGTTCAAGACTTTGCAGGAGGTCTAGTTGTGCATACCACCTGTGGTTTTGCTGCATTGGTAGCTGCCGTTCTNCTGGGNAAAAGAAAAGGTTTTCCGGGTCAAATTCGACCTCCACACANNCCAGGTCTGGTAATGGCCGGAGCTGCTATGCTTTGGGTTGGATGGTTTGGATTCAATGGNGGNAGTGCTCTAGCGGCTGATGGATCTGCTGGAATGGCTTTAACCGCAACACACCTGGCAGCAGCAACAGCGGCTTTCACCTGGATGTTAATGGACTGGATAAAAATGGGAAAACCTACACTAGTAGGTATTGCAACCGGAGCAATTGCTGGATTGGCAACTATCACGCCCGCATCTGGATTNGTTGGTCCTAGNGGAGGATTTATAATTGGTCTTGCTGCTGGAATCATTTGTTACCAAGCTCTCAGTTATGTCAAGGATGCCTTGGGAATTGATGATTCCCTTGACGTACTTGCTGTCCATGGNGTTGGTGGAGTAACTGGAACACTCCTGACNGCTGTTCTTGGAAGTGCAGCTTATGGTGGANTAGGAGCATCCGAATTAACAATATCTGAACAATTTGGCATTCAATTGACGGGTGTAATTGCGACCNTNGNATGGACGTTAGTCGTTACNTATATTGTTCTTAAAATAGTTGATGCAGTAGTNGGTCTACGGGTATCTTCAGAAGAAGAAACCCAAGGTTTAGACGTAAANTCCCACGGAGAGAGAGGATATGATATATGACCTTGAAATTAAGTAAATTTTTGTATTAACTATAGATGTCATATTTAGTTGGGGGGGGCGAATGCGCCCCCCTTTTTTTTGAGNCAATGGATTATGAAAAATGTAACTAATGAACTTGATAAAACGACCTTTCTTCCTGATCAGTTGAACGTACTAATCAAGAAACGTTTGATCGAGGCATTTTCAGTAATAGTCTTTNTTATTTCAACCGCTTTCNTTANCTCAATTCTTTCATACCATCCNAATGACGCCTCGCTCAATACTTCTAGCTCAGAACCGATTCAAAATATAATGGGATCGCCTGGCTCTATAGTATCAGATTTAGCGATTCAAAATTTAGGATTCGCAGCTCTTCTTATATTTATTACAACCGCCTGTTGGGGTATCTTGCTATTTCGAAAAATAAAAATTGATCTATTCTGGATCCGTTTTGTAACTCTCGTATTTTCAATTCTAATTGCAGCCTCCGCATTAGCNGGCTTAGAAACCATGAGCTTTATGAATACGGTAAATGGTTCCGGCGGAATTATTGGAAATATATTGCTTAACTCACTACTCGAAATAAATAATACGATAGGGCTNGCTGCATATGAAGAAAAGATCTACATAGCATTATTTGCATTATTCTTTCCCATTTACCTTTTTTCTTTAGGATTCAGNTTTGANCAATGGANANTATTTATTCTATCTTGCAAAAATACTTTTACTTGGTTAGTGAAGAGTTTATATCTACTGATCAGAAAAACNCTTCATTACTCAAAANATCTTATATTTGCAATATTTGGCCTTGAAGAAAAAAAAGGACACGATAGAGAAANAAATGAACCNTTCTTCCAANNTAATCCTAATCAAGGTGGTGTAATCCAGGATCGAGAGATAAATCACCTCCTAACCCCTGGAAAAAGAGCAATCGCATCCAAACAAAGNGCNTTTGTTTTAGATAGTAAGGAATACCNGTTTCCTCCCTTCGATTTATTAAAAAGTACGGAAAAGAGCAGCAGAAACTCCCAGCTAGATCTTCAGGCTGTAGAAAATAATAAAAAGTTGCTTAGCGATGCTTTAAATCAATTTGAAATTACTGGGCAGATGGGGGTTGCTCATCCTGGTCCTATTGTCACACTCTATGAATTTCAACCAGATCCTGGAATAAGATTATCGAGAATCATCGCATTATCGGATGATGTGGCAAGATCAATGAGCAAGTCTACCGCAAGAATCACGCCCTTGACAGGAAGTCAGTTTGTTGGAATTGAACTTCCGAATGAAAATAAAGAAGTTGTTCAACTCAGAGAACTTTTAGAATCCAAATTTTTCGAAACCACGCAAGCTAGNCTCCCTCTAGTTTTAGGAAAAGATATAAGTGGAAAGCCGGTTATAGCTGACTTGGGAAGTATGCCTCATNTGCTAATAGCAGGAACAACAGGCTCAGGAAAATCTGTAGCTATCAATACTATGATTCTCTCATTAATTTATAAATATCATCCATCTGAATTAAAATTTTTAATGATAGATCCAAAATGGGTGGAATTGAGTGTTTATGACGGTATACCTAATTTAGCTGCACCTGTCGTGACTGACACAAAGAAAGCTGTTTATGCATTNCAAAAAATCGTCCAAGAAATGGAAAAACGATATCGAGACATGTCTATNGTTGGCGCAAAAAATATACACACCTACAATGAAAAAGTCGTCGAAGCAGCAAAAAATGGAAAAGAATTATTTAAAACAGTCCAAGTTGGGTTCGACTCCGAAACAGGAAAACCCAATGAGAAAGAGGAATACCTCGAAGATTTATCACCAAAACCAATGATTGTTGTTGTTGTTGACGAAATGGCTGATTTAATGACCGTAGCCAAAAGAGAAGTAGAAACGGCAGTACAAAGATTATCCCAGATGGCAAGAGCAGCTGGAATTCATCTGATTATGGCAACTCAAAGACCTTCAGTAGATGTTATTACTGGAACAATTAAGGCAAATTTTCCTTCCAGAATTAGTTTTCAAGTTTCATCAAAAATAGATAGTAGAACGATCATTGGAGAACAGGGAGCCGAGCAGTTGTTAGGGCAAGGAGACATGTTGTGCCAACGAACCGGAGGTAAAATTACTAGAATACATGGACCGTTAGTTTCTCAAGATGAGGTTGAATCCGTAGTTTCTCACCTAAAACAATACGGTGGGGGAGAGTATTTATATGATGATTTTGATGAAGCGCTTGAAAAAGATTCCACGGANGAACAGCAATCCGATGGTGATGATTTGTACAATCAGGCAGTAAATATTGTGCGTGAAAATAACAAAGCAACAACTAGTTTTATACAGAGGAAGTTAAGAATAGGATATAATCGTGCGGCAGACCTCATAGAGAAAATGGAAGCTGACGGCGTAATTGGACCCGCCGATCATGTTGGGAAAAGAAACGTATTAATCTAAACNATTAAATTAAAATTATTATGCTTTCTAAAATTTCAACCAAGTACATTGGTCTTTATGTAAAGATCNCATTAATTCTATNAATTTTTTTCCTACCANCGGAAATAAAGGCAGAAANGCTAAGTNATCAAAAAACCCCNGAAAAGGATATCCAAAGAATTGAGGACTATTTCAATAATATTACGACCGTTACTTCTCAGTTTGTTCAAACAACTTCAAATGGAGAGATCAGCCAAGGTAAACTATATATCTCAAAACCAGGAAAATTAAGNATTGAATATAATCCGCCGAATCATATTCTAATGGTAGCTGATGGAAAAAACATCTTTGTGTATGATAATGATCTTTCTTCAACAAGTATATTNGAGATTAATGAGACTCCGGCAAGAATTTTATTATCTAAAAGTCTGAAGATCGGAAAGGACATAAANTTAACAGATATGCAAAGNGATAAAAACAAGATAACTATTACACTTTCAGAGCCTAATAATCCAGATTATGGATACGTAAAACTTTCGTTCAGAAATAACCCATTTGTATTTACCGATTGGATTGTAAAAGACGTGCANGGAATAATTACAACTGTAAAACTAATTCAACCCAAATTTGGGGAAACCTTAGACCCAAATCTGTTTATCTTTAATGATCCAGAAAACATATATGTTCCGTTCTCTTCAAGGAAGAATTAGNATCGTGAAGAATTTTTTTAACTATTATATATTCAAGATTACAAAACCTAGTAAATCTCAATATATTGTAACATTAAAACCAGAACGAAAAAAAAAGTTTAAATTCAAGGCTGGGCAGTATGCNANATTTTCTTTTGCAGGAGAAGNAACAGTNCCATTATCTATAGCAAGTACCCCGAGCTCCACAAGNATCGAGNTACATATCAATCAACAAGCGCCCCTATCGAAAAAAAAATACTTCAAGAAATATGGTAAAGTTTTAATTTCTGGACCGTACGGAAATTCATACTTAGNAAAAAAAGGAAATAAATCAATACTTGCAATTGCCGGAGGGACTGGATTAGCGCCAATAAAATCAATAACGGAAACTTATCTTAACAAAGGGGGCAAAAATTCGATTTACCTATATCACGGAGCTAAAAATGAAGAGAATCTCTATCTTGAAAAATATTTTAGANATCTTGTAAAAAAATATAAAAATTTAAAATACATACCAGTTTTATCAGAGCCTAATGGAAAAACAAAAAGAAGAGTTGGTTATGTAACAGATATTGCATGCAATGATTTTAAGGATTTTCGTCAAATAATTTGCTACCTTGCAGGACCAAAATTGATGATTGACTCTGCATTCAAAATACTCACCAAGAATGGTCTAAAAAGAAAAAATATATTCAGCGATCAAATTCCTGAAATAAAATTATGATTCACTNCATTGGCAGAAACTTTCCATTCACACTTCCTNTTTTTGATCGGAAATCAAAAAATGGAAAATTTAAAAAAGGATCCAACAAAATTTACGTTCGAAATATTTATTGCGTTGGGCAAAATTACAGAGCGCATGCCCATGAAATGGGGGTAAACCCCAAAAGAGACGATCCAGTNTTCTTTCGAAAACCCACAGACTCTCTGNTNCCAGAGGGAGGATTTGTAAAATACCCAAAAAAGACAAAAAATTTACAATTCGAGGTAGAGTTGGTAACCGCACTAAAAGGTAAAGGAGAAAATCTTTCTCTAGAGAACGCAAAAAAAATTATACTCGGGTATGCGGTGGGAATTGATTTAACCCGTCGCGATCTCCAAAAAATTGCAAGAAAAAAAGGGATGCCATGGGATATGGCAAAAGGGTTCCCGGGATCTGCTCCTTGTTCACCGATAGTGACTTCAAAAATTTTAGGTCATCCAACTAAGGGGGAAATATCATTAAAGGTAAATAACAAAATAAAACAAAAATCTGATATTTCTAAATTAATTTGGAGTGTGCCCCAAATAATTGCCAAATTATCTAATTATACTTCCTTATATCCAGGTGATATAATTTTTACCGGAACCCCAGAAGGAGTAGGTANGCTAAAAATTGGNGACNATGTNGAGGGCATGATTGAACAAATAGGAANGGTTTCTATAACGATAAAATAAAGAAATTTTAGCAGATCGCTAATATTAACTAAACTCCAATCAACAGCTTAATAAATAGCAACCATCTTCAGTTACTATAATTTTTATCTTTGAATCGAAAGAAGATAACTTTTTTCTTAATCGATAAATATGAGTCTCCAATGTATGTGTTGTAATGTCATCTCCATAATTCCAAACATCTGACAATAGCTCTTTCCTGTTAATTTTTTTATTTTTATTTCTACCCAAATAAGCAAGCATCTGGGTTTCTTTCTCAGTGAGATAAACTTTCACTTCGTTTTCCGAATTCAAAATCGCTCTTTCATGGATTAGAAGGTGAAAATCATTTAAAATAATCTTTTTCTCATCTTTTTTTTCATCTATTAAATATTTTCTAATAAATGCGAATACCTGTTCAATTTTTATAGGTTTAAGAAATTTTTGACTAATGGGATAGTTTTCTTTTATTAACTCCTTTTCTTCAGACGTATAAAATAAAAATACAAAACACTTTTTCTCAATTTTGCTAAATTTATTAAAAAAATTACTTATTTCTTTAGAAATAATNGACGAATCAAGAAGAAGAAGAATAATCTTTTCCTTCTCTATTTTTCTGAATATAGCTTCAGTAGATAGCACCTCAATAGAATGAGCTTTAAATTGATCCAATAAATTATTAACCATTGATGCTCTAAAATTTGAATCATTTGAGGCTATTAAAATTTTTCCTAAACTATCCATAGATTAATTTTTACATTAAAATGGAATGAAGTAAAAAAAAATATAATTCTTATGAAAATCAAGATACGAAAAAATGGTTATGTAATTTTTGGAGTTCATGTATTGAAGTGTGCAATTGGGAAAAATGGCACCACACAATTCAAAAAAGAAGGGGATCAAGCGACTCCGGCTGGAAAATTTAAAATTAAAAAAATTTTGTACCGACCAGATCGGATAGATTCGTTAAAAACACAATTGCCTATACAGAAAATTAATCCGAATGTGGGTTGGTGTGACGATCCAAAAGATAAAGCATATAATAGAGAAATTTCTTTACCCCACAAAGCAAGCTATGAGGTTTTATGGAGAAAAGATAACATATATGATTTGGTCTTAGTCACAAACTATAATTGTAATCCAGTAAAATCAAAAAAAGGTAGTGCAATTTTTATTCACATAGCCAAAAACAATTTTAAACCAACTGACGGGTGTATCGCTTTGCGAAAAGAAAAACTAATGATGCTAATTTCTAAAATAAAAAAACAAAGTTGGGTAATAATTGAAAATAGCTCTTAGAATTGATCTCTTGCGCCAAAAATAGCTGTTCCAACTCGTAAATGAGTAGCACCGAAACGTATGGCAGTATCGAAATCACTGCTCATCCCCATGCTTAAATACCTCAAAGAATGTTTTTTTGCAATCTTGTATAACAAAGAAAAATGTGAAGATTTTTCTTCATTGATCGGAGGAATACACATCAATCCCTTAATATGTAAGTGCAATTCTTTTTGACAAAATATTATAAAACTATCTGCCTCTTCTGGATATATCCCTGACTTTGAACTTTCTTTTCCAGTGTTAATTTGCACTAAAAAATCAGGAGCCTTGGGAGCTAGAGATATTTCCTTGGCTAATTTTATTGCAAGTCTTTCACGATCGATTGTCTCAATGACATCGAATATAGCAAGAGCATCTTTAATTTTGTTAGTTTGAAGTGGACCTATTAAGTGAAGCCTAATATCTAGATTTTTTTTCTTGATGTTTAACCATTTTGATTTTGCCTCTTGAACCTTATTTTCCCCAAAAACTCTATGGCCGATTTTTATCAAATGTTCGATTCTATCCACTGTTTGATTTTTTGAAACCGCAATCAACCGAATATTACTTCTGTTTCTAGAAGCCTTATCTACTGCTTCTTGAATCCTATTGTTAACTTTTTTATAATTTTCCTGTATATCTGAACTATCCTTGTTAGTCAGCATTTTTACTCATCACTATTAATTATAATTCATGTTTAAAAGTCTCGTTTTAAAACTTCATCTGAAATCTTCAAAAAGATCAAGTGACATACCTTATTTATTTTTAATCACAGATTCAATTCGTTTATCAGAACTAAAAGAAATTCTTAAATATCTGAAAAAAGATATGGGGATTATTTATAGAAATAACCAAAAGAAAGACGCTCTCCATAAAACTAAAAAAATTTTAAAAAAATGCAAAGAAAGAAAGGTAAAGTTTTTTTTTGCCGGATCTATCTGTCAAGCAAGCTCCCTAAGAATAACAAATATTCATATTCCTGAAAATTTATTACGAATGCCAACAAAAGCAGGATTACATTTACGTCGTATCAATAAAAAATTATTAGTCACTGCTTCAGCGCATAGCTATCCTGCAATAGTACGTGCATCACAATTGGGCGTTTCGGCAATTTTACTATCACCAGTTTTTAAAACAGAAAGTAATTTTAGAAAGAACAATCTAGGAATAATTCGTTTTTCAATGCTGACAAATAAATCGTCTTCTCCAATAGTTGCGCTTGGTGGTGTTAATAAGCACAATGTTAAAAAACTGTATTTTACAAACGCATCCGGGGTCGCAGCTTTAAATGCTTTCAAGAATAACAATATTAATAATTAAGGCTAAAAAATAATTTAGCATATATAATAGTTCTGTTAAATTTTAAGTTATTTTTATGGGAAAATAATGGCCGATTATAAATTTAAAAAAATAGAAAAGAAGTGGCAAAAAACTTGGCATAAGAACAAATGCTTTCAGGCTCGAGAAAATAGTAGTAATAAAAAATTTTATGCCTTGGAAATGTTTCCCTATCCTTCTGGAAAAATCCATATGGGGCACGTAAGGAATTATACAATTGGCGATGTAGTCGCTAGGTTTGAGTGGTTAAAAGGAAAGAATGTGCTTCATCCGATGGGCTGGGATGCCTTCGGAATGCCTGCCGAAAATGCGGCAAAAGAAAGCGGAACACATCCAGAAGTTTGGACCAAATCAAATATTGCGGCTATGAAAAAACAGTTACTCGCTATGGGTTTTTCTTATGACTGGGAAAGGGAAATTAGTACATGTGATCACGATTATTACAAACATGAACAAAAGATGTTTCTTGATTTTCTAAAAAAGGGAATTGCTTATAGAAAAGAATCCTACGTAAATTGGGATCCTGTGGATAAAACTGTGTTAGCAAATGAACAAGTAATTGATGGTAGGGGCTGGAGATCGGGAGCTTTAGTAGAGAGAAAAAAATTAAGACAATGGTTTCTTAGAATTAGTAAATACAGCGACGAATTGTTAAGCGATTTAAGCCTTTTAAAAGAATGGCCCGAAAAAGTTATATTAATGCAAAAAGAATGGATCGGAAAATCAGAGGGTGCAAAAATTAATTTTGAAATAGATGGCCTAGATGAAATTTTAGAAGTCTTCACCACACGACCTGACACAATCTTTGGAGCTTCATTTTGTGCCATAGCGCCTGATCACCCTATTGCTAAAAAGTTATCTGCAAATAATGCATCGATTAATACATTCTGCAAAGAATGTCTAAATGAAACAAAGAATCAGCAAGATTTAGAAAAGAACGAAAAAAGAGGATATGATCTGAAAATTAATATTATTCACCCTTTTGAAAAGAAAATTGCCTTACCATTATACATAGCTAATTTTGTTATGATGGAATATGGAAGTGGGGCAATATTTGGTTGTCCTGCTCACGATCAAAGAGATTTTGAATTTGCTAAACAACATAATCTTCCAATTAAACCGGTGATATCTCCAAATGGAAAGGACTTGACCATTAAGGATAAAGCGCTTGTAGAGAAGGATGGTATGGCTATAAATTCAGGTTTTTTGAATGGACTGTCGGTAAAAGATGCGAAAAAAAGAGTAATTCAAGAATTAGAAAAAATGAGAAAAGGTAAAGGTCAAATAACGTATAGGCTGAGGGATTGGGGAATCTCTAGACAAAGATATTGGGGATGCCCAATACCGGTAATGTATCTAGAGGATGGAACTATGGTCCCCGTTCCTGAAAAAGATCTGCCAATTAAGTTACCTAGTGATGTTGATTTATCGAGTACAGGAAACCCTCTAGAGAATCATCCAACATGGAAATTGGTAAAATGTCCTAAGACAGATAAGCCGGCAACTCGCGAAACTGATACTCTTGATACTTTTTTTGAATCATCTTGGTATTTTTCAAAATTCTGTAGTCCTGAAAAAAAGGCTGGGCTAGATATAAAAAAAATAAATTATTGGATGCCTGTCGATCAATACATTGGTGGGGTTGAGCATGCTGTATTACACCTACTCTATTCTAGGTTTTTCGCCCGTGCTCTTGATGAGTGTGGGTATAAAATACCCAAGGAACCTTTTCGAGGATTATTAACGCAAGGAATGGTCTGTCACGAAACTTATAAAATTGGAAAAAAATATTTATTTCCCAGTGAGGTTATGAAGGAAGGATCGGTCACTATCTCTAAATCTAATCAAAAACCAGTTGAGATTGGGAGAGTAGAAAAAATGAGTAAGTCAAAAAAGAACGTTATCGATCCTGAAGATATTATTAATAAATACGGAGCCGATACAGCTAGACTTTTCGTTCTATCTGATACCCCTCCTGAGAGAGACTTGGAATGGACTTCCGAAGGAATAGAGGGAACTTGGAAATATATAAATAAATTATGGAAATTAGTAGATAAACATCTAAAAAATATCCCATCCATTAAAACCAATAAGCCGAAAAAATTAAATAAAGAAAGTATTCAAATACTTAAAGAAATACATAAAACCATTAGTCTGGTTAGTAACGACTATGAAAAATTTAAGTTTAATAGGGCAATAGCAAGAATTAGAGAGTTAACCAATATTTTTTCCGATATTGAGAAAAAGGTATCCACTTGGGTGATAAGAAATGGTCTAGAAACCATTATTCAGCTCATATCCCCGATAACACCACACTTAGCGGAAGAGCTTTGGGAAAAGCTCGGTCATGAGGTACTATTAATTAAAACACCTTGGCCCACCTTGAAAAAAGATCTACTCATTAAAGAAACTGTTATACTGGCGATACAAATCAATGGTAAACTAAAGGCAACGACTTCAGTGCAAACAGACGCTAACGAAAAAGAGCTAGGTGACTTAGCAATGTCTTTACCAAAAGTTAAAGAATCCTTAAAGGACAAAAAAATCAAAAGAACAATTTATGTCCCTAACAAAGTGATTAATTTCGTGATTTAAGCTATGCGACCAATTTTAATAATAAGCCTAATTATATTTTTAACAAGCTGTGGTGGGGGATACCAGCCCTTATATAAAAAAACTGATTCATCCAATATAGATATCCCAAAGCAATTCCAGAAGACAAAAATTAGCATTATAGAAGATAGAAAAGGACAGATTTTAAGAAATTATCTTTTAGATATTTTAAATCCAAAAGGTCAGCCCAAAAAGCCGAAATATTTATTAAAAACACAACTCACTGAATCAATCCAACAAACCGGTAAGAAGGCAGACGGAACTTACACAAGATCTAATTTAACAAACAGAACAAATATTCATTTTGAGGATGCAGACACAAGACAGACTCTTTTCAGAGGCATGAATCGCACAACATCAAGCTTTGATTTAATTGATGATGATTTAGCAAACAGACAAGCACTAATTGGATCTAGGGATGCAAATCTTCGAGTTCTTAGTCAAAAAATAGCTACGAGCGTTGCCATTGCAATTTTTAATAGTGTTGAAGAAAAAAATATTTTTCAATCGATTAGCATGAAGCTAGCTAACAATAAAATAAGTAACGATTTGGGTTCAGTTTTTTTAAAAAGCACTAACCCCGCAGGCATCTATCAAGATCCAAGATATGCTTTATATATAAGTGCTAGCGAAATTAATAAGCAAGAGCGAAGGACTTCGATGTATATAAAAAATTTAGTTAGCTATAGATTAGTTGATTTGAAAAAAGGAAAAAATTTACTAGAAAAGAAAAAGCGTATCTCTGATACGGTAGATTTAAAAGGTAACGATAAATACAACGACAAAGCAATAGAGAGTACTCGAAAAGGTCATCTTGATTTTCTAGCAGAAGTAATAAAGGGGGAAGTGTTACGCGCTGTCACTTTAAAAAGATAAATAAATGATTATAAAGAAATATCAATTAGAAAAATTTCTAAATACTCCAAATAACATACCGCCAACTGTCCTAGTCTATGGTCCCGATAATGGGCTGATAAGAGAAACTATTAAAAAAATTACAAAAAAGATTCTTCCGGATCCAGATCCATTCCATTTTATAGAAGTCGATTGTAAAAAAATAATATCAGAACCAAATGTTTTATTTAATGAAGTAGACTCAATAACTTTCGATAACCAAAAAAAAGTTATACTAATAAACAATGCAGATAATGCGTTAAAAAAGATTATAGAAAAAATATTTACTAATCAAAATTTGGAATCAACAATTATTATCGATGGTGGTGATTTAGCTAAAGGTTCTTCCCTACGAACACTGCTTGAAAAAAACAAAGAAGCGGTAGTTATCCCTTGTTATAGAGACGAAAATGAGGATCTAGAAAAAATAATAAAAAACATAGTTAGTAAAAACAACATGACTATTGAAAGTTCGGCGATTTCCTTATTACTAGAATATTTGGGAAGTGATCGATTGATTACAATCAACGAACTGAACAAGTTAATCCTTTATGTGGGAGACAGAACATCAGTTACGAAAGATGATGTTGCAAATTGTATCAAAGATAACTCTTATTTTACTCTTGAAAATATAGCGTTTGCTATTGCAAGTGGTGAATTGTCAAAGATTGAAAAATATACAGCAAGAGCTTTTCGGGAAGGCATACAACCAAATAGTCTAATATATTGGGTGGTAAATCATTTTCTCCGACTTCACACCGTAAGCGCCTTAATTAAAGATGGTGAAACGAAAATACAAGCTATGAGTAAATTGAGGCCACCAATTTTTTTTAAATTAAAAGATCAATTTTCTAAACAGCTTTTATTCTGGCACACACCAAAAATTGAAAAAATTCTTGATAAACTAAATAACTGTGAGATTGATATTAAGTCTAGCGCAGTTAGTGGTGAACTATTGTGCAAAAGATTATTTTTATCTATAGGAATATTTGCAAAGTCCTGAGTAATTCTAACTAATTCTTACCCCGCAAAAGCAAAAGAAGCTTATCTAATTGATCTAGAGTCTTGTAGAATAAAGACAGCTTTCCGCCTTTTTTTTCATCATAATTAATAACAGTTTTGATTCCTAAGAGGCTAGATATATCCTTTTCTAACGATAAAATATTGGCGTCTTTTTTTCCACCCCGCTTATTATGGTGACTTTCTGATCTTCCGGTTACGGAATCACTATATTTGCTAAATATTTTCTCTGTTTCTCTTACACTGAGATCTTTTTCAAGTATAATTTTGGCCAATCCTTCAGGGTCTTCAGATGTTAACAACACCTTTGCATGCCCTACGCTAATTTTCTTTTCTCTAACTAAATCTTGGACAAAAACAGGTAATTTTATAAGCCTAAGCATGTTGGCCACATAGCTTCTGCTTTTCCCCAATCTATCAGCAATCTGTTCTTGCGTATTGCCAAAATCTTCAACCAGTCGAAGATAGCCTTCCGATTCTTCTAATGGATTAAGATCTTGTCGCTGCAAATTTTCCATAAGAGAGATTTGTAACGCATCATGATCATCAAAATCCTTTAAAATAACCGGTATTTCATGAATCTTTGCTATTTGTGCGGCTCTCCAACGACGTTCCCCCGCTATGATTTCATATTTTTTTTCTTTACTAGCGTGTTGACGAATTAAAATAGGCTGCAAAATACCTTGGCTTTCAATAGATTTTGATAACGCTAATATTTCGTCATCATTAAATTCTTTTCTAGGTTGAATTTTGCTCGCCTCAATATCTTCAATAGGTATTGAAAAAATATCTGAATTTGTTTCGTTTTTAAAACCTTTAGCCTCACCTTCCTCGCCAAGTAATGAAGCTAAACCTCGTCCAAGTTGTCTTTTTTTAATTTTTTCAGCCATTTGTTAATNCCTCATTTTTTTGTTCTCGATCTAAAATTTCCGTAGCTAAGTTAATATAAGAAGAAGATCCGACGCATTTATGATCATAAAGCAAAACCGGTTTACCATGAGAGGGTGCCTCTGATATTCTAACGTTTCTCGGTATTACCGTTTTATAGACCATGTCCCCTAAATGTTGTCGTACATCTTCAGCCACTTCTGAACAAATATTATTTCTTTGATCATACATGGTCAAAATAATACCTCTCATCTCAAGGGCTGGATTAAAATCTTTCTTTACTCTTTCAATAATGCGTATCAGATGGCTCAAACCNTCCAAGGCATAAAACTCACACTGCAANGGCACCAATACTTCATCGGAAGCTGCTAAGGAATTTAAAGTAAGAAAGCCTAAAGATGGCGGACAATCAATNAGAATATANTCATATTTAAGAGGNTCGTTACGCAAAGCATCTTTTAATCTATATTCTCTTCTTGTNGCATCAACAAGCTCTACCTCTGCACCAGAAAGCTCGAGTGTCGAAGGAATGATATGCAATCCAGGAACCTCAGTTTTCATAATAGAATTTTTTGCGGAAGCAGAGGAAGANATGAGATCATAAATNCTTTTTTTTCTCTTTTTAGAGTCAATTCCTAGNCCNGTNCTTGCATTACCNTGAGGATCTAAATCAATTACTAAAACTTTTTTTTTCACAGCAGCCAAGGCCGTTGCGAGATTAATTGNAGTGGTGGTTTTACCAACCCCGCCTTTTTGATTAACTATAGAAATAATTTTACATTCACTTTTCAATGATTCAATTACCCTTCACAGAATCAACACACAACACTACCCCACTAGAATCGGTTATGCTGGGATATGCTCTATAGCGTATCTTCCAATCATTTTTTGCCTTTTTGATTTCTGAAAAAACATTTTTTCCCTTTAAGAAGATACCTTTTGATCCATTTTTAAAGAAAGGAAAAGATAAGCTAAGTAATTTATTTAAAGGAGCAAGTGCTCTAGCGGTAATCACCTGACTCTTCAAAAAATTCATNTTTTCAATTCGAGTATTATGAATTTTTACCCTTATTGACAATAAACGGGCAATTTCCTGTAAAAAAACGCATTTCTTAGTGCTGCTCTCTATAAGATGAACATCTCCCAATGACATTATCGCCAAAACCATCCCAGGGAAACCAGCACCACTACCCAAATCCGTAATCATGAATTTCTTATTATTTTTTTCATTATATCCATTAATATAATTACATAATTGAAGCGAATCTAATATGTGGCGGTCCCAAATACAGGATAATGTGGAATTCGCAACTAAGTTATATTTGCCTTGCCATTTTACTAACTGCTCAACATAAATTTCTAACTTCTTAATCTTGCTCTTTTCCAGATCTTCTATTTTTTCTATGTGACTCTGCAAAATCTAAATTGGATCCATTAAAATAGTTTTAAACTACNCTANGTAAACTAATTTTCTTTTTNCCGGTTGGGGTAAATCTTTTTACAAATCTTAAAAGTGCAACTAAAGCAGCTGGTGTAACACCTGGGATTTTTCCCGCAGCAGCCAACGTTTCTGGTCTTGACTCATCGAGCCTTTCCACCACTTCATTCGATAAAGAGCCAATACTAGAATAATCAATATTCAAAGGAATTTTTAAATCCTCATCACGTTTAAAATTTTCAATATCCTCTTTTTGTCTTTGAAAGTAAGCCCTATATCGCGCATTAATATGTAGNTGTTCAGCCACATCGTTTCTCAGTTTTTTAAGATTAGGAAACAGTTTATATAACTTTGTAATTTCGATTGTATTAATCGATAAAATTTCATCCAGCGTCCGTCTTTTTCCATCCAAATTAATCTTTATCCCAGATTGCACAAGTTGATTTGGTGTTGCTGTTTTCTTAAGTTCTCTTTCGGCAANCCTCAAAAGCATTTCTTTCTCCTTAAAAAGCCTCTTTCTTTCTCCCGTCACTAAACCGCACTTTATCCCTAAAGCAGTTAACCTGAAATCTGCGTTATCAGCCCTTAAATGCAAACGATACTCAGCTCTTGAAGTAAACATCCTGTATGGCTCTGTAACACCAAAATTCACCAAATCATCGATCATGACACCCAAATAAGAATTGGTTCGGTCTAAATTGATTTTCATTTTAGGATTTATTTTTGCAACGGCGCTTAAACCCGCAATAAGCCCTTGTCCCGCCGCCTCTTCGTAACCAGTTGTTCCGTTAATTTGCCCAGCAAAAAATAAACCCTTTACCTTTCTNGTTTCAAGAGTCGAAAAGAGCTCACGAGGATCGACATAATCGTACTCGATAGCGTACCCAGGCTTTGTGATAATAACTTTTTCCAACCCAGCTATTGAAGAAAGNAATTCATTTTGGATTTTTTCTGGTAAAGAAGTNGAAATGCCATTTGGATAAATTATTTCACTACTCAGNCCTTCGGGCTCAAGAAAAATTTGATGACTTTTTCTNTCTCCGAATCTTACAACTTTATCTTCAATCGAGGGACAGTATCTCGGTCCACTTGATCGTATTTGCCCNGAATATATAGATGATTTATTAATATTATTTTTTATGACTGCNTGNGTTTTACTATTAGTGTGCGTTACAAAACAATCGACCTGCTTTCTTGTAATTTTCTTTGTCAAAAATGAAAAAGGTTGAGNTGGATAATCTCCTTTTTGTNCTTCTAAGTTATTGAAATTAATAGATTTTTTTAGTATACGAGGAGGAGTNCCTGTCTTAAGTCTCCCCAAACGGAATCTTAATTTACTTAATGTCTTAGCCAGCCCCGTTGAAGGTTTCTCGTCAATTCTACCGGCAGAAAATGATTTGTCACCAACGTGAATAACACCATTTAAGAAAGTCCCGGTGGTGAGAATAACAGACGTTGATGCATAAAGAGATCCGTCATCTAAGATAACACCGTTAACCTCATCTCTCTTGTTAAGACTCAAATTCTCTACAGAGCCTTCTAGAATTTTAAGATTTTTCTGATTAAATAATAGTTTTTTAATGGCTTCTTTATAAAGCAACCTATCGGCTTGAGCCCTAGGGCCCCTAACAGCAGGACCTTTACTGCTATTCAAAACTCGGAATTGAATTCCTGCATCATCAATTGCCTGCCCCATAACACCACCTAGTGCATCAATCTCTCGAACAAGATGTCCTTTTCCTAAACCACCGATCGCTGGATTACAGGACATTTCGCCTATCGTAGCTATTTTATGGGTAATAAGTAGGGTTTTAGCGCCGCATTTAGACGCAATAGAAGCAGCTTCTGTTCCTGCATGCCCACCGCCAACAACAATAATATCGTATTTCCTCTTTTGCATGATATATTTCTAATAACAAATTATTGTTCCACGTGGAACAAATTATTTATTTTCCTATACAAAATTCTCTAAAAATAACATCTAAAATGTCTTCGACAGCAACTTTTCCGGTAATTTTACCTATTTCCTTCATAGCGGATCGTAAATCTTCCGCGATTAGCTCTAAATCATTGTTATAAATAGATTTTTTAAGAAAATTGCTCGTTTTTTCCAAAGATTCCCTGTGTCTTGCTCGTGTCATATAAACATCCCCTTTGGGAAAATACCCAATTTCAGCTGAAAGTCTCTTTTGGATAGATTTTATGATTTCGATAATACCATGCCCACGCAATGCCGAACAAAAAAAGATATTTTTTTTAGGAAAATTCGGAAAAAAATTATATATTTTTCTTTTAAAATCAGATACTTGTCTTAGTAAATCCATTTTATTAACAATCAAAAAATCTCCATCCTTAAGCATTCTGCAAACTTTTGCCACTCTCGATTTTGATAAATTCGACGGAACTACTACGAACCTTTGATCAACTTTCCCGGCTGCTTCATTAGTTCTTTTAATTCCCTCAATCTCTATAATATCAGTAGTCTTTCTAATCCCAGCCGTATCGATGAGCGTAACTGCATAACCGCTTAAATCTAGATGGATTTCAATTGAATCTCTTGTCGTTCCTGGAATTTTTGAAACAATCGTCGCATCTCTTTGGCAGATCCGGTTTACTAAACTAGATTTTCCCACGTTAGAAAATCCAATGACAGCAATCAAATAACCCTCCCGAAGACGCTCACCCCTCCTACCATCCTGTAAATGCACATCTAAATCCTTCGAAAGAGATTTGACTTCCTTTCCTATATTTTTCAGTAAATTCTTAGGCAATTCTTCATCGGAAAAATCTATTGCTGCCTCTGTGTTTGCTAACATATTTTTAATTTTTNAAGACCATNCTGCGTATTTTTCACTTAATTCACCNCCTAGTTGTCTAGANGCTTGAATTCTCTGCGCTTCTGTTTCTGCATGTATTAAGTCNGAAATAGCCTCAACCTCAATTAAGCTTAGTTTATTATTAACAAATGCTCGCCGAGTAAATTCTCCTGGTTCNGCAAGTCTGAAATCTTTTTGTTTTGAAAGATAATTAAGCATNGATTCGCTCACAGCTCTNCCCCCNTGAAGATGGAACTCAAACATATCCTCGCCNGTATAACTTTTAGGACCAGGGAACCAAATGTATATGCCTTTATCCAAAAGGGATTNNGAAGATTCAGAGAACATNGGCCCGTAGTATGAATATCTAGGCTTAAATTTTTTCTTACCTGTTNTTTTTTGTAAAATCTTCAATGAAGAAGGTCCGGAGGATCTTATAANGGAAATACCNGCTAAACCAGGCGCTGTNGATAAAGAAAAAATCGTTTTATTCTTCAATTTTTTCCGCTTTTACTGATTGCATCAATAGTCTTTCTACAACACGGCCATGCAAACAATGTGAATCAAGAATCTCATCTATATCTTNTTTATTCTTATAACTATACCATACGCCATCAGGATAAATCACCATTGTTGGNCCAAGCTCACACTTGTCTAAGCACCCAGAGCGATTAACTCTACAGCTCTTTAGGCCCAATTTTTTTGCTGTTGCTTTCATATAATCTCTTAGATTTTCTGATCCTTTTTGACCACAACTACCTCTAGAATTTTTAGGATGGCGTACATTCGTGCAACAAAAAATATGATATTTATAAAAACCTTTAGGTTGTTTTGTCATGATGGCAATAATACTATCGTTACTTACTGTAAAAGTTAAACAAATTTGCAAATCCTGATTTTNGTGAATNGCNATGAANGTGNAAAAGAATCAGCTCGAACATGAAACAAGCCTTTACCTNCTNCANCATAAGGATAACCCAGTAAACTGGCGNCCATGGGGTCAAGACGCGTTGACAANAGCTAAANAGGAAAATAAGCCAATAATGCTGTCGATAGGATATTCCGCGTGTCACTGGTGTCATGTAATGGCGCATGAGAGTTTTGAAGANGCTACAACNGCCAAAATCATAAATGATCATTTCATTCCCATTAAGGTAGATAGAGAAGAGCGCCCTGATTTAGATCATATTTATCAAACTGCTCTTTCCGTCCTTGGGCAACAAGGTGGTTGGCCTCTGACAATGTTCCTTACTCCTGACTCAGAACCATTTTGGGGTGGCACGTATTTTCCTCCAGAACCAAGATACGGAATGCCAGCATTTAAGGAGGTTCTTTCTAAAATAGCAGAAGCATATTCTTCAAAGAACGATTTAATCCATCAAAATACCAATTCAATCAAAATAGAATTAGAAAAAATTTTCTCCCCCGAGGCTACAAACCCTATAGGGAAGGATGGGTTTGCCATAATCACCGAAAAAATCATGGAGTTTCTCGATCACAGAAATGGTGGATTGTCAGGGGCGCCTAAATTTCCACATTTTCCTCTATTGGGGCTGTTGTTAAATGTTTGGAAAACTAGAAAAAATAAAAAATATCTGGATATTGTTCTTTTAACCATCAAAAAAATATGTCAGGGCGGAATTTATGATCATTTGGGTGGAGGCATGGCCAGATATTCAACCGATGATCAGTGGCTTGTCCCACATTTTGAGAAAATGTTATATGACAACGCCCAGTTTTTAGAATTGACCTGCTATGCGTGGTGCGAAACAAAAGACATGATCTTCAAAAAAAGAATTTATGAGACAGTTGATTGGCTAAAAGGGGAAATGTTAACGGAACAAGCGTTTGCTTCAGCAATAGATGCTGATAGTTCAGATGGAGAGGGCGCTTTTTATTTATGGACAGAAAATGAGATCAACAAAATCGCAGGATCTGGTGCTGATTATTTTAAAAAAATATACGATGTCCAAAAAGAAGGGAACTGGGAGGGGAAAAATATCCTAAACAGACTGAATTTCCCTGATTTTTTAGGTGAAGCAGATGAAGAAAAGCTGGGGCAAGTAAAAAAATCTTTATGGATGCAAAGGGAGAAAAGGCTAAAGCCAACCTGCGATAAAAAAATATTGATTGATTGGAACGGTCTAATGATCAGCTCACTTGCAAAGACAGGAATGATCCTTGGTGAATCAGGGTTCATAAGTATGGCTGAAGCTGCTTTTAACAAAATTCTTGAGATAACCGGCTCAAATCTGGATCTGTACCATTCCATTCAAAACGGAGAGAGAAAACACCCAGCCACCCTAGATGACTATGCCTGTTTTATGAAAGCAGGAATTTCCCTACATGAAGCAACGAAAAAGAAGAAATACCTGGACACCGTCTTGCAATTGGTCAAAAAGATCGATCAATTTTTTTGGGACGGTGCATCAGGAGGCTGTTTTTACACGTCGAAAGATACAAAGGATGTTCTGATTAGAACGAAATACTCAACCGATAATCCAAATCCATCGGGAAATTCTATCGTGTGTGAAGTGTTTTCAAAGTTATATCTATTGACACAAAACGATGATTACTTAAAAAAAATAGAAAAAACATTCCAGATCTTTGCAAAAAACATTTCGAATAACCCTATATACCACGCGGGAATGTTAAATTCCCTGGTACTGCACAACAATCAACTACAGATTGTAATTTTTTCCGACAAAAAAAATGAAGAGACTAATGATCTTCTGCAAAAAATTTATAAATTGGCCGCTTCAAACGTGTCGGTCGTTTTTGCTAAAGACGGAACAGCTCTAACAAAAAATCACCCAGCTTTTGGAAAGAAGGCCGAGGGGAAAAATTTCACTGCCTACATTTGCACACAGAAAAGCTGTTTTCCACCGATAACGAAAGTATCAGAGCTGGAGAAATATATACATATTTGAGTAAGAATGGAAAATGCGGTCATAGAAACAGCTCTTGGAAACTTTGAAATAAAGATCAGGAAAAGTAGTCTGCTACAATTATCCTTGACGAAGAAAGCAAAGACCAAGTTAACAATTGAATCCAAGAAAATCAAAGGACAGTTGCTTGAATACTTGGGGGGAAAAAGGAAAAAAATAAACTTCCCAATTACTGCAAACGGAACACTATTCCAAAAAAAAGTCTGGAAAGTCATATCATCCATTAAATATGGAAAAACTACTACCTACGGCGATATAGCAAAAAAAATCTCGAGTTCACCGAGGGCGGTTGGGCAAGCTGCAAAGAGAAATCCCCTATTAATCCTAATCCCTTGTCATAGAGTTGTGGGAAAACACAGCCTAGGGGGATTTTCAGGCAAAACTAGAATAAAGAAAAAGAAAAGACTCCTGGATATCGAAATGATAAAATCTTTAACATGAAAGAAAGAAGGAATAGATCTGGCCGTACAAAAAAATGTTTCAAGCCATACCGCTGAACTCCTCTTTGGTGCTCCCGAGAATATGCCGGGGTGGCTTGTGTTGTGGCCACTTTATGTGTGCGGCTTCATTGCGATGTTCAGTCGACTTGGGGCTATATTATTTCTCGCTGCGTACATGATTCTAGGTGTACTTGATCCCCACGGCAAATGATATGAATTTCCCTAACCTTACTTTTTTATAGCGGGGGCAAGCAGTAATTTTCTTCGTCTTTATTGAAGGCGGAAGAGGCCCTATCTATCAGCACCATTACTTTTATTCATGGTGTCAAAGAAATCNCCGTTATTTTTAGTAACCTGTAATTTTTCACTTAAAAAATTCATTGCTTCCGAGGTACCCATTGGCATAAGAATTCTTCTTAAAATCCACATTTTACTTAATTCATCTTTATCCACCAAGAGCTCTTCTTTTCGGGTTCCGGACTTGGTAACATCGATAGCAGGGAACACTCTCTTGTCAGAAAGTTTTCTATCCAAGATGATTTCCGCATTACCTGTACCTTTAAACTCCTCAAAAATTACTTCATCCATTCTAGAGCCAGTATCAACCAATCCAGTACCAATAATCGTAAGCGATCCCCCTTCTTCTATATTTCTTGCAGCACCAAAAAATCGTTTTGGTTTCTGTAAAGCATTCGCGTCTACACCACCCGTTAAGACCTTTCCTGAGCTCGGTACTACGGTATTGTAGGCCCTGGCAAGTCGTGTGATCGAATCGAGAAGAATCACTACATCTTTGTTGTGCTCAACAAGTCTTTTAGCTTTAGATATAACCATTTCTGCTACCTGCACATGGCGTGATGCTGGTTCATCAAAAGTTGAGCTAATGACCTCGCCTTTAACAGATCTAGCCATATCAGTAACTTCTTCAGGGCGCTCATCAACCAAAAGAACGATTAGAAAGCACTCCGGATGGTTGGCTGCTACCGAATGCGCTATATTCTGCAACATCATGGTTTTTCCAGTCCGGGGTGGTGAAATAATCAACGCTCTTTGCCCTTTTCCAAGGGGAGTAATTAAGTCTAGAATTCGTGAAGTCTTATCTTTTAGAGTTGGATCCTCGATCTCCATCTTGAGCCTTTCCTCAGGATATAAAGGAGTCAAATTATCAAAGTTAATTCTATGTTTTAAGTGATCCGGTTCATCAAAATTAGATTTTTCTACTTTTAATAGCGCAAAATACCTCTCTCCATGCTTCGGTGGCCTAATTTCACCCTCAACTGTATCTCCAGTTCGTAAACCAAACTTTTTGATCTGATTCGGGGATACATAAATATCATCGGGACCTGGTAGATAATTAGCTTCGGGAGATCGTAAAAAACCAAAACCATCTTGTAAAATTTCAAGGACCCCAGCCCCATGAATTGCTTCTGAGTTATCTGCAAGTTGTTTTAGAATGGCAAACATCATATCTTGTTTGCGCATAGTGCTCGCATTCTCGATTTTCAATTCTTCTGCAAAAGCGAGAAGCTCACCAGGTGGTTTTTCTTTTAGTTCGTGTAGATGCATTTAAATTTGTAAGGATTAATAGATACGGTTTTTGGTTAACGAGAAATAATAATAATATGAGTTATGTTATATACGATCTAAGATCGGGCAGGTTGATAAGAATACCATTACTTAACATAGTGTCTCTTGTCAAATACTATTTCACAATGGTTTAAAAATAACGAGAAAAACTATACAAATCATAATTACCGTAGGGACTTCGTTAATGACACGATAAAAACCTGGCCCCCTGGTATTTTGATCCAACTCAAACCTTCTTCTCCATTTTCCCATATGACCATGTGCAGACGCCAGAGATAAAACTAAGAAAATTTTTAGATACATCCAATAATCACCTTTTGCAAAATATTGAGATGTGAATAATAGGGAAACTCCAAAAAGAAAAGTTAGCACCATTCCTGGGATCATAATTCCTCTATAAAGTCTACGCTCCATAATTTTAAATGTTTCAGATGCTTCTGATCTAGGCTGCGTCTGGGCATGATAAACAAACAGCCTTGGCAAGTATAAAAGCCCAGCCATCCATGCAATAAAACTAATAATATGGAAAGCTCTCAGCCAATCCCGATGTTCAATTAAAAAAATTTGTATATCAATTAAGAAACTAAAGGACATTTTGTTCTTTCATTACTACAGAGCGAAGCTTTTTTACAGTAAAAATTTTTGCTCTTAAGTGTTGTAAGAGCATTCATTGCTAAACAAGAAATAAATCGCTTGCTCGTGCTAACTGTTGGAACTCTAATATATTTTTTCACGCCTGATTTTTTTGCTAACTCCTGATATTCAATATCTAGCTCAACTAAAGTTTCTGAATGTTCGGATACGAAAGCAATAGGAAAAATCACCAGTGAAAGATTTCTCTTCCCAGCTAACATTATTTCATCTTCAGTCGAAGGGCCAATCCATTTTAAGGGACCCACTTTACTCTGATAACAAACGGCATGATCAAATTTTGGGATATTTCTATATTTTCCCAAAACGTTAATTAGTTTTTTTGCAGTTTTTTCAACCTGCTCCTGATATGGATCTCCAGATCTAATTATTTTTTCTGGTAAACCATGGGCAGAAAGTAAAAGTTTTATTTCTCCTTCCTTTGCTTTCTTTAGTCCTTTTTTAATTAATTGCGCCATTGCTAAAATCAGATCAGGATCGTCTGGATAACAACACAAGGCTTTCGTGGGAATTGATAGATTCTGTTTTTCTGTACAGTCTATCCAATCAGATATAGATGAAAGTGTGGTGGTTGTAGAAAATTGGGGATATAAGGGAATTAAAAGGATTTTTGCAGGTTGAAACTTTTTTACTAAGGCAACAACATCTTCCCCTCTAGGATTCCAATAACGCATACAAGAAAAAACCTTAAAGTTATCAGGCGCTTTTTCGTTAAGAGTTTTTTCTAGATGCTTGGCTTGCGCTATGGTGTTTTTTAAAATGGGAGAGCTGCCCCCAATTTGTTGATATATTTTTTTTGCAATCGGTTCTCTTTGGTGAGAAATTAATTTTGCCAAAAACCAACGAAAAGGGTTTGGGAGGTTAAGAATTGCCGGGTCATAAAACAAATTAAACAAAAAGGGCTTTACCGCGTCAAGCTGATCGGGACCCCCTAAATTAAACAATACAACCGCTATTTTTTGATTTTCTTTCAACGAACACCACCTCTTAAAAGAAAACAAACGCGAGAAACATTTTTTACTGGAGTGTTTGGTCTAATGCCGTGAGATAAATTAAAAACAAAAGGACCGCGCTTAAAACAACGAAGAATAGAAAGAACCTCTTCATCTAGTTTTCTTCCACCCAAACGAAGAGTCTCAGGATTAAGATTCCCCTGGAGAACAGCTCTTCCCCGCAGCTCTTTTAAGGCCCAATCAAGACTAACGCTTTGATCAATATTGATAACATCAACGCCGGTGGTTTTCACAAAATTTTTATATAAGCAACCAAGGCCTTTAGGAAAACCTATAATTGGTATTTTTTTGTTTTTCTTTTTAACTTCACTCACAATTTTTTTCGTCGTTTTAAAAATATACTTCTCAATTTGCTTTTTGTCTTTTAACATACCCGCATAGGTATCAAAAAGCTGTATAGCTTCTGCGCCATGATCAATTTGTTTGTTTATATAGTGGACAACAACCCTAACCAAAAGACTTATATATTTCTCAAAATAAGGTTTGCCGATGTGTTTTTTTATGGTGCTTATCCCCCGACACGGCCCACCGTTTAACATAAAAGAAAGCAGCGTCCAGGGAGACCCAGAAAAACCTATCAATGCGGTTTGTTTGTTTAGTTTTTTTT